>JABFSL010000004.1 GCA_013140605.1 Anaerolineales bacterium
ACATCCAAGTACAAAAATCGTTGAAGTCGTTTATCATTGGAGCGTCCTCTCGCGTGTTTGGTTTCTTTGAGCAGAAACTCCAATACCACGCTTGAGGACTTTTTGTCAACTAGCATAAGACCCTAATAGTAATGAATTGTTCGTGTCAACGTCGGCATTTTAAGTCGCCATCGGTTCGCGTTACGCGGCTTCCTGCTCCGCTTTGCGCATGGATTGGAATGATTGGATCGCAACCTCCAACATGGAGTTATCCGGGGTGCTTGTGGTGAGGTGTTGTAAAGCCAAATTGGGTTTGATCAACATTTGAACAAACGGACTATCCAAATGGTTCGCTGTCCAGCGGATATACTCGATGGCAATGCCCGCGAGGATAGGGATGAATAATATGCGTGTGGCGAGTCTCCACAGGATGGGCATGGGACCAAGCGCAGTAAATACCAAAATGGAAAGCAAAACCAGGGTCAGTAAAAACGCAGTCCCGCAGCGAGCGTGTTCAATGGGATATTTTGCCACGACTTCGGGAGTCAACTCTTCGCCCGCTTCAAAGGCGTTGATGGTCTTATGTTCCGCGCCGTGATACATGAAGAGCCGCTTCACATCGGGCATGAAACTGATTCCCCAAATGTAAGCGATCAAAAATACCAAACGCAAAACACCTTCAACCAGGTTGTTGAGCCAGGAACTCCAGCCGAGATAATGTTCGGCGAGTCCGCCAATGCCGGCGGGCAGCAAAAAGAAGAGTCCAATGCCCAGGGTCAGTGACAGGCCCAAGGTTAAGTAAAGAGCCGGTCCTTCCAGTTTTTCATCCTCGCCTGTTTGGGTGTTCGCAGAAATCGTCAGGGCGTTCATTCCCAATCCGAGGGCATCCCATAAAAGAATTGATCCGCGCAAAAAGGGAATCTTGGTAATACCCGAGCGATATACGTTCGCAAGTTTTTGGGTGTGAATCGCGATGCTGCCATCGGGCGCGCGCATGGCAATGGCATACGCCTTTTGACCGCGCATCATCACGCCTTCGATCACTGCCTGTCCGCCGTAAGTAATTATTCGATCTTCCATTAAATTTTTCCGCCAATATTTTCCGTAGGGGCGGGGTAACCCCGCCCCTACAATTTATTTGAAATTATAGAAAAAGTGAGTGAAGGCTTCGATGCCTTTGTACCAGGTCGGCAAATGAAGTCTCTCATTGGGTGAATGAACATTGTCATCGGGCAAACCGAAACCCGTAAGCAAAGAATCGGCGCCGACATATTTTTGCAGAAGAACCACGGAACCGATCGAGCCGCCTTCGCGTTTGAAGTATGGGCGTTTGCCCCAAACCGTTTCGAGTGCCTGCGCAAGCGCCTTCACGCCAGCAGAGTCACTTTCCACAATGGCCGCGCCTGCGTTGTGCAGGTTGATCAATTCCCATTTGATGGTCTTGGGCGCGTTCTTCTTGAGATAGGCCTTCAACTGCTTGAATGTTTCTTCGGGAGTTTGGTCTGGCACGAGGCGGCAGGAAATCTTCGCCATCGCCCATGCGGGCAGAACGGTCTTGGAGCCTTGGCCCGTAAAGCCAGAGAGCAAGCCATTGATTTCCAAAGTCGGGCGCGCGCCAGTGCGTTCGGATGGAATGAATTGCGGCTCGCCCCATAGTGCAGGCACGCCGGTCATCGCGATCAATTCCTTGTTGCTGACAGGCAGACGCTTGAAATCTTCACGTTCCTTTTTGCTCAACTTGCGGACCTTGTCATAGAAGCCGGGCAAAGTGATCTTGCCATTTTTGTCGTGCATGCCCGCGATCAACTCGATCAAGGCCTGCGCGGGGTTGTGAATGGTTCCGCCGAACAAGCCTGAATGCAAATCTTTGCTTGGCCCATACACTTTCAATTCAAAATATGCGAGGCCGCGCAGACCTGTTGTGATGGTCGGTTTGTCAGCGCCCATCATACCCGCATCTGGATTCAAGCAAAAATCACTGGCAAGTAGTTCCTTATTATTTTTGATGAATTCGCCGAGATGTTCCGACCCGATCTCTTCTTCGCCCTCGACCAGCCACTTGATGTTGACGGGCAATCCGGTCGTGCGGACAATTGCTTCGACCGCTTTGAGAGAAACCATCACCTGGCCTTTCATGTCCGAAGAGCCACGCGCAAATAAATAATCTCCGCGCACCACCGCGCCAAACGGATCGGATGTCCACAATTCCAACGGGTCAACAGGCTGAACATCATAATGGCCATAGATCATCACAGTCGGCGCGGATTTTCCCGCGCCCAGCCATTCACCGTATACAACGGGATGTCCCGCTGTCGGCATGATCTGTACATTGTCCATATTGATGGAACGCAACTGTGCGGCCACCCATTCAGCGGCACGTTGAACATCGCCCTTGTTTTCGTCAAGTGTCGAAATGGAGGGAATCGCAAGGAATTCCTTCAATTCATTTAAGTAGCGTTCGCCATTTCCGCGAACATAATCCAAAGCTTGTTGAACTTCTGACATGGGAAAATCTCCTTTTCATAAGCAGCTCAAGATGGGCAAGCTTACAGCCTGACCGTTTTTGAAACACAATTTGGCGGGTTGAAAACCCGCCCTACGTTATAAGACAAATATTTTTATGGCGCAGTGGTTGGTACGGGAGTTTGTTCAAGCGTGCGGCGTGTAACGAGAAACCATTCATTGATCAACGCGAGACGGTCGCTGATGTCATACATCGGCGCGACTTGCACGCCCTGTACCTGCGAATCCACGCCATAGGAATATACAGGATAGTACAAAGGCAGGGATGGCATATCCTTGGCAAACAATACTTGAAAATTTCTATATAAACGGGCACGTGATGCAAAATCTGTTTCGGTACGGGCGGTTTCGAGGAATTCACTGGCAGTGCGGTTATCCCATTGCGAATAGTTCTGTCCGCCAGTGGCCTCAGATTGATGCCAGAACAAATATGGATCGGGGTCAGGCATGCGCACTGTGTTCAAGTCGGCGAGTGCGGCTTGATAATTACGCGTTGTGAGGAAATCATTTACCAGAGAATCGTAGGGGACTGACTGCAGGTCAACTCGCACGCCGATCAATGCCCAATCGGTCTGAATGGCTTGAGCGATCTGAGTGTGGACCGTGTCATCGGGGTGAACCAGCGTAAAGGTCAGAGATTGACCGTCTTTGGCACGAATGTCTCCGCCGCCGGCAGGGATCACATATCCCTCGTCTTTTAGCAAAGTCTGGGCAACATCGGGATCGTATTCAAAATGCTCGATCTCTTCGTAGTAAGCCCATGAACCCGTCAGAATGGGACCATCTGCGACGATGGCCTGTCCCTGCATGATATGCGAGACAATATTATTGCGATTCACGCCAAGCAAAAGCGCATGGCGAATTTTTTCATTTTGCAGGAACGGCACACTGGGATTATTCAGATTTAAGAAGACTAATCCCAATTGAGGCAGGCGGCTGGTATAGACAGAGAGATTTTGCTCCATCAAAGCAGGTTGCAGCACATCGTTCGTAAGCTGACTGATCCCCAACACCTCGCCCTGTTGATACGCATCAAATGCAGAAGCCGAGCTCGGATAAAAGCGGAATACAACCTGTTCGATGAACGGAGGCTGTACGTAATAATCTTCGTTGACCACCAGCACTACGCCGGTGATCTGCCCGCCGCTGGTCATGAGGCGGTCAAATTTATATGGGCCGCTGCCAATTGGCTGCAAGTTAAAATCGGCGCTGGCAAGCTGGTCAGCGGGTACAGATTCGAGCAGGTGTTTTGGCAAGACACCGAAAGTGGCGTAATCTAAAAATGGGGCGAACGGCTCGGCAAGTTTAAATTGAAGTGTCTTATCGTCAAATCTCTTTATCTCGATTTGAGACCACAGATCTTTGATATCCTGCGGGAAAAGTGAGCCTGCGCTTTTAATAAGCTCAATTGTGAAGATAACATCGTCACTGGTAACAGGTTCGCCGTCATGCCAGACCGCAGTGGGTCTTATCGAGAAATTATAGAGCGTGCCATCAGGAGAAGTCCCCCAGGCTTCAGCCAGATCGGGCTGAGGCAAACCATGCGAATCAAAACGGATCAATCCACTGAATATCAGGCGATTGATGTCGCGGTCCGCAGGGTTGTTCCAATCCAGCATGGGGTTGAGCCTGCCCATGGAGCCGATCAGTGCTTCGGTGTAAATTCCACCGGGTGCGGCTTCGGGCAAGGTAATAACACTTACTGGTTGTTGGCTGAGCAACAGCAAAGCCACGATCACAACGGTGACCGCCACAACCAAAATCTGCCAGCGTAGTCTTTTCATATTTAGGAAATAAAGAAAGGCCGCCGCCACCCTGTAAGGGTAATGGACAGGCGGCCCTTACAGGCGCTTGAGTTTTAGCGTCCGAGAATGATGATGGTCATCACGAGGCCAAAAAAGACCACGCTCAACCCGATCGTCACCCAGAAGAGAATGCGTTCAATGCCGCGGCGGGCGGTGAACACACCACCTGTATCTGCACCGGTCAGACCGCCCAGCCCTGCGCCCTTGCTCTGCAGGATGATGCTGAGGATCAAACCCACTGAGGTTATAATCAGCGCAATATTTAGAAAGTTAGTCATACAATGTGCCTCCTTGAAATTAGCGGGCAAATTATACCTGTTCAAGAAGTGAATCGTCAAATATGGGTTCAATGCAATTGTGAGTCTTTCTTAATGTGCTTTAATCCATGTATCTTTAAAAATTTCCAAAGCGCTCAATAAAAGAGGAAATTCATGCACGAAGCGGTAGTCAATTTACATATGCACACGCGTTATTCTGATGGGACGGGCACACATCGAGATATCGCCCAGGCGGCCATCGCCGCGGGCGTGGATGTGGTGATCGTAACCGATCACAATATTCTGGTGCATGGGTTTGAAGGGTACTACAAGGAAAAGAACAAGAAGATCATGATGCTGATCGGGGAGGAAGTCCATGACCAGGGGCGCGACCCGCAAAAGAATCATTTGCTGGTTTTCGGCGCCGGGCGTGAACTTGCGACGTTCGCAGAAAACCCGCAGCTGCTCATTAATCAAGTGCGTGATGCCGGCGGATTATCTTTTATCGCCCACCCTGATGACCCCGAAACGCCCGCGTTCAAGGAAATTGATATTTCCTGGGTGGATTGGTCGGTTCAAAATTACACCGGCATTGAATTATGGAATGCGTTGAGCGAATTGAAAACCGTTGTGCCGACAAAATTACACGGCGCTTTCTATGCTTTTTTTCCGTCTTTGGTAGCGCATCAGCCAATTCCCGCCACGCTTGAAAAATGGGATGAATTACTATCGCAAGGTCAGCACGTTGTTGCAATTGGCGGCTCAGATGCGCATGCTTTGCATTTGAGCATGGGACCGATCAGCCGTGTGATCTTCCCGTATGAATTCCACTTCCGCGCGGTGAATACGCATGTGATGCTGGCGGACTCACTAAGCGGGGATGTCAATGCAGATAAAAAAGCGATCTATGCCGCGCTGGCAGCGGGTCATTGCTTCGTTGGGTATGATCTCCCCGCTCCCACCCGCGGGTTCCGCTTTACGGCGCAGGGACGCGACAAAACCGCGATCATGGGAGACGAGCTCCCTGCAAAAGGCGGTGTTACATTACAGGCGAAACTTCCATTTGCGGCAGAGCTTCGTCTGCTAAAGGATGGGGTGGCGGTGCAAACTTTGAAGAATCAAACATCATGCACTCACATCACTACGGAACCGGGTGTATATCGCATTGAAGCGTATCGCAGGTATCTCGGAAAGAAGCGCGGGTGGATCTATAGCAATCCGATCTATGTGAGGTAAATATGTCAAGTAGGTCAGGCTTCCAGCCTGACAATTTTTGAAAAGGTAAAGTTTGGCGGGTTGTAAACCCGCCCTACGTTCGAGATCAAGAGGCAAGAAAACACCTTTTGGACGGAATCAGCTCACAGTTAAGAAAGAGGCGGTTTCTTCATCCGCATGAGAAGGTTTTGTGGTAAACTTCGCCCGCTAAATTAGGTACGTCTTTATAACACGTGCCTTTCCGTTCCTCGCAAGCCTACGGCTTGAATAGGAACAAACCCATGGAAAGGAGGTTTTCCCTATGCGTAAGTATGAATTAGTTTGTGTAATCCAGCCCGATCTGGATGAGGTAGCTTTTAACGCCTTACTTGAGAAGGTTAAAGGCTGGATCAGTGAATCTGGCGGCAGTGTTGACAAGGTTGATGTTTGGGGACGCCGCAAGTTGGCGTACATCATCAAGAAGCATCGCGAAGGTCAGTTCGTTCTATTGAACATGACGTTGAATCCGTCAGCCGCTTCAGACCTGGAACGCAATCTGCGTTATCAGGAGCCAATTATTCGTCATATGCTTTCTGTGGCTGGTTAATTTATTGTTTGCATTGCGCGGTATTTACAAGGAGATTTATTATGAGCCGAGGCCTTAATAAAGTTCAAGTCATTGGTCATCTTGGAAAAGATCCTGAGATGCGTTACACCCCTTCAGGAAAGCCTGTAACCACTTTCTCAGTGGCGGTCAGCCGTTCGTGGAATAGCGCGGACGGGGAACGTCACAGTGAGACAGAGTGGTTCAATGTAGTAGCCTGGGGTAACCTTGCCGAGATCTGCAAGCAGTATCTCGTAAAGGGACAACAGGTTTATGTGGAAGGTCGTTTGCAGACCCGCCGCTGGGATGACAAGGAAGGTCAAAAACATACCAGTGTGGAGATCGTTGCAAACGAGATGATGATGCTGGGCGACCGCCGCGATGCAATTAACCATGCTCAGGATAGCGAGCCAAACACCGCCGATAATGGCTCTGCCATGGCGGAAGATGAATTTCCGTTCTAGTTTTTTGGAGTAAATCATGAGTGAAGAACGTAATTATTCAGGCGGCGAAGGCGGCGGTGGTGACCGCAAGTTTTTCGCAAAGCCCAAGTTTTGTCAATTTTGCGCCGATAAGTTGTTGGTCATTGATTACAAAAAGACCGACCTGCTCCGCAAATATATAACCGAAGAAGGCAAGATCCGCCCTCGCCGCCAGACTGGCGCCTGTGCGAAGCACCAGCGTGTGGTGGCCGCAGCCGTTAAGCAGGCCCGCCATGTGGCATTTCTGCCTTTCAGCGGCAAGCCACTGGACGATGGTCGTTCCTAGTTGTCGAAATAGTTTCGGGGCATGGGAGCGCAAAGCATCCATGCCCCGAATTTAATTACCGCGAAATCCCTCTCCCTGAATTCTCTTAACCAGAGGATGGGAAACATGAGGGCATGAAGGAGTTTGAATATGCCTAATGATTCGGGCAAGAAAGCCGTTTTACATAAGAAGCACGTTGCCCGCCTTCAACGTGAACAACAGCAAAGCCGCATTATTTTGTATGCTTTCATTGGCATTCTCGCCGCTGTTGTACTTTTGCTTGTATATGGATATTTGGATATCAATTACTTCCAGCTTCAGAAACCTGTTGCGAAGGTTGGAGATACCGAAATCCTGGCAAGTCAATTTGAGCCGCGTGTGCGCATGCAGCGCCAGCAGATATTGTCACAATATAATCAATATGCACAATACGGCCAGTTATTTGGCATGGATGTGCAAACACAGTTAACTCAACTCGAAACCCAGCTCAATTCACCGGAGACCATCGGTCAGTCTGTGCTTGACCAGATGATCAACGAACAATTGATACGCCTGGAAGCGGCCAAACGCGGCATTACAGTCAGCGATGCCGAATTGAGCGAGGCGAAACAAAGCTCATTCGCATTTTTTCCAAACGGTTCCCCCACCCCAACAGTGACTCCGACAGAGGTAACACTGCCTGAAGTTCCAGCGGAAGCGTATAAGGTCGTTACGAAAACACCGCTCCCAACCGCTACTTTGGAATTCACTGTAACACCTGAAGTTACAACCGGCACAGCTCAGGCGACCGCAACTGCGCAGCCATCCGCCACGCCGACTGCCACACTTGAACCGATCCCCACTGCAACCCAGGGACCTACCGCCACAGCCTCACCGACTGCCACACCCTACACATTGGAAGGTTTCAACACCGAGTTCAACAATGCGCAGGAAAGAATGCAGAAACTTGGTCTCAAGGAAAAGGATTATCTTGAATTCTTTGATCTCCAGATATTGGAAAGAAAACTTCTGGATGAATTGACTGCCGATATTCCGCGTGTGGAGAAGCAGGTTTGGGCGCGTCACATTTTAGTGGCAGATGAAGTCACCGCTCTGACAGTGATCGAACGGCTCAATAACGGCGAAGACTTTGCAGTTCTGGCACAGGAATTATCCACTGACACTGGTTCCGCGCAAAATGGCGGAGACCTTGGCTTCTTTGGAAGCGGCGCAATGGTCGCAGAATTTGAGACCGCCACATTTGCCCTACAAAACCCGGGTGACTACACAACCACACCTGTCGCTTCTGATTTTGGCTTTCATATCATTCAGCTGATCGCCAAACAGGACCGCCCGCTGACAGCGGAACAATACGACACCGCGAAAAACAAAGTCTTCTCAGACTGGCTTACCGCCGCCCGCGAAGAATATGGTGTTGAAACATTCGATCTGTGGAAGCAGCACATTCCCAGCGACCCGAACTTTAGCACTCTCGCAACTGACGCTGTGATCGCAGCTACAGGAACTGCCAAGGCAGCTCCGTAAAGTTCCAGCGCAACAAATGCAACATAAAAGCCCATCTCAATTTTGAGGTGGGCTTTTTCGTTCTCTGTGATTCTGCCTTTCGCTTTCTGCCTTCCGCCTTACGTTCGCTTCAACATATCATCAGTAACCTGGTCAAGCCTCAGGCTGATTACCTGACTCGCAGAGTCGCGTCCCATTGTCACACCGTAAATCACATCCGCGGCCTGCACGGTATTGCGGTTATGTGTGATGATAATGAACTGCGTATCCTTGCTCAAATCCACCAACAGGTCACGGAAGCGGCCAACGTTGGCTTCGTCGAGCATCGCGTCCACTTCATCCATCACGCAGACGGGTGTGGGCGAAACTTTAAGCAAAGCAAATACCAACGCAATCGCTGTCAAACTTCTTTCACCGCCGGAGAGCAAGGCCAAACCCTGTTCACGACGACCCGGCAGACGCGCCTCAATTTCAATACCAGTTTCTACAAGATTTTCGGGATCGGTCAACGCAAGTCGGGCGGAACCTCCGCCAAATAAACGCACAAATGTCTCGCGGAATTGTTTGTCCACCGCATCGAAGGTACGGACAAATTCCCGTATGGTGATCTCATCCAATTCAGCGACCACATGCTTCAAGTCAATTTCGGCTTTTCGCAGATCTTCGATCTGAGTTTTCATGAACGCATAACGTTCACTTTCCTGGTCATATTCCATTTTCGCGTCAGGGTTGATCGGCCCCATGCGGCGCAATTGCGTGCGGTAATGCGTCAACTGTTCTTCAGTCTCAGGTAAAAGTTCAGTTACCACAGGCAGTTGTTCTACCATACCATCCAAAGGTAACGGCACTGGACCAGAAACATCCACCGCATAATCAAACATCACCAGACCAAAATCATCGGTGATCTTTTGGTGCAGGCTTTCCAACGCTTCCTGTTTACGGGTCTGCTCCAATTGCACCTGACCAAACGCGCGCTCCGCATTTGCAAAGATTCTCTGCGCATTGGATTCTGATTCCTGCAAACGTGTTTCTTCCTGCTCCGCTGTTTCAAGATCCTTCTCAGCAGGCTCGATCTGAATTCGCATTGCTTCGATCTGACCGTGCAAGCCAGATTCATTCTCACGCAAATTATTTTTTTCAGCATCAAGACCATGCAGTGAATTTTCAGCATCCTGCAACCGCGACGCCAATTCCACGCGGCGCGAATCCAAACGCATGATCTCTTTCGCGCGCTCGTCTTTTTTCGCAATCGCACCCGCCGCACTTTGTTCAGCCACAGCCGCGCGTGTACTCCAATATGAATTCTGTTCCTGCAATTCATCCGCCGCCATCTCAGCCAGCCTGGCGGAAATATCCTTCAATTGCAACTGCGCTTCCGAAGAGAGTCTCTCCACTTCGGTTTGAGATTCAATCAATCTTTGTTGGATCGAAGCAGATTCCCGCGCCTCGGATTCCAACTGTGTCAATTGGTTTTTCTGCCACTCAAGCTGACGCTGTGTCGATTCAGACTCCAGCCCGGCCTGCTGCTCGTTCTCTTGAGTTTCCCCTAATCTGACGCGGGCTTCGCGCGCATCCGACTCGGCTTGCATCAATTCACGCTGCGCCCCCGCCAGTTGATTGGATAATCTCTCGACCGCATCATTTGAATCAGCGATCAGTGCAAGCAACCCATTCACAGCGGATTCGAATTCCCGTTTTTGGCGCGGCCTGCTCAAGGCGGAGGATGAAGCGGTCTTCCCAGCGATAATCAATCCGTCGCCGCGGAAAACTTCCCCACGCAGAGTCACCACTCGCGCATGAATCGGCAAATCCTTTATAAGCCTGCGTGCAGAAGTTCTGTCACGCGCAATTAAAGTTTGCCCCAACACCAGACGAACCGCACCGCGTAATTCATCCGGTGCGTTGACAAGTTCAGAGGCAACGCCAAGCAATTCGTCAGAGATCTCCGAGGTCTTTAAGACCTCGGAGATCTGAATAATCGGCAATAAAGCTGCCCGTCCAACATCATTGGCTTCGAGCAAACCCAACGCATCTTCAAGTTGATTCGCGTCCAGTAGAACTGCATCCAGCGTATCACCCAACGCGGCGGCGATGGCAATTTCAAGATCAGCGGGCACGTCCAGTGCGGCGCTCAAAGCACCGCGCGCACCAGTGAGTTTGGACTGCCGCGCGGCATCCAATAAATAGCGCGCGCCTTCGGCATAACCAGCCAACGACTGCTCAGATTGTTCAAGCACTTCAAGCTGAGCTTTCAAACGTGAATGATCTGACTCTTCCTTCGTGCGTTTTTCAAGCGCTTCACGCCGCTCGCGATCAATTGCGGCGACTTCATTTTTCTTATTGATGACTTTTTCTTCGGCATCCTGCAAAGCAAAATTCGCCAACTCACGTGCTTCGTGAGCGGAATCAAATTGCGTTTTGGCCTTGGCCGCAAGGTTCTCGCCTTTTGCAATCGCAGATTTTGTCTGTTCGATCTTTTGTGATTGCAATTCAAGCCGTGATTTCAATTCATCCAGACGCGCGTGATTCTCGGCGCGCTGTTGGCTGAGATGCTCAATTTGAGCGTGGATGTCTGCAAGTTGTTCTTCCTGCGCGGCGCGTTCAGATTGACGGGATTGCAAAGAGTTCTGCGCGTTTGAAAGCTGTTGTTTCGCTTCTTCGTATTCGCTTTGAATACGTTCCAAATCCTGTACGGCTTCCCCATAGCGTGTGTTCGCAAGATGCAATTCATCCGACGCATGTTCCTGGTCGGAAAGAATGGATGCCTGTGTATTCGTCAAAGCGCGGCGGCGTTCTTCAAGAACAGCCAGTTCGCGGCTGATGGCTTCACGACGATTATGCAATTCTGCAGACTGGCGATGCCATCCATTCAACTGCGCCCGCAGCCCAGAAAGCCGCTCGCGGAAGGATAAATATTCCGCCTGTGTTTTTTCGTGAACCGCACGAGCATCGCGCACACGCACTTCCTGAGTGCGCACCGTCTCGCGGATATCGGTCAGGTCGCGTTGAGCGCGATGCCAGTGAAAGCCATACCAGTCGAGCAGGACATTTTTCAAGTCCGCTTGAGCGCGGGCAAAATCAATGGCGCGCTTGGCCTGCCGCTCCAAACTGCGGATGCGCGGTTCAAGTTCGGCCATAATATCGAGCACGCGTTCCAAATTGCGTTCGGTATTCTCAAGGCGCTTCAAGGCATCATCGCGACGGGAACGATATAACCCAACACCGGCGGCCTCTTCGAACAAACGACGGCGGTCATCAGCCTTCAAAGCGAGGGAAGCATCCACCAAGCCTTGACCAAGGATGGTATAGGTCCGCTCGCTTAGGCCAGCCTGCGCCAGCAATTCATTCATCTCGCGCAAACGCACATGCTGACCATTTAATAAATAATCATTATGTCCATCACGGTGCGCATACCGCGCCAACGCAACTTCAGAGAAATCAACGGGAAGCCATTGCTCAGTGTTATCGAAGGTGATCGTAGCCTGTGCCATGCCAGCCCGCGCGCGGTGTTCGGAACCGGAGAAGATCATGTCCTCTGTTTTCTTGCCACGCAGCAGCAAATACGATTGCTCACCCAACACCCAGCGCAGAGAATCGGCAATGTTCGATTTTCCAGAACCGTTCGGCCCAACGATCGCGGTAATTCCGCTCGCAAACTCAAAGACTGTACGCGACGCGAAAGTTTTGTATCCTTGCAGTTCAAGTGATTTTAGACGAAGAGGCATGTTTTAATTTTCGATTTCCGATTTTGGATTTTATGTGGTCTCGATACGCCCCGCAAAAGCACGCGGGGCTACTCGACCACCAGTATTTACAACACACCCAAATTATTCAGCGCATCATGTGCGGCGGCATGTTCAGCATAACTTTTATTTGTGCCTTTGCCAGAGCCTTTTATTTCACCAGCAATTTCCACAACCATTTCAAAGGTAACCGCGTGGTCGGGTCCGCTTGTGCCAACCACGCGATAGTGGATGGTACCAAGTTTGTGTGATTGCACATATTCCTGCAATTGACTTTTTGAATCACTGATCTCATCCAGGACAGGGCCGCGAGCTTCATCCAAAATTGGATTAACGAACGCATCCACCGCACCGAGGCCTGAGTCTAAAAACAAAGCGCCGACCAGCGCCTCGAAAGTAGAACCAAGCAAATTGTCCCGGTCATGACCGCCCGAAGAAGCCTCTCCCCGCCCAAGCCGAAGTGCGCGTCCCAAATCCAACTTGCGCGCAAATTTTGCCAACTGTTCATTGCGGACCAGTGCGGAGCGCATTTTTGTCAGGTTGCCTTCGGGCAATTCAGGAAAACGGTGATACACCCACGCGCCAACAATGAAATCCAATACAGCATCGCCGAGGAACTCAAGGCGCTCGTTATCTTCCACCGCTTCGGGATGCTCATTGACATAAGAACGGTGAGTCAGGGCACGCGTCAGCAAAGCTAAATTGGAAAAGGACAGACCCAGCCGTCGGCTTAGGTCAGATGCGGGTTCTATATCCCGCGCATTGAAATTAAATGTCACAGGGGCCTCCCGGAACTCAGGGAGCGCCAAACCCCACCATCCCCCTTCCACATTTTATGAGGAGGTAGAGTCTCGCGTTCCATCAGTTCCAAATTTTGAACGGGCTGAATTGTAACCTGAATTTTTGGGGAAAGTGATATTTTAAGATAAAATACGAAATCTTATCGGAGGGCACTGTGACCGAAATCAGCAATGAAACACGTTTTTTACATGCTATTGAAATTGGACTGGGTGCCTGGCAATGGGGCGACCGCGTCGTCTGGGGATATGGGCAAACGCACACAGATAAAGAGCTTCGTGAACTATTTGACGCTTCGCTCAACCTCGGCGTTCGATTCATTGATACCGCTGAAATTTATGGCTCCGGCTATTCTGAAAGATTGCTTGGTAAATTCATAAAGGAAACTGAACAGCCTGTATTGGTGGCGACCAAATTCTTTCCGTGGCCGTGGAGATTTACAAAAGGATTCCTTCCACGAGCGCTGAAAGGCAGCCTGGAACGCCTGGGATTGGACTCTGTGGATTTGTATCAAATCCACTGGTCTTCAGTAACGATGACTCCCGAAACCATGATGGAAGGCATGGTGGAATGTATCAAGCGCGGGCTGACCCGCACCGTGGGCGTATCCAACTTCGGCGAGAAGCGCATGATACGCGCTTACTCAACACTCGCGCAACATGGAATCCCACTGGCTTCCAATCAAGTGCATTACAGCCTGCTGAGCCGCGAGGTGGAAAAGAACGGCACGCTGGCGCGCTGCAAGGAACTCGGCATTCGCCTGATCGCATACTCTCCGCTCGAAAAAGGATTGCTGACAGGAAAATACTCAACGGCGAATCCCCCGCCCGGTGTGCGCGGTTCTCAATACGCGGAATTGCTCAAGAAGCTTCCGCCGGTTATAAAATTGCTTACAGATATTGGTCACGATCATGAAAATAAAACCGTATCGCAAGTTGCATTAAATTGGCTGATCTGCAAAGGCGCACTCCCGATACCGGGCGCTAAAAATTTAAAGCAGGCAGAAAATAACGCAGGCGGCGCAGGCTGGCGCTTGACCGAAAAAGAAGTAACCAGACTGGACGAAGCCACAGATAATATCCGCGAATATTCAAAGAGCTAAAAAATCCAAACGCCACCATAAATGCATTATGAAAAGAATAAGAAACATTACTTTCTTTCTATTTATTCTATTATCTGGTTGCACATTCTCGAATGGGGTTGAGCCATCTCCAGCAGCAATTGGCACTCAAATGATACAGTCTTTGAGCACGCCAACAGCTAATTTAGCAACTACACAGGAGTCCCAAAAATCCTGTAATTTATCGGGTGGTGTGTTGCCCGTAAAATCTGAGGGAAAAATTATCTTCCAAGTGCCTGATATGAGTCCTGATATGGGATTATATTTTTATGATGTGCAGGATGGACAAAAATATATTATTCCTAATACAGAAGGGGCATTTAATCCTTACGTTGCTTCTTCGCCTGATCACGAGAAGGTAGCCTTCTTTGACATCAAAAGTGGAAATGTAGTTATTATTTCAGCCGATGGGACTCCAACAGAATTAATAACGAAGGATAAAATTGACGGGGTATTTTATGGGTGGCTAGACAACAACAATATAATCTTCGTTGAGCGTTCCCATTTTGATGGATCTATTATTACCCTTGATAGCAATACTGGAAATGTGGATGAAACCACTACAGGGTTGCATGATCTATTTTCACTGGGCCCGAATAATTGGTATGCTGGAGGCGACCAACCATCGGTCATTTTCGACTCCACACTTAGTCGCATGGTTTATTTGAGCGGGGAACTTCCCGGAGAAAGTATAGGAAAGTGGGGGTTTATCATGCGTGATCGTAATACACAAAACGTACTTTGGAGTAGATCATCTGCTGATCTTGGGACTAAGCCCAAATGGTCGCCAGATAATGAGTATATTGCTGTTGCGGCAGGCAACAAAAAGATTTACATTATTAATAAAAATGGCGAGGAAATAAAAGAAATAGATACTGCTGATACTGGGGCAACTTTGATTGAGTGGTCACCCGATGGAAAGAAATTGAGTTATGTGTTCTTTAATTACAATGAAAAGCTGGTAGTTTACGATCTTGCATCAGATCAAGCTCAACAATATACTGTTCATCAAGAAACAGGACGTATTGTCTGGTCGCCAGATTCAAAGCAAATAGCAACTGCTGGCTCTCTTGTAGATCTTTCAACGAACTGTGTATTTACCATAAACGCTGACAATCAATCCGAACCGAATCCATTAGCATGGTTGGTTGAATCACCATAAAAATCCTCATTCGTGTAACCCATGCTCCGAATCAAACACATGTGAATGCATATTCGCAATCCATTGTTTGCCATCCTCGGTCAAACGTAAGTATTGCAGAGCGTCCTGTATAAAGGGATTGACGCTCTTCCAATAAAACGAAGCATAATTCTTGCGCAGGTCATTTGGCGCATGATAACCAAAGGTTTCATTCAACCCCAACTCATGGAATTCATAGAACAAGGCTGGAACCTTGCGCAGATAATCGGGGTCGCCCAACTGACCGACAAAATCCGCCGCGCGCACCAGGCCGCCAAATCCTTTTGTGTCTTGATATAGTTCGCCATTAGGCGACGGGAAGCGGGTCATCTCAATATACGAAGCGATCAAATCTGTATCCAATTGCTTTGTCATATCCTGAAGAAGCCCCGTTTCAAACCGTTCACGCACAAACAACTTACTGCGATCCACATGATAAGGCGTAAGCGCAACATCCGTGCCTTCGGGTGAAATAAAAACAGTTTCATTCCCAACCCCTGTGGCAAAGGTATCGTTCAGGTCATATCTACAAACCCCTTTGACATATCCAATATCATGGCACAATACCGCGATCATAAAGTGCATCCAGTCACGTGGAGTCACGCCGCCCTCGCGCAAATGTTTTCCCTCAATGATCGCCTGCCCCGCCAGCGAAACCATAATTGTATGGTCCACATCATGAAAGAGCGCATCCGAGTTCGCAATATTCTCGAGCGCCAGCCGTCCGCACCAGGCCACGATGCGGCCAAAATCCTGATCAATATCCCCATACGTTCTTTGATAGGCCGTGTTCAACTGCTCGACAAAAACATCAATGGTAAGTTCCTGCCAACTGATCATAATCGCTCCCAAGGTGTTAAAATGGACGGGGATAATTTTTTAACAGTTTACCAGAAAGACAAACCAGGATTCATAAGGACTGCATGATAGGATGACACACTCCCGAACATTTCTCAACGGATTCTTGATCGGACTCTTCATCATGATCCTCGCGAATCTTTTTGCCGCGCATCTTCTCTCTGACTGCGGCCTGCCAGCTTTACTAGGGGCAGATTTCTGCGCTGACGATATTTCCCGTGCGGGCTTTCCACTCGTTTTCTTCGAGCAGGGCGGTTTTGCATATCGAAGCATATTCAACCTCCCTTATCTTGCTCTTGATATTTTTATCGGTCTCGATTTCGCCATCCTCTGCGGGTTTATTGCCCGCTGGAACGAAAAGCGAAATCAATAACTTTATAGAACAGGAGACTCTTATGGACAATCTAAGTTGGATCATCACTGGCTTTGGAATATTTAGCGGTATCGCAGGCATAATATGCAGTGTTGCCATCCCAGTTTTGGTTATTGGAGGAATTGGATATTTTATACACAAGCGTAACCAGCAAAGCATGGCCTATCGTCAGGCAACACAATCCTGGCAAAACACAACAGGCACAGTGCTAATGTCGTCTGTGCAATCTCGGCGAAGCGGAAGGAGCCATTCCACATACCCTGTTGTTGTGTATCAATATGATGTAAATGAAAAAAACTATCAAAGCCAAACCATCAAGGCGGGCGAACAGTTTATTAATGTGCGCGTTATGGGCCAGGCACAAGCGACGGTGGCGCGTTATCCCATTGGAGTAACAGTCACCGTTTATTACAACCCAGCCAATCCTGCCGAATCTGCATTGGAAAGATAACGGCTTCCTGCCAAAAAGATGCCATCCAAACTTCCCCTCATTCTCATCATCGGGCCGACCGCTGTCGGCAAAACAGAACTCGCCATCCAACTCGCGGAAAGATTGAACGGCGAGATCATCTCTGCTGATTCACGTCTCTTTTATCGCGGCATGGATATTGGCACAGCCAAGCCCTCGCGTGAAGATCTGGCGCGCGTGCCACATTATTTAATTGACATTGTGAATCCAGATGAAACATTAAGTCTGGCGGTCTTTCAGGAAAAAGCAAAAGAGATCATTGCCGATATTCACGCGCGCGGCAAACTGCCCTTTTTGGTTGGAGGTACAGGACAATATATCCGCGCGGTGACTCAAGGATGGACTCCGCCTGAGGTTGTGGCAGATAAAAGGATGAGGGATGAATTAGAAAGGATGAATCAAGAAAAAGGCTCAGATTGGCTTCACGCTAGACTAAGAATCCTCGATGCTGATGCAGCAGAAAAAATCGATGCCCGCAATGTAAGGCGAACAATCCGCGCGTTGGAAGTCATTTTGACTACGGGTAGAAAATTCTCGGAGCAGCGTGGGCAGGTTGAATCACCGTATCAACTGATTATGGTCGGCTTGACTCGTCCACGGCCTGAGTTGTATCAACGCGTGGACGAACGCATTGATCTCATGTTCGCAAATGGACTTATTGATGAAGTGAAGGGGCTGTTGAAAAAAGGTTACCCACCCACCCTGCCAAGTATGTCTGCACTTGGGTACCGGGAATGTGTCAGCGTAGTTAAAGGCCTGTTGACCGAGGAGCAGGTCAAAGTCGAGATGAGACGCGTGACCCGTATTTTCGTCAGAAGGCAGGCAAACTGGTTCAAGGAATCCGATCCAAGTATTATGTGGTTCCGAGTCAAAGATGGAGTTATCGAAGAAACCGAAAAATACATTCGACAATTGATTGACTTTTGATTCTTGTTTGTATATACTTCAATCATACCTTGAAGGAGGAGCAACTATGAGCAACCGTCCGTGGCTGGCACATTATGATAAAGGTGTGCCTCAATCAATTGAATATCCGAAAGTGCCGTTGTTTCATTTTTTGGAGGAAGCTGCGCGCAAGTATCCTGACCGTGCCTGTACGATATTTAAAGGCGCGGTCATTTCTTATCGCGAGATGAATGCGCTGACCGATCACATGGCGGCCGCTCTCGTCGAGATGGGCGTGAAGAAGGGAGACCGGGTGGGAATCTTCATGCCGAACATACCGCAATTCGTGGTTGCGTATTTTGGCATCCTGAAAGCGGGCGGGACTGTAGTTGCTGTGAATCCCACGTACCCGGTCGATGAGATCATCATGCCGGCAAACGACGCAAATATTGAGATCATGTTCACAATGAGTCGTTTTTACGGTAAGGTGAAAGCCGCGCGCGAAAAATCAAAAATTAAGCGCATCATTGTCACAAACATCAAAGAGAGTCTTCCGCCGATCACGCGTTTATTGTTCACGCTCCTCAAGGAGAAAAAAGAAGGCGACCATGTGGATGAGCTGGCAAGCGGCGATGTGTGGATGAAAGACCTGCTCGCGAAACACGCGAACTCACCCAAGCCGAAAGTGGATGTTACCCCCGACGATACCGCGATCTTCCAATATTCTGGCGGAACAACCGGCATTCCCAAAGCCGCAGTGGCGATGCACCGCAATGTAGTTGCAAATACACTTCAGATCAAAAACTGGATGACTGGTTTGGAGGAAGGCAAGGAAGTAGTGTTGATGGGCATTCCGCTATTCCATGTGTACGGCATGGTGGCGGGCATGAACTTTGGAATGGTGATTGGCGCAAGTTTGGTGATGGTGCCAAACGCGCGCGACTTGAAGGATGTTCTGGTCAACATCAGCAAATACAAGGCGTCCATTTTCCCCGGCGTTCCATTGCTGTATAACAGCCTTAATAATCACCCGGATGTCAAAGCAGGCAAATATGATCTTTCATCCATCAAGGCTTGCATCTCTGGTTCTGCTCCATTGATGCGCGAAACGAAGGAAGAGTTTGAGCGCCTGACGGGCGGTAAGTTATTCGAAGCTTACGGGCTCTCGGAAGCGCCGACTGGCACACACTGCAACCCATTGAACGGGGTAAACAAAGTAGGCTCCATCGGCATGCCTTTGCCAGATATGGATGTGAGAATTATCAGTCTCGACGATGGCGAAACCGAAATGCCGCAAGGCGAGATCGGCGAGATCATTATCAACGGGCCGCAGGTGATGAAGGGTTATCACAATATGCCCACTGAAACAGCCAATACCCTGCGACAATGGAACGGCGCGACATGGTTATACACCGGTGACATCGCCCGCATGGATGAAGACGGCTATTTCTATATCGTTGACCGCAAGAAGGAACTGATCAAGCCCGGCGGCTTCCAGGTATGGCCGCGCGAAGTGGAAGAGGCGATCATGGATCATCCCAAAGTCTTGGAAGTTGGCGTGGGCGGCATCCCTGACCCGCATCGCGGCGAGACTGTCAAAGCGTGGGTTGTTGTGAAGCCCGGTGAGACTTTGACCGAAGAGGAACTCAAAGCTTTCTGCAAGGAACATCTTGCTCCATACAAAGTTCCCACCCACTATGAGTTCCGCACTGAGCTGCCCAAGACAACCGTTGGCAAGATCCTAAGACGTGAATTGGTGAGACAGCATAAAGAAGGAAAATAAGTGCAGTAAAAAGTAAAAAGAGTCCTCTGAATTTCAGAGGACTCTTTTCTTGCTTCTCACTTATTACTCTTTACTACGCCAATTGCGGTGTACCACTCTTCTTCTTGCCGAAAGGCGCTGGGAAAAGCAGTTCGAAATCTTCGCGGTTGATTGATTCAACTTCGAGAAGTTTCTGCGCTACGATATCCAATTGCTTGCGATATTTCTTGACGGTCAGCTTGGCAGTTTTGTAGGCATCTTCCACGATCTTGCGGACTTCGCGGTCGATCTGCTCGGCGACTGCTTCGGAGTAATCACGTTGTTCTGAAATTTCACGGCCAAGGAAGATCATCTCTTCTTTTTGACCATAGGACATGGTACCCATTTCAGTGCTCATGCCAAGGCGTTTGACCATGGCACGCGCCATGCTTGTCACTTGCTCAATATCGTTGGATGCGCCGGAAGTAATATCATCAAAGATCAATTCTTCAGCGGCGCGGCCACCAAGGGCCATTGCCAATGTGGCAAGCATCTTCTTGCGTGACATGAGGATGCGGTCTTCGTCAGGGCGGAACCAGGTCACGCCGCCGGCTTGTCCACGGCCCACAATGGTCACTTTTTGCACGGGGTCTGCTTCAGCGATGGCGTTTGCCACTATCGCATGACCAGCTTCATGGTAGGCAATGATGCGCTTCTCTTCGTCGGAGATGAGCCTGGATTTACGTTCAGGTCCCATGACAACGCGTTCAATGGCCTCTTCCAATTCCGATTGGCCGATTGATTTTTTGTTGCGGCGGGCAGACAAAATCGCAGATTCATTGACGAGATTTTCCAGATCAGCGCCTGCAAAGCCGGGCGTGCCGCGAGCAATGGTAGCAAGGTCAGCGGCTGGATCCAAGGGCTTGCCCTTGACATGTACTCTGAGGATTGCTTCACGGCCTTTGACATCAGGACGATCCAATGTGACGCGGCGGTCAAAACGACCGGGGCGCATCAATGCCGGATCAAGAATATCGGGACGGTTGGTTGCGGCGATAATGATCACATTCGTATCTGTATCAAAGCCGTCCATTTCAACCAGCATTTGATTCAGCGTCTGCTCGCGTTCATCATGCGAGCCGCCAAGACCCGCTCCACGCTGACGGCCTACGGCATCAATTTCATCCACGAAAATGATACAGGGGGAATGTCGCTTGGCCTGGTCGAAGAGATCGCGCACGCGGCTCGCGCCAACGCCTACGAACATCTCAACAAATTCAGAACCAGAAATCGAGAAGAACGGGACACCCGCTTCACCGGAAACCGCTTTTGCAAGCAGGGTCTTGCCTGTGCCTGGAGGGCCAACCAGTAAAACACCCTTCGGAATACGCGCGCCGAGTTGAATGAACTTCTGCGGCTCTTTGAGGAACTCAACGATCTCTGCCAGTTCCTGTTTTGATTCTTCAGCGCCGGCCACATCAGCAAATGTGACGGTGGGATGCTCGCCGCTGAACATACGGGCACGGCTTTTACCAAAGGACATGGCCGCGTTATTACTGCCTTGTGCCTGGCGGAAAATAAACCAGAGCACGCCACCCATAAATAAAACGGGCAGAAGATATAACGCGCCGCTCAGTACGCCTCCCCAAACGGAAGGAGCACGAACTTCGATAATGACATTTTCAGGGGCAAGTTGCTCGGTCGTAACGCCAAGGCTGCTAAGCTGTTCCACCAAAGTAGCATTTGACTCTTTACGAGATTCAACGCCTTCTTCTTCTGTCCCATCGGTATAAACCACGGTAATGGTATTATCGCTCTCAATAATAATGCGAGCGACCTCACCATTTTGCACTTTTTGTGCCACTTGATTAATGGTAAGTGGCTCAGCCGCGCTGGGATTCTGACGGAAACCCATGTAAAGCATGGCGCCGATGGCGACGAACAGAAGGATGTACACAAAAATCGATTGACTACGGGAATTCACAGAATCCTCCAAATATGACTTACGGTCCGATTATACCAAGACCACCCCTTAGACTAAGCGTAAAAGGGAAATTTATATGATTCTCTAATACGGCTCTCTTTTAACTGAAAACTGCCTGCAAAAACTATCGAGCTTTGGTTTCGCTCTGAGAGTCTCAGGGACGAACATCACTTTTCATTATCTAAATTTATGCTTACAATAGTTTCCATAAACCATGACAATAGACCCTAATAACCGCTCATTTCTTACACGCTTTGCCTGGCTTTCCATTGGCGCCGCCGTTCTCACCATAGCCCTAAAGACCATCGCCTATTTGCTGACAGGCTCGGTCGGTCTGCTTTCCGACGCGCTGGAATCTCTGGTTAACCTGGTTGGCGCGCTAATGGCGCTGGCAATGTTGACCATCGCCGCCCGCCCGGCAGATGAAGACCACGCCTACGGTCACAGCAAAGCCGAATATTTTTCAAGCGGCGTTGAAGGGACTTTGATCGTCATCGCCGCCATCAGCATTATCATCACCGCCATTCCCAGGCTTATCACCCCAAAGCCGCTTGAGCAAGTCGGGCTGGGATTGGCGGTTTCAGTCGGGGCTTCACTTGTAAATTTGATCGTGGCGCTGATCCTTATGAAAGCAAGCAAACGCTATCAATCCATCACACTGGAAGCCAATGCGAATCATTTAATGACGGATGTGTGGACATCGGGGGGAGTTCTGATCGGTGTCGGTCTGGTTGCCATTACCGGTTGGCAGCGATTGGACCCAATTGTCGCGTTCATTGTCGCGGCGAACATCATCTGGTCTGGATATCGTATCGTGAAAATGTCAGCGCTGGGATTAATGGATACCGCGCTATTGGTTGAGGAACAAAACCTTGTCACAAAAGCACTGGAACCCTACGCCGAAAAAGGTGTGGAGTTTCACGCCCTTCGAACACGTCAATCAGGTGCGAGAAAATTTGTGTCGCTTCATGTAATTGTCCCCGGCCGCTGGACAGTCCATCGCGGTCATCGTTTATTGGAAAACATAGAAGCGGATATCCGTCATGCCCTGCCAAACTCCACAGTATTCACTCATTTGGAGTCGCTCAACGACCCGGCTTCATGGGATGATACAAATTTGGATCGCACAGAAACCCCGCCTTTGGAAAAATAAAAAAAATGGCTCTCCCGTTTCTGGTGGGATGATTGACAAACGTTGAGTTCTTTGCCGCTGATTGCGCGGATTTATTAAATCGATTCGTGCAAATTAGCGAAATTCGTGGCTAAGGTTTTGGGGTTTCCCATTAAAAGCGGTAGTACCAAACAAACCTATATCAACACCAACTCCACGGGACAATGATCTGAACCCATCACGTTTTCGTGAATGATCACATCCTTCACTCGCGGAAGAAGATTTTCGGAAATCAGGAAATAATCCAAACGCCAGCCTATGCCGCGCTGACGCGCGTTGAGGCGATACGTCCACCAGGTGTATTGAACTTTATCGGGATACAAATGTCGATACACATCCACAAAACCGTGACCCAAAAAATTTTGCACCCACTCACGCTCTTCAGGCAGAAAGCCTGAAGTTTTTTCATTGGCCTTGGGATTCTTCAAATCGATAGGCATATGGGATGTATTGAAGTCCCCGGTGATGATAATGCTCTCGCCTCTTTTATGAAGCTCGTCGCATAATTTCAACAAGTGGGAATAGAAGGCGAGTTTATAACCCACGCGCTGTTGTCCGCGCTGACCATTCGGGAAGTAAATGTTGAATAGACGGCAACCAGCCGCAACGGTCTGAATGACGCGCCCTTCCACATCAAATTCGTCATCGCCCATGCCCATCACGATCTCATCAGGTTGTTCTTTATAGAAGGTTGTCACGCCGCTGTAACCCGGACGCTGCGCTGCATTCCACACATACGGCAATTGCAGTTGCGCGTGCTGCTCTTCATTTAACTGTTCTTCGCGTGCCTTTACCTCTTGCAGGCACAACGCATCAGGCTGCTGCGCAAAAGCCCAGTCCAATGCATTTTTGCCAAGCGCGGCACGAATGCCGTTCACATTCCAGGTAATGATTTTCATGATTAACCCTTGAAAATTTTTTATGGTAAACTTGCTTTAAGAGACAGGATAAAAAAAATGGATAATGTAACTGTCAAAAGAATTCTTTGCATAGAAGATGAGCCTGAGATGATCGATCTTATTCGACTCATTCTTGGCCGCCGTGGTTACGAGGTTCATGGCGCAACAGGTGGGGTTGAGGGTGCCCGCCTTGTGCGCGAATTGCTTCCTGACCTTGTGCTTCTTGACCTGATGATGCCTGATATGGATGGTTGGGAAGTATACCAACAAATGAAAGCCGACCAAACAACACGCAACATTCCCGTGATCGTTGTCACCGCAAAAGCGCAAAACATTGATAAGGTCCTCGGGCTGCATATCGCAAAGGTGGATGACTACATCGCCAAACCTTTCGGTCCGCAGGAACTAATGGACAGCGTGGAAAGAATACTCGGCCAAAAAGCTACATCCTGAAAATAAAATTTATCGTTGCAGGGCGGCGGAATGGCCGCCCTGTTCATTAGTTACCACACCATGCCGCGCCCCATCCACATCAACAATCTGACCAGAGCGATTGAACAACCTGCACATGTGGGATACTGCGATTCGTTTCCATGCCGCTTACGCGGACTCATGTTCCGTTCCCGCCTCGGACTTAACGAGGGCCTGCTTCTGGTCGAAAAGCGTGATTCACGCCTCGACACATCCATCCACATGTTCTTCGTTCCATTTGATCTGGCAGTCTTTTGGATCAATTCGGAAATGACGGTTGTGGACAAAATCATCGCAAAATCATGGCGACCTGCTTACTTTCCCAAAGCAGACGCAAAATACACTTTGGAGATACACCCCGACCGCTGGGGGGATTACGAAATTGGCGACAAGGTCGAATTCAAGAATGTTTAAACGCGCAATAATCATCATATTTCTTCTAACCACTTTAATTTCATCCAAGCCTGCGTATGCTCAAGAGGCAAGCGGGCCTGTTTACATTGTTCAATCAGGCGACAGTCTCTCTTCCATCGCGGAATTTTTCAGCGTAAGCATCAATGAGCTGATGTCTGTCAACGGAATTTCAGATCCCAACCAACTGGATGCGGGACAGCAGCTTATCATTCCCGGCCTGGAGGGAGTTACTGGAATATTAAATGTGGAAGTCGTCAACTTTGGCGATTCATTCCGAAGCCTGGTTCGACGGACTCAAGTGTCGCAAGCCGTGTTCAAGAAGTTGAATCATGTGATCAGTCCCAGTCAATTCTATGTTGGCGTGGGGATGATCGTTCCTGCGCAGGATGAAAATAAAATTCTCAACACACGCATGTCAACCAGCACAGGGGAATCTCTGCTGGAATTGGCAGTCAAGCAAAATACGGATGTATGGACGCTTGCAGGTAATAATGGCCTGCAAGGTTCATGGGATGGACTGCCGGGAGACACACTCTTCGCAAGCGGCGAAAGCGCAGACCAAAACATTAGCGGTTTGCCATCCGCATTTATCAGCGCAGAGATACGCGACCTTCCAATCAAACAGGGCGGCACAGGCGTAATTACTGTGCAAACCATACCCGCAGTAACGTTGAGTGGAATACTTGTTGACCATCCATTGCATTTCTTTCCAGCGGAGAATGGTACACAGGTGGCGCTTCAAGGTGTACATGCTTTGCTTGAGCCTGGGGTTTATCCATTGCGCCTCGATGCAACACTCGCTGATGGAAGCGTTCAGTCCTACGAACAATCGATTTTGATTGTCTCTGGAAATTATCCGGACGATCCGCTTTTGTATGTTGACCCTGCCACCATTGACCCCGCTTCAACAGAACCTGAACAACAGCAGCTAATACAAATCACGATGCCTTCCAATCCAACAAAATATTGGAATGGTCAGTTCATTTCCCCTGCAATTGCATATCCTGAGTTCGCTTTGTTTACTTCAAAGTATGGCAATCGCCGCACTTATATTGGACAAGGCACAAACCTGCAAGTTCAAGGGTTCCATACTGGGCTTGATTATGGTGGTGGAACGGGGCTGCCCATCACCGCGCCTGCGGCCGGGCAAGTTGTATTTGCAGGGTTTCTAACCGTGCGAGGAAACGCAACGATCATTGACCATGGCTGGGGCGTGTACAGTGGTTTCTGGCATCAATCAGAGATTCGGGTACAGGTCGGCCAAATGGTGCAACAAAATGAAGTGATCGGGTTGGTGGGCGGTACAGGCCGTGTGACAGGTCCACACTTGCATTGGGAATTGTGGGTGAACGGCGTGCAGGCAGATCCGCTCGATTGGCTGAATCAGGCCTACCCGTAGAAAGACGCGTTGCACTTCATCCATGAATATGTTAAACTCTTGAAAAGGATTTCAATTTCATGAATAAACTTGTCAATTTCCTGAAGCAGAGCGATATCTTTTATCAATTCACACCAACACAATTGGAGTTGGTGGGAAACCTTTGTCAGGAAATTGTGTTTAATGCAGATGAACTCATTTTTCAGGAAAATAGCAGCAGCAAGGAATTGTATGTGATCGCGCAAGGTGAAGTGGATATTTTGATCAATCGCAGCGCAACAGGCGACTTTGAAAAAAAAGAAACAACCGTTGCAGTCCTTCGAAGAGGCCAATCTTTTGGAGAGGTGGCTTTGGTGGATGAGGGACTCCGTTCCGCTTCGGCACGCGCAGTGCAAAAAGATACCCGGCTAATTGTCATACAACGTGACAAATTGATTATATTATGCGAAACATACCCTCAGCTTGGCTACCGTTTAATGTACAATCTGGCTGCCGACCTTGCCATGAAAATCCGCAATACAGATCTGCGTATTCGCGAACAACTCCTTTACAAACCGCATGAAAAAAAATAATCGTAAAATCACTAAAATCCATCTTTTTACAGGGAACTGATTTGGGATCACGTTTTGGGAAAGCCATAAAGTCTCATTTATAAACACTTGACCAGAGACAAAAACCACCGTATTATTGCGACTTAATAAAATAGAAAGGCCAATTTAGCGGTTTAAAAAAATAAAGCCATGGAAATCCGTATTGAAAAGGTTTTTCGGGCTTTCTTTGTATATGAAGGTATCTTTACCAAAGGAGGTGAGGCTGACATTGTAAGGTATTGTCTGCTGTCGGTTGTGTCCCGTAGCTACGGGAATGTGAATTCACCTAACATAATTTTGGAGGAGTAAGAAAAATGAATAAGCGTTTCTTCGTTGTACTGTCTGTACTCGTTATCGCCAGCATGGCCCTCGCAGCTTGCGGTGGCGGTGGTGGTGGCGCGAGTTCCACCCTCAAGATCGTCTCCAGCCTCCCCATGACTGGTTCTTCATTAACTCAGACCCAAACCATCGTAAACGCGATGCAGTTGCGCCTCGAGCAGGTTGAATCAAAAGCCTGTGGTGGCAAGTACACCATCGAATACGAAGCCTGGGATGATGCCTCTGCCGCTCTCGGCCAGTGGGATCCTGCGATTGAAACTGAGAACGCCAACAAGGCCGCCGCCGATGCCTCGATTATCGCCTATCTCGGTACATTCAACTCTGGCGCTGCCAAGCTCTCCATTCCGATCTTGAATCAGGCTGGTCCTTTAACAATGATCTCGCCCGCCAACACCAACCCTGGTTTGACCAAGGCTGACAAGGATCTTCCCGGCGTAACCGATTCCTACTATCCAACCGGATCTCGCTCCTACTCTCGCGTTGTTGCCGCTGATGATATTCAAGGCAAAGTTGCCGCCAACTTCGTGAAATCCCTTGGCGCCACCACCGTTTACATCCTCGATGATCAACAGCTCTACGGTAAGGGTGTTGCTGATGTGTTCGAAGCCACCGCCGCCGAAATCGGTTTGACCGTTGTCGGCCACGAAGGTATCGATCCCAAGGCTGCTGATTACAAAGCTTTGATGACCAAGATCTCCACCAGCAATGATGGCGGCGCTCCTGATGCAATCTATGTTGGTATGGTCGTTGACAGCAATGCATCCCAGTTGCTCAAGGATAAGGTTGCGATCATGGGCGACAACGAGACCGTCAAGTTCGTCGGTCCCGATGGCATCCAGACCCAGGCCTTCATTGACGGCGCTGGAGCCGATGTCGCTGCTGGCGTGTACGCCTCCGTCGCTGGCGTTCCTTTCTCTGAACTTCCCGCCGCTGGTAAGAAGTTTGTGACTGACTACGAAGCCAAGTATGGCCCATTGACCGAGCCTTACTCTGTATATGGTTATGAGACCATGAGTGTTGCACTTCGCGCAATCGAAGACGTCTGCGCCGCTGGTGGCGACCCCACCGACCGCGCTGCGATCAACAGTGCAGTGTTCGCCATCAAGAATTTTGACGGCGCTCTCGGCACCTGGTCATTCGATGCAAATGGTGATACAAGCTTGACCGATATGAGCTTCTATCAGGTTCAAGGCGGTGCTTATGTAGCCGTCGGAACGTTCAAGTAAGGTTAATTTCTCTCGCAAGTCGGGGGCGGCACAATATGCCGCCCCCCATCCTTTTTGAAGAGCACATAAAAGAGGAGAACCATGGAAACCGCCAGAAAAAAATTTAACTGGAGGCGATTCGCCATCGCCACGCTTGTTCTTTATATCGTTTTCCTTATTGGTCCGATTGTGGGGTTGGATATTCCGGTGGTTTACGCTGCTATTAAAGCCAATCCGCTTCAACTGGTTCAATTTCTAATTATCGGGATATCAAACGGCGCGATCGTCGCCATCATCGCGCTGGGCTATACAATGGTATATGGCATCATCGAACTGATCAATTTCGCACATGGTGATGTGTATATGATCGGCGTTTTCACCTCATTAACTGTTCTTTCAGTAACAGGCACTTTGGAAAGTAAAGATCCGGTCAAGATTACATTAGGACTTATCCTTGCGTTGGTTATAGCCATCGTATTTTGCGCAATCTTAAATGCGGCCATTGAGAGGCTTGCCTACAGACGTCTTCGCAACGCCCCGCGACTGGCCCCGTTGATCTCTGCAATTGGCATGTCTTTTATTATTGAAAATATTGGTTTGATGTGGGCGGCACAGGCATGGCTTGTTCCCTCTTTTGGAACAACCGGCGGCGCTTCTCAAAAAGTATTCCCTGATATGCTAGGCATACTTTTTGCAAGTCTGGGTTGGAATATTAATTTGCTTGCTTCCAGCGGATTAGCTCTTCGGTTAACAATTAAAGATTTGTTGGTAATCGTTCTCGCCGTTGTTTTAATGACCGGCTTGTATCTATTTGTTCAACGGACCCGCCTCGGCAAAGCCATGCGCGCCACCGCGCAAAACCGTGACGCCGCCAAAATGCTGGGTATTGATATTGACCGGGTTATCACAGCAACCTTCCTGATCGGCGGCGGTCTTGCGGGCGCGGCTGGTTTAATGGCTGGTTTATATAACAACACCGCCTGGTGGTTCATGGGCTTCCGCGCAGGTCTGCAATCCTTTACAGCGGCGGTACTTGGCGGTATCGGAAACATCACCGGCGGAATGTTGGGCGGCTTTCTGATCGGTTTACTGGCATCATTCAGCGATGGTTATCTTAATGCGCGCTGGACAAACGCGTTGGTTTTCGCGACACTGGTTCTCATCCTATTATTCCGTCCCACCGGCTTGCTTGGTGAACAGACGGGGCAAAAAGCCTAAGAGGTTCATCCATGAAAATTATGAGATCAGGTATTACCTTTGGCATCCTTGCCGGTTTGCTCACCTTCCTCTTTGGGGGTTGGTCTGTAGCCATAATAGGTTCCTTGATGGGGGTTGGCCTTGGAATGGGGCTTGGCAACGGGCTTGAACGCAAAGATCCACTTAAAATAGCAAAAGATGTTGCTCCAACAGCTTTGGTAGCTGGCGCAATCCTCACACTCCTTAGCCTATACCAGAATGGTTTTGTTCAAGACGCCATTGGAAAACAACCCGCCCAGCTTAATGTTGTAATCTTTGGCAATTTGTTTGGCTTCCTCGGCGCTGTTATTTTCACAACACTGCTAGCCGGATTACACGGCCTTCCCGAAAAGGAAGAACTAAAGTGGAAAATGATTCTGCTCGCTCTTCTTGTCGTGGCCTTTCCATTCATCGATAAACTTACAGCCCTGCGCTGGACAGCCCAGATCATTTTTGCGTTGATTTTCGTTATTCTTGGTCTTGGCTTGAATATTGTTGTTGGTTATGCAGGCTTGTTGGACCTTGGTTACGCCGCCTTCTTCGCCATCGGCGCTTACACAACCGGCATGTTGTCGTCACCAGTCCATGGCATACATATCAACTTCTGGATCGTAATTTGGATAGCCGCAGGAATGGCGGCAATTTGGGGATTTATGCTCGGCGCGCCAACCTTACCTTTACGAGGCGACTATCTGGCCATTGTTACCCTTGGCTTCGGTGAAATCGTGCCGGTACTTTTCAGAAACCTGATTGATATCACCATCAAGGAGCCTCTCACCTGTTGGATTTTGCCAATGTTCAGGATCAAAACATCCTGCATTATATTGGTTGAACACTATGATCTTACACTTGGCGAAAAGGGAATTAGCCCGATTGGCCGTCCCTCCCTTCCCCTTATCGGCGAGTTTGAATCCAGCAACCCAATCACATGGTACTTCCTGATCATTGCGATCATCCTGCTCTCGGTCTTCGTTATCCGCCGCCTGCGTGACAGCAGATTGGGCCGTTCCTGGATGGCAATTCGCGAAGATGAACTCGCCGCTGCGCAAATGGGAATTGACCCGGTAAAAACCAAATTGGCAGCGTTCGCATTGGGCGCCACATTCTCGGGTTTTGCAGGCGCGTTCTATGCAGCCTATATCTCAGGCATCTTCCCCAGTGTATTTGAATTCAGCACATCCATCATTATTTTGTGTGTGGTGATCCTGGGCGGTATCGGTAATATCAACGGCGTGATCGTAGGCGGACTTGTGCTCATGATGGCAGATCGCCTTTTCCTGCCTGCACTAAAAGATTTCCTCGCATCCCTGCTAACACATACCGTTCTTCCTTCCATTAGCAACCCCGTGGTTCAACTTGCCGTAAAAGATAACACCAACCCGATCCTGTATCGTTTCCTTTTGTTCGGTCTGACATTGGTAATCATGATGGCAGTTCGACCGGAAGGCATGATTCCGAACGCTCAAGTTCGCGCAGAACTGCATCCAGACGATGAGCCGGTTATCGAAGCTGAGACTCCTATGACTAAAAAAGCGATAAAAGGATAGGAGGCTGATATGGCATTCTTCGAAGCAAAAGCTATTACGATGACATTTGGCGGTTTGACAGCCGTAAATAAAGTCAATTTGAATATTGAAAAAGGGATGATCGCCAGTGTGATCGGTCCGAATGGCGCAGGCAAGACCACCTTTTTCAATACCATCACCCGTGTTTATGTACCAACAAGCGGGGAGATGACTTTTGATGGGACTGACCTCACCGGAAAACGTCCATTTGATATTACCAAGCTGGGCATCGCGCGCACATTTCAGAATATTCGTCTTTTTGCCAATATGTCGGCAATGGAAAATGTCCTGGTCGGCCAGCACTGCCGCTTAACATCAAATTTGATCGGTCAGATATTTCACACAAAAGCAACCATGAAAGAGGAGGCAGAAGCACGCGCACGGGCGCTTGATATGCTTGAATATGTGGGCCTTCGCCGCAGCGACGCCAATGTAACCGCAAAGAATCTATCCTACGGTTTACAAAGACGTTTGGAGATCGCGCGCGCCCTCTCTTCCAAACCAAAACTCCTGCTTCTGGATGAGCCAACCGCAGGTATGAATCCGAACGAAACGATCGATCTGACCAACTTTATCCAGCGTTTACGCAAGGAACTTGATCTGACCATTTTGTTGATCGAGCATCACATGCGCGTGGTGATGGCGATCTCAGACCGCGTCTCTGTTTTGGATTACGGCGAAAAGATCGCGGAAGGTACACCTTCGGAAGTTCAAAAGAACGAACGTGTGATCGAAGCGTATCTTGGCAAAGGCACATCACATAAATAAGAGGCGAGGCACCCGATGCTTGAATTAAAAGATGTCCACACGTACTACGGCAATATCCACGCCTTAAAAGGGATTTCGCTCACCGTCAATGATGGTGAAATCGTTACATTGATCGGCTCGAACGGCGCGGGAAAAAGCACCACCCTGAGGACGATTCAAGGGTTGAATAAACCCCGCTCCGGGTCAGTTGTGCTCGACAGCATGGAGTTACACAAACTCCCGGCGCACGAGATCGCAGCGCTTGGGGTTGCCCAAAGCCCTGAAGGCCGCATGATCTTCCCGCGCATGACTGTGATGGAAAACCTTGAAATGGGAGCTTACATGCGCAAGGATCTCACCACATTCAAAGATGATCTTGAGCATGTTTTTTCACTGTTTCCGCGCTTGAAGGAACGCATCACCCAAAAAGGTGGAACGCTCTCCGGCGGCGAACAGCAAATGCTGGCCATGGGACGCGCGCTCATGGCAAAGCCAAAGATCCTGCTTCTGGACGAACCGTCCATGGGTCTGGCGCCCCTGCTCGTGGAGTTGATCTTCGACATTATCAAGAAGCTCAACGAGGAAGGCACCACCATTTTGTTGGTGGAGCAGAACGCGCTGATGGCGCTCTCCATCGCCCATCGCGGATACGTACTGCAAACGGGCGAGATTATCCTGAGCGATAGCGCTAAGAACCTCAAGAACGATGAAATGGTGCAAAAATCATATCTCGGTGTTGAGTAGGCAGGAATAAAAATCAACTTGTTAGAAACCCGTTTTCCGCGAAAGCTGAAAGCGGGTTTCTTCTAAATATTAATAAAGAGAGACCCTAAAGGTTTTAAAAACCTTTAGGGTCTGGGTAAATAATCATGAACCTACCAAACACAGCAGACATTGTCATTATCGGGGGCGGTGTGATGGGAGCCAGCGCGGCTTATCATCTTGCGCAACGTGGATTGAAACATATCGTGCTGCTCGAAAAAGAAGATTTTTTCGGGCAGGGAGCGACGGGCAGATGCGCGGGCGGAGTCCGCTATCAATTCTCGACTGAGATCAATGTAAAACTATCAATTGAAAGCCTGCCGATGATCGAGAGATTTAAAGATGAGATCGGACAGGAAGTAAGCTACAAAAAATGCGGATACTTGCTGGTTGCGACAAATGAAAAAGACGCAAACGCATTCAAATACAATGTGAAACTTCAAAACAGGCTGGGAGTATCAACCCAACTCTTGAGCGGAGATGAAGTCCGTGAGCGATTGCCGTTGATGAAATTTGACGATGCGATTGCAGGCACATTCAATCCCAAAGATGGGACAGTTGACCCGAACAGTGTGGTGATGGGATACATCAGCGCGGCGCAAAAGATGGGCGCACAGGTCTTCACGGGCGTGGAGTTGGTTGGAGTCAGCCTGAAGGGAGATAATGTTGAAGAGGTGCAAACAACCATCGGCGCGATCAAGACGCGCATGATATTGAACGCGGCAGGACCGTGGGCGAGTCAGATCGGCGACATGGCAGGAATTAAACTTCCAGTCATCCCCCTCCGCAGACAGATGTTTACGACAAGCCCATTAAAAGAATTGCCCGCTGATTTTCCATTCGTGATTGATTTTGCGAGGTCATTGTATTTTCATCGTGAAGGCGAAGGTTTGTTGATCGGCATGAGCAATCAAAATGAAAAGCCTGGCTTTGACCAAAGCGTGGATGAGGATTTCGAGTTGGTCAATTTGGATGCCGCAATTGAGCGAATGCCATTGGTGGAGAATGCGCAGCGCGCCTCTCATTGGGCGGGACTTTATGAAGTGACCCCAGACGCGCACCCCATCTTCGGCGGCACAAATGTAAATGGGTTTTATATCTGCACAGGTTTTTCGGGACACGGTTTCATGCACGGGCCGATCTCAGGGAAGTTGATGAGTGAATTTATTTTGGATGGAAAATATTCAAGCCTGGATGTTTCGATGCTTGACCTGAAACGCTTCGAGGAAGGGCGTTTGATTCAAGAGTACAATGTAGTTTAATTAAACACGAAGGACACAATGTACACAAAGGAAAAGAAGTTGTCCTTAAGGTTTTCCATAGTGCCCTTCGTGTCCTTTGTGTTTAGAAATAGCAAATAATGACGAGAGAATATGACATCAGCAGAGATCATCACAATTGGAACGGAAATATTACTTGGCGAAATCGTGGATACCAACACCCGTTATCTTGCGCGAAACTTGCGTGGGCTTGGCGTGGACTTGTATCGCACGATCACCATTGGAGACAATGAAGAACGCATCGCGAGCGCGATCCGCGAATCAATGCAACGCGCCGATATTGTCATCACCACTGGCGGACTTGGCCCAACAATAGACGACCCCACCCGCGAGGCCGTAGCAAAAGCCGCAGGTGTTGAAACGGAATTCCGTGAAGACCTGTGGGAACAAGTGGTCGAGACCATCGCGCGTTATGGGCGCACGCCGTCTGAGAATCAAAAACGTCAGGCCTATGTCCCAAAGGGCGCGCTTGGGATTCGGAATCCTGTCGGCACAGCGCCATGCTTTATTGTTGAAACAGAACGCAACGCGGTCGTTTCTTTACCCGGTGTGCCAAATGAAATGGAACTTGTTTTACACGAGTCCATCATTCCTTATTTGCAAAAACGATTTAATTTAAACGAAGTCATCAAGGTCCGCGTGTTGCATTGCGCCGGGCTTGGCGAAGGCATGATCGACGAAAAAATTACTGACCTTGAAATGCTCAGCAATCCAACGGTCGGCCTGGCGGCGCACACGGGCGTTGTGGATGTGCGCATCGCGGCCAAGGCAAAAAGCGAAAGCGAAGCGAATGTCATGATCGACGAGATCGAGTCACAGGTCCGCGAAAGACTCGGGAATATCGTCTTCGGCGTGGATGAAGATCGGCTGGAAGAAGTCACATTGAATTTGATCGCAAAACACGGCTGGACTCTGACCGCAATTGAATCGGATTTAAATGGATTGCTTGCGCGAAAGATTCCTCATGCCGTTTCTTTCTCCAATCTGACGCCTGATTCACTCATGCAGGCATTACGCGCCGCCCGGGCAGACTCGGACTTCGCGTTGGGTGTTGCCGTGTATCCCGAAGAACACGCCGCTGAAATGGCGATGATCACACCGCGCGGCGAAAAAACGCATCGCATCACATACGGCGGACCGCCGCGCAGCCTGCCCTATTGGGCAGTGAACCTTGCGCTCAACTGGCTGCGCATGACCGTTGAGGAAATGAAATAATGCCTGTGCCACGCCGCAAAGATTCATTCTGGGTGACAGTGGCATGGGTCTTGAATATTGCGGGTCTGGCGGCCATTGCGCTTGTGCTGATCGCATATTGGGCATTAAACCCTGTGCTGGCCGCGCCGCAAAATTCCCAGTCCGTAGCGACCGCCGCATTACCCGCAACCTACACACCTGACCCAGCCTCGTTCTATTTATCAACCGTAACGCCAAATCCGCGCTCGACATCCATCGTAGTTCAAACGCCCACGCCCTTTGTGCTGACAGGCAACCTGCGCCCAACAGTCATTGGATATTCGGTTTCAGGTCGGCCCCTCGAAGTGTACACATTCGGCCATGGTGAAAGACAGCGCATGATCGTGGCGGGCATTCACGGCGGCTATGAATGGAACACCATCGCACTCGCCGATGAATTGATCAAATATATCTACGAGCATCCTGAAGTCATTCCAACCGATGTCACGCTTTATATTCTGCGCAACATGAATCCAGATGGCGATGCGCGCGATCATGGCATTGACGGCCGCGTCAACGATCACGGCGTGGATTTGAATCGCAACTTCCCCACCAACTGGGCTGCCAATTGGGACCGGGACGGATGCTGGAATTACGGTCCGACCACGGGTGGAACTGGTCCCGCTTCCGAGCCAGAGACTCGCGCCGTGATGGGATTCCTGCAAAATCACAGGGTCGAAGTATTGATCAGTTACCATAGCGCCGCTCTTGGCGTTTTCCCAGGCGGAGAACCCTGGGAGGAAAGATCGATCCAATTTGCAGAAAAACTGGCAGACGTAACCGATTACCCATTTCCGCCCATTGATACAGGGTGTATATTTACCGGCACCCTCGCAGATTACGCCGTGGAATTGGGCGCAATTTCGGTGGACATGGAATTGGCAACACATAAATTCACAGATTTTAAAAAGAATTTGAAGGCGTTGGATGTTTTGCTAAACTGGCAGAAATAGAAAACAAATCATGTAGGTCAGGCTTTCAGCCTGACATTCTTATGGGACTATAAGATTTTGCGGGTTGCAAACCCGCCCTACTTAATAATTACAAGGAGCATGAATGACCCAAAACGTAGACACTCTTTTCACAAATGCCATTGTCCTCACCATGGATGGAAAATTAAACCAATTTGACCCCGGCGCGATCGCAGTAAAAGGTGATTCGATTATTGCCGTTGGACCAGAAGCCGAGATCGTTAAAGAATATTCAGCGAACGAAATAATGGATTGCGGTGGGAAAGTATTGATGCCCGGGCTGGTCAACGCGCACACACATGTGCCCATGACCCTCCTGCGCGGACTCGAAGATGACCTGCGCCTCGATGTGTGGCTGATGGGCTACATGCTCCCCGTGGAGCGTGAATTCGTCACGCCAGAATTTGTGCGGCTGGGAACTTTGCTCGCCTGCGCCGAACAGATTCGCAGCGGCGTGACCACATTCAACGATATGTATTTCTTCGAGGATGACATCGCCCAAGCCACAGCCGACGCGGGGATGCGCGCTGTCTGCGGGCAGAGCGTGATGAAATATCCCGCACCCGACGCGGCCTCATTCGAAGTCTCGATTGCCTACGCCCGCGAATTTATCAAGAAGTGGAAAGGCCACCCGCTGATCGTCCCTGCGGTTGCGCCGCACGCGCCCTACTCCACCACGCCTGAAATTCTACGCACCTGCGCCAACCTCGCCAAAGAGTTCGATGTGCCTTTGCATATTCACATCTCCGAGACCGCGTTTGAAGTGGAGACCATGCGCAATGAACAAGGCATGCCTGTCGTGCCGTATGTCAAAAAGCAGGGACTGCTCGAAGCGAAAGTGATCGCCGCGCATTGTGTTCACATTGACTATGGCGAAATGAAAACGCTGAAACATGTCAATGCTGGCATCGCGCACAACCCTTCATCGAATCTCAAACTGGCTTCGGGGTTTGCTCCTGTGCAAAAGATGCTTGAGACTGGACTTAACGTCGGCATCGGCACAGACGGCCCCGCCTCAAACAACGATCTCGACATGTTCGAGGAAGTGCGCCTCGCCTCATTCGTGGCGAAAGCCTCCAGCAATGACCCGACAGTTGTGCCAGCGGCGACAGCTCTTCTGATGGCTACCCGCATGGGCGCACAAGCGCTTCACATTGGACATTTGACAGGATCGCTCGAAGCAGGCAAACGCGCCGACCTGATCGTGGTGGACACGTCCCCCGTTCACAACTCTCCCCGCTTCCGCCGTAACCCGAACAATGCCTATGCCCAACTGGTGTTCGCATCCAAATCCACCGATGTGACCGATGTGATGGTCAATGGAAAATGGTTAATGCGCGCGCATGAATTGCTCACGTTGAACGAAGCTGACCTGCTCGATCAGGCGCGTGAAATTGCCCAAAAAATTGACATATTCCTGACCGCGCGCGAACAATCGGTGCTTTCGAAATTGATCGCGCTCGGCGGCTCGATGGAGCAGGAATCTTTCGAGGTGCAGGTCAAGGTCAAGGTGACAGAACCAGACCTACTGGTCCAGAATATGAAGCGGCCTGAGATCGAGATCAATGCCTCCAAGCATTATCTTCAATATGATGAGTATTACATGTTCGAAGATCCATCCCAGGGACGGCTGCGCTTCCGTGAAGATAATCTGCTCAATGAAAAAGGTGACGTTGAAAATGTGCGCTCGCGCCTGACCCTGCTCGGCCAAAAACGCGAAGGCGAGATCGGGCATGATGTTTTGCTTTCACGCAGCCGCTTCCTTGCGCCCGCGATTCACACATCGCGTTTCTATCGTGAATACTTCAAGCCCACGCAGGTCATCTCGATTGAAAAAGACCGCCTGCGCTGGCACATCAAATATAAGGAAACGGAGCTCTTTGTGAATCTCGATCACATGAAACAGCCAGACATGGGATATTTCCTTGAGATCAAGAGCCGCACCTGGAGCCGCAAAGATGCGGATCTAAAAGCTGAATTGGTCAATGAACTGCTCAACCTGCTCGGTGTGGGCAATGCGGAAACGGTTACAAAAGATTACATCGAGACGTTGTTGTCGTAGTTGCAACCTGGCTCAAAAGACCTTTAGGGTTCATAAAAATATAATTTCCCTCAGCTGCCGCCGAACCATGTCTTTGCGAGGGCGCTCCTGCTCTTCGCCCGAAGCAATCCCCTCGCTGATACGGAGATTGCTTCGCCGCCAAAGACCAAGAGCGGCGGCTCGCAAAGACATGGCGGGAAGTTAATTATTTGCAAACTTTTAGGGTTTCCCAGACCCTAGTGTTTTAGGTTTATCCAAAGGAGCGCAAACAAAATGGAAGCATTCAAAAAATTTCTGGCCGCGATCTTTGCGCTCCTGTTTATCATCACTGCCATCGCCGCGCTGATCCTTTTCAACTTTGACCGCAAGGCCTTCACCGCAGAGACGTACCAGAAGGCATTTGCGAACGCAAATTTTTACGATCAACTGCCCGCAATCATGGCAGAGACCATGGTGACTACAACCACAAATAACGACCAGCTTCCCATCGTCATGCGCGGATTGAACGCCGAGGTCTGGGATGCATTCTTCCGAAGCCTGCTTCCGCAGGATGTTCTCAAATCCATGGGAGATGAAGCGTTGAACTCCATCTTTGCCTATTGGAACATGGAAACAAATTCAGCGGAGCTATCGCTGATACCGATCAAGACAGGCATGGTCAGTGACGCGGGTGTGCAGGCGGTCTTCACGCTTTTGGAGACTCAGCCAGATTGCACGTTACGCCAACTCGGCCAAATGACCGTTGACCTGTTATCGAATGGCAGCCTGCTATTCTGCAACCCGCCAGCGGATGTAACCCCGCTTCTGACTCCTGTGATACAGGGTCAAATGCAAATGACTGCACTGGCCATCCCTGACCAATTTACTCTCATCAGCGCGCCGCCTGAAAATGATCCGCGCGAAAGATTGCAAACTGTACGCACGTTGATGCGATTAAGTCCCATCCTGCCGCTTGGATTTTTGCTATTGATGACGCTCTTCGCCGTCAACTCGCTCAAGAGTTGGCTGAACTGGTGGGGACTTCCCTTCATCATCACAGGCATCTTGGCAGGTTTAATGGGACTGAGCGGCGCGCCAGTGATCGGAGTCATCTTCCAGCGCATCCTTGTGACCAGAATGCCAGCCTTCCTGCCCACGATCCTGCTGGATTACGCGGGCAATCTGGCTTCTGCAATGGTGCAGACTTTGCTTAATCCTGTGCTCTTTCAGGGATTGATTCTCGCGTTGATCGGCTCGGCGATGGTGGCGGGGGCTTACTTTATTAAAGTGAATAAGTGAGAAGTAAAAAGTGAAACGTGAAAACCTTTCGTCATCCATTGGCGAGAGGTTTTTTGTTGTCAAATGATTGGTTTGGTTGTATAGTTGGCGAAAGCACGGGAGATGATTTTGCATACCGCACACTTTACGTCAAATGTTTTCTGGCTTCATTTTTTCTGCTCCCAAGCATTGTCCACGCCCGCACCAGTAACGCAATCCGTTGGGCATTTGGCTCAGGAATAACAATCAAAATGATAATGTTCTCAAGTTTTGGATTTGCATTAAGACATAAAATAGAATTCAATCCAAAGACAAAGCAAGGCTCATTATTGCTCTGGTCTCGTTATGATGGTTTTTTTGCACCTCAAAATCCGCTTGTAGACGGATACGGTTCTTCGTCTAACGAACTTTTTATATTATTTGGAAAAGCAACAATAAACTATCAAGCCAATTTTCCTATCGGAGGCATTAATGACCTTTTGTCTATATTATCGGCTATCGCCTCGACAAGATGCGGAAAAGAGTTTTCGTTTTTAAATTACGAAGACAGAATAATATCTCTCCAGCCTACGAAAGAAGGTAAACAACAGGTGGATGTCGTTACTGTCAAAATTCGATATAGATACGGGCAAACTCGTTGCATATGAAATTGGCGAACTAGAAACAGCAGTAAGAAACCTTCTTATAAATCTTGGCGTAACCAAACAGGAAATTACAGAAAAACTGGAAAGTATAATAAAGCAAGATTCAAATTCAGCAAGTTAAGAGTTTGAACAAGATAATAGGGAAGTGTTCCAAAAGAAAGTTGCAATTTCAACACACGCCCAACAAAGCGTTGTAAGAAACTGAATAAGGCTGTTTTTCAAGTGAATTTAGCTTTCAGGTTAACCAAAACAAGGCGTTACTACTTTCCCCCAAATAACGCCAAATGAGAAAGATACTTTTTTTATGGCAGACCCGATCGCTTAAGGGTTATAGCTTTCTAAACGGGGTCGCCCCCCCTCGCCACCAATTGATGGATCATATGGATCGATAACCAAGATGCACCTCGGAACTGCGACAAACGCGCGTCTCCACTGCTTTATACGGCTTATTTGTCTGCCATTCGCAGTATACTCTCATTGCGCCACAGTTTCTTTGATGAAATAGGATGTCTCACATTCTACTATGGTGCACTGGACGCTGAGGATTCTGCGCGGTTTTCAAGCATTTTTCTGGCTTCGGATTTTCCCGCTCCCAAACATTGTCCACGCCCGCCCCAGCGCCAGTCAACGCAAACTGTTGGGCGGTTCCTCCATTCCATTGAATTTGTTGGAAAGCTTGTGTGCAAACAAATATGAATAAAGTCCATAACGCAAACACGAATCTTCCAAAAATTGGAAAAACCATCATTCTATTAATATTGTGGGTATTTCTTTTCTGGATATTTGCTTGCTGGGCAATATGGGATAGTGGATACTACTTGACAACAACATCGTACACTGATCCACCACGTTGGAAACCCTCTGTGAATGATATTGTAGGAAAGTGGAGTCTCTCAGATGATTCGATAAAATTCATTCAAGATTCAGGAAGTGAAATACAGTTTCATGAAATCGAGTTTTATGCAGATGGTACATTCACAGCTACTAAACTCCCCAAAATAACCGAATGGTCAGATGAAAAAATTGCTTTTGAATTTTACACAGGAACTGGAACTTGGGGAATTCATAGAATGAGGTTTAAACCTTGGGCTGTACGATTATATTATGACCATCAAGTATTTGGTTTCCCACCAGGAGATTATTATTTTCTGCAAGGAAAAGAACCGCCTTATAAAATGGACGATACGCCCCTTATGTTCGAGAGAAAATGAGAAAAACCGCCTAACAAAGCGCGTACTGGAAGCTGGGGATTCTGCGGCACGCTTCGCGTCAAGCATTTTTCTGGCTTCGAGTTTTCTCTGCTTCCAAGCAGAGTCCACGCCCGCCCTAGCTACTGTTCACTAGCGCAAACCGTTGGGCGGCAAAGAGAATAACCTAAGATGAACGATAAACCCTGGTTGCGATCTAGCTTTTCCTCTGATTCCGAATTTGTTGTTTTGCGTCCCGGGTGGGATTCCCTTCTAGGTTGGGGAATGATTTTGGTCGCTTGTTCTATTTTTTTGTTCTTTGGCTATTTGTTTTCTTATGGTAGTGGCAATCCAGTAGTAATAAGTCTGGGAATTTCCCTGACAGTAGGGTGTCTCATAAAACTAATTGAGGTTTTTTTTCGGTATATATACATTGATGATAAGAACGTAAAAATAAGTGTGCCACTGTATACTGTGAGCAGATCAATCAGTGACATTGCAGGTATTGATTGGTGGCAACTAAAATATAGAAGTAGGTATTACACTTTTTACGCACTCCGTGGAAAAGATAAAAGAAGCATAGTGATACTTGGCGAAGATGCCTGGCAAAGTTTACATGAAGCGATCAGATATATTGCATCGCAAAAAAGTTTAGAACCGGTCTTCGTCAAGCCTCCAGTCACCATTGTCAGCCATTGGGTACTAGTGATGGTACTTTTTACATCGGTGTTCTTTTTGTGCTCTCTTCCACAGTTTCACCCTATCATATGTTTTGGAAAGCACTAAATTTTGGTTTATTCAGGGTTTTTTGGTTTACTCTCACGAGACCCTTGTCAGAGTACGATGGACAAAAAGTATGGTTTTATATGCTTCTGATGTCAGTCGTAAACCTTGTGGTTTTATTAATAGTTTCGAAAGCAGATTGGGGCCAAGTATTAACCTGGTGGCTTTACTCGCCACTCGTGGAAATAGCTTTTCACTTCCTGTTTGTTGAATTGCCAAAGATCTTTGGTCGGTCACAACAGCAGGTTTAGTGTTGAAGAATTGATGATTGGTAGCATAAAGCTTATAAATGGAACTTGGAGATAGCAAATAGCTTCTTACAAAACTTCAATAAGATTGACGCCGCCCAACACAGCGTGCATCCGACTGGTGGGAGTCTGCGCGGTTTTCAAGCATTTCGCGTACGCGTGGCTTCGAGTTTTTCCTACTCCCAAGCAGAGTCCACGCCCGCCCACTGTCCGCTAGTGCAAATCGTTAGGTGGCGAAGCATAGTGGAAGATTTACTTCATAAAGTATCATTGAGCGCATGAGTTACAGTGAATTCCGACCACAACCGACATCATCACAAGTTGTGAAGTGCTTCTGGACTCTGGAAGAGGATCAAGCAGCCTACAACAGCGATGAAATCCTGCCTGACTCTTACATGGAGTTGGTGGTCAACTTTGGCGCGCCATTGATTCTGGAGACGGAGCGCGGGGCACGGAGCGAAATGCCGCGCATCTTTCTCAAAGGGCTGACGAAAAAGCCCTTGCGTTTGCGCGCGACAGGATTGGCACAACTGGTGGGAGTTCGTCTACACCCCTGGGCGATGTCCAATTTATTCGGTATCGAGGCCGATCAAGCAAATGTGCCAATCATCCCTCACAACGGCATCATACTACGAGACTTTGCGCACGCGCTGGAATTGAGTGCACAGCGGAGCGATTTAACTGAAACCATTGCCTGCCTTCAAGAGATTGTCAGCAACACAACTCGCAGCGCACAAGTTGACATTACTCCCATTCAGAGCGCCATCGAACTTCTCTACGCCACGCAGGGGAAAATGCGCATGACTGAAATTGCCGCCCAGGCCTACCTCTCTTCCAGTCAATTTGAACGGCGGTTCAAACGCGTAACAGGCGTATCGCCGAAGACACTCACCCGATTAATCCGTTTTGAAGGAGTCCGCAATCGGTTGACCGTTGACCCATATGCCTCGCCAAGCGACCTGACTCACGATTTCGGCTACACTGATCAGGCGCATCTGATTCACGACTTCAAAGCCTTTGCTAATCGTACACCAGGTGCTTTTGCGGCCTCTGTCGCCCAACAGCCAAACGCCGAATTTTTACAATACACCTGACCCCTCTCCATCTACAATCCATGTGTTGCAAGTACAAAAGTTGAAAGGAACAACACATGAAAAAATATTCTCCAACAACAATTTCTTATATTCTCCAAATTGCAGCAATCGCCATGACGATTGCCGGTAGGTAATGATGAACTTGTATCCCATCATCCTGTTTTTGCACATTATCGGTGCGCTGGGGCTTTTTGTGTCGCTTGGTCTGGAATGGGTCAGCATGCTCAAACTGCGCCGTCTGGCAAACGCCGAGGATGCCCGTGGTCGGGTCAATCTCATTGCATCCCTCCCAAAATTGTATGGCCCCATCTGGATGGCAATCCTATTTCCTGGCATCTACCTGGCCTTCACTGTTTGGGGTTGGAGCACGGCATGGATAGTCGTCTCACTGGTAGCCATGCTTTTGATCCCCATACTTGGAGCAGCCATATCCGGGCCAAGGCTACAAGCTATTGGCCGGATCGTGACCACCGAGAGCGGGCAGCTATCCCCCACATTCCATAATCTTTTGAATGACCCTTTTCTATGGGCATCCGTCCACATCAGGATCGCTATCGCCCTAGGTATCCTTTTCCTAATGATGATCAAACCATCCTTGGGCGGAGCAGTAATTAGCATCGGTATAGCCGCCCTCCTGGGACTCGCTTCTGTATTGCCAATATTTAGGCGTGGAAACGGATGAATCGCCACCAACCAGTGCATAAAGCTGACAGCGAATGTAGCCCGCTAAGGGTAGGAGCGCCATCTGACACTCTCGTATATTGCAAAGGTCTGTTACCATGAAACTCGATCAAGTCCGCCGCTTCGCAATGTCGCTCCCCAAAGTTACAGAGGAGCCTCACTTCAACTATTCTTCGTTTCGTGTTCGCGGCAAAATCTTCGCAACCGTTCCACCCGAAGGTGATTTTTTGCACGTCTTCGGCGCCGACGAAGAGCGTGAACTCGCGCTCGCGATGTACCCCGAATTCCTCAAAAAGTTGCTCTGGGGCAGCCGCGTAGTAGGTTTACGTGTCGTTCTTGCTAAGGCAAAGCCCAAAGTGGTCAAGGCACTCTTGACTCAGGCGTGGGTGCGAAAGGCTCCCAAGAGTCTTGTCGCCTCAGCAGCTACAGTCTCAGGTGATGAAAAGCATTGAGGCACTTCGCTACAAGCGGACCCGCTCATGTCAAACGTTTATTACTCGATAGTATCCTCGCCTTCCCACCAGCGGGTAACGCAAACTGCCTAAAAACGCGCAGACTCCCACCAGTCGGGTGCATGCTGTGTTAGGTGAATTCATTTTGAAAGTTCTGTCAGAACTTGGTGTGAATACTCATTTGTACGGGACAAGAAATCTGTAATGGTTTCTAATTGAGTATCACTATAACCCTCCAGCAGGGATTCAAAGGAGTTTTGTATTTTGTTAAATGATTGCTCTAACTCAGCGAGTCGAGCATTGTTGGGTTGCACGATCACCTTTCGGCGGTCTGATTTATCACGCATTCGTTTCACGATCCCTTTGCGTTCCAGGCGGTCAATCAAAGTTGTAACGGATGCTGTCGTAAGCCCGGTCTTTTGTGCGATCTCACCTGCGGTCAGTGGGCCATCCCGACGAAGAATAAATATCGTTTTTTCATCGGTCGCGCCAAGTCCCACCTGTTCAGCAACGGCCGTATGAAAGAAGACTGCCAGTGTACTGCTTTCACTCACCAACTGCGAGATCGTGTTTATGCATTCTTCACGGTTCATTTTTTTCATTTTATCTTCCATTGACAGTTTATTGATTTGCTTGTATTATACGGTAAATATAATATTTAGATAAGTCTAAATACTAGGTATATCGTGATAAAAACTAAGAGGATCCTATGAAAACTGTAAAAGCAAATATGTTGCAAAAATCTTCAGTTAAGGTAATGCTCTCGTTTGGAGTCATTAGCCCTATGCTATTCATTATCACATTTCTTATACAAGACTTTACCAAGCCGAGTTTCAACCCAATCAGGCACTTTGTCAGTCACTTAAGTTTAGGAGAGAACGGATGGGTTAATGTGCTAAACCTTGTTGCGCTTGGTTTGTCAACTCTAGTCTTTTCAATTGGTGTCAGAAGTTATTTCAATAATGGGACATCAGGATTTTGGGGACCTATGGTGAGTTCATTGGTGGGCATTGGATTTTTATTGGATGGGCTATTTGCGATCGATCCTGGCCTTGATTTTCCTCCTGGTGTTACTCCGACCAAGACTGTACACGGAACAATTCATGAATTTGCCGGACTATTAACTTTCGTTTCACTGACTGCGCTCTGCTTTGTTTTTGCAAAAAGATTCAAAGCGGATGCAAAGTGGAGAGAGTGGGAAAAAGTTTCGAGGTTAGCTGGATTCCTAATACCGATTACATGGATAGTTACCAGTGTTCTTGTGAGTCTTGATTACGCAGGCATATATCCCAACGCGCCAGGTGGGCTATTCGAGCGGATATCATTGGTAATAGCGTGTCTCTGGCTCTCTATGACTGCATACAAGATGATCAAATCCATAAACTCAAATTAGGCTGTTATCGTTTTTTGAACCTACCTTATTCTTGTTCGCCTAACACGGCGTTAGGCGTTGCTTGCGTTCATCACAAGAACTACCAAAAATAGAAAGGAACAAAACATGTCTACTCTCAATCACCAAGTATGGATAAACGCACCAGTCTCGAAAGTTTACGAAGCGCTTGCCGCCGCCGACGGACTCGGCAAGTGGTGGGCTCCACATACATCCACCGAAACGGATGCTGGTCTTGTGCTGGCGCACGGCGCAGGCACGGAGCATGGCGAGGTAAGAATGAAGGTGCTGGATATGATCCAAGACAAGCGAGTTGAATGGGAAATCGTCAGTACCCATCCTAAACGCAGCCCCGCTTCCGCCTGGACTGGCACACACATCACTTTCGAAATATCCGAAAGAGAGAACCCGGGTCACTGGCTGGGAAATAGCGATGAAGTGCAACACATGGCCGTTCTCGAATTCCGCCACTCTGGCTGGGATGAGAACAGTGAGTACTTCGGATTCTGTAACTTCGCCTGGGGCGAGACATTACTAATGCTTAAGCAGTGGTGTGAATCAAAGTGACCGCAACGCTTAACAAAGATTAGTGTGTGATTTAAATTGAAGGCGTGACCAATGTTGAACAAGAACGCCAAGACCTCCGAGTTCTTAAAGAACTCGGAGGTCTTGTTAACTATGAACATCCATTCGCATTGCAACATTTAGCCTCTTTATCCTGTACTACACACAAAGAGGCACACATGCGAAAACTTATCACCTTCCTTGGCATCATCACGATCACCACACTCGCCTGCAGCGCTGGCGGAACACCCACACTTCCTCCCACACCGCAGGTCTCTGTTTTCGATTCAACAGATACCGCTTACGGTTTCTTCCCCTCCCCGCCCGAGGCAACAATTGAAAGCGTTTTCCAAATGTACAAAGACTTCGGTGGACATGCCGATGTTGTTCTGCTTCAAAAGGGAATTCCCTGGCAGGAATTTCTTGAATCTTCGGAAGTCGAATCCGAGCAGATTACTGACATCACAAATCAATACATTCTTGCGGGCCAAAATAATCTTGAGATCATCCAGGTCGTTGACGCGCTCAACGGACTCAATCGCCGCGAGTTTGCGGGCCTGCCAAAAAATTGGGATGCGAATTTTGCGAATCCCGATGTCCGCGCCGCGTTCACTAATTACACACTGCGTATCGTGCGTGAATTCCATCCGCGCTACCTTGGGCTTGCCTCCGAGATCAACACCTACATGGATACCTATCCCGATGACGCGCAAAATTTTGTCAGCCTGTATCATGAAGTCTACGCAAAGATAAAAGCCGAAGCACCCGACACGCAAGTCTTCGTCACTTTTCAATGGGAGGATTTGAACAACCTTTTTATTGGCGATCCGTCGGGCGGCACGCCTTATCAAATCAAATGGGAACTGGTCGAGGTCTTCGAACCGAATCTGGATCTCTGGGTCATATCCTCCTACCCGTTTGCGGCATTTGACTCTGCCTTGGAGATTCCCGCAGACTATTACACACCGCTTCTCACGCGGACCGATAAGCTGCTCGCTGTTGCCGAAGGAGGATTCACCAGTCGGGAGGTTGGTCCGTTCCACGGCAATGAGCAGGATCAGGTGAATTATCTCAATGCCATCCATTCACAGATTGGCAAACGACTCACCTTTTGGATCTATTTGATATTAAATGATTTCAATTTGGACTCTTACGCAAAGATGATGAAGAAACAAGGCGTAGGCGATGATGATGATGTCAACACGCTTGGGATGTTCGGCTCTGTTGGTCTGCGTCAATTTGATGGCACGCCGAAAGCCGCATTGAAAGTATGGGATTCATTTCGGGAAAATAAATAAACATGAAAACACGGGTCATCCTTGCTCTTCTATTGCTTCTCATTTCAACGCTGGCTTGCGGCGAGACGAATGTCCCAAATGTTCCAGCGGAACCGACACCCGTTTGTTCAGCAACCAGCCCCACAGTTAAGTTGGATGCGAGTGCTCGTCCATTCCACATGGGGTTTACGCGCTGGCCTTCCGAAGCGACTATTGAAGGCATCCAACACATGAATGAGTTTCTCGAAACGCATGGAGATTTAACTGCCATGCATTATGACGGCGGCATCCCCTGGCCTGAGGCGCTCGCGGAGGGTGAATACCCCAAAGCGGTGATGAGTGATTGGCAGTGGGCGAAGGATTCCGTGCCCGCGAATCATAAATTGTACGTGGCGATCACGCCGCTTGATAATTCGCGGACTGCGCTGGCGGAATATTGGGGAACCGATACGGGGCAGCCTTTGCCGAAACCGTGGAGTGAATATTCTCTGAATCATCCCGATGTAAAGACGGCCTACTTAAATTTTGCGCGGCGCGCCATTGAGTTTTTCCAGCCTGATTACTTTGCAATCGGCGTCGAGGTCAACGTGGCGCAGACAAACGCGGCGGAAACGTGGACGGCTTACAAGGAACTTCATCAATATGTTTATGAAAATTTGAAGCGTGACTATCCTGACCTGCCCATCTTCGCAACGTTCACCAATACGCACATGAACGGTTTGGATGGCGGCAACCGCGAAGAACAAAAACGTGAAATTACGGAGTTACTCAAATACAGTGACTTGCTCGGATTAAGCGCTTATCCCTATGGCTGGCCTTATGGCAACAAAGTGGCAATTACCGAGGATTTTTTCGATACCGCCATTTCCTTCGGAAAGCCGATCGTGATCTCAGAGTCTGGCATGTCTTCAGAAGGATTCGAAGCCTTCGGAGCAAAATATGATTTCACTCCGTCAGACCAAACCCGATGGATTCAGTTCGTGCTCGAAAAAGCGGCTGAAAATCATTTTGAGTTTGTGGTGAATTTTGCATCCACTGACTACAACAAATTAATGGAAGTAATCCCATCCGGGGAAGCGCGCGAGCTTGCCACCTTTTGGCTTTACACGGGTCTGGAAAGAAGCGATAGATGCGCAAAAGAGTCGCTTGGGGTTTGGGATGCTTATTTGAATCTGCCGTTTGAGTGAATCTTTCTTTTGTACACGGATCGCACGGTCAACACGGATTTTTTAAAGGATTTTCCCGTGTGACTCAGTGCGATCCGTGTATTCCGTGTCCAAAAAAGGATTTTGATTAAGAACTCCGAGGTTTGTTACGGACACCCATTCGCAAGATGTTCATCAAAGGTCACAGCGAAAGTATGAAAGCCTGATTTATCACACTTTGCCTGAAAATAATAATACGGGGATGACTCTGGGAAAGCCACCGCATTCAGCGCATCCAAACTGGGATTTGAAATTGGCGTGGGCGGTAAGCCTGCGTAAATGTAGGTGTTATAAGGAGAGTCAAATTTCAGGTCATCAAGGCTGAGTGGATTTGTCCACCAGGTTTGGTTGAGCGAGTCAAAGCCGAGCGCGTATTGCACAGTTGGATCACTGCCGAGGGTCATGCCGATGTTCAGGCGGTTGATGAAGACCGACGCGATCAATGTCATTTCTTCATTTTGAATTGATTCGCGTTCCACGATGGAAGCCAGAATAACGGCTTGATTTACATCCAGTCCCTGCGCGGAAAAGCCTGCGCGCATATCGTCAGTGATGTGCAAGGTGAAGTTGCGCGCGATGATGTCGAGCAACTGGTCAACATTTGTGGTGCGCGGCAGAAGATATGAGTCAGGGAGGAAGAATCCTTCCATGGTGACGGGAGATGCAAAATCGAGGACTTGAGGCGGAGTCTGCGCGGCGGAGATAAATGCCTCGGGAGAAATATCCAACCCGGAGGTTGGGAGCGAAGCGGCGATCTCTTCCATCCGCCAGCCAGAGAGAATGGTGAGGGTAATATCTTCGGGAGTCGCATCCTGCAATTCGTTCGCGATATCTACAATGGAAAGCGCGGGGCTGAGAATGTATTCCCCCGCTTGAAGCGTTGTGTCAAGCCCGGTGTAAACGAGATAATCATAAAGATATTCGGCGTTGTTGATGATGGCGGATTCTTCAAGCCGAGTTGTGACCGAAGAGACTGACTCGCCCTGCTCGATGCGAAAAGTTTGTTCAGTGCCGTTCGGGTCAAGCGGCGAGATCAACGCGTCGCCATGCAAAAGCAGCCGCGTGGAATATTCGATGGTATCTGAAATTGAAAGCGCGGATGCGGGTGGGCCGTACAAAAGTGTTGCCCGCGCGGGAATATAGCCAAGCACAAGAATAATGCAGGCAAAAAAAAGCAGGACGATGAATGCAAGAATAAAATGGATTTGATAACGGCGCATGAGGGAAAGGAAGAATTATGAATGATGAATGATGAATGTCTGGCGTGAAGGCTGTGTTTTCATGTTTACTTGTTTTCGTGTCTACGTGCTTCAAGATAGGATTGTAAAATGACAACTGCGGCGAATACATCCTGATGGCCTGCGCGTTTTTTTCTTGAGACACCAAGATCAATGCGGGCGGCGCGGGCATCCTGAGTACTGAATGATTCGTCCCATAACTCAATCGGAAGATTAGTTTGATTTTTCAACTCATCCGCAAATCGGCCTGCGCGGCGGCCCGCAGGATTCGGATTGCCATCTTCGTCAAATGATTGCCCGATAACGATCAGCGTGACATCGTTCTGCGCGGCAAGGTCAGCCACCTGCGCGGCATCAATGGCACGCGAGACATGTTCGATGACTTTCAATGGACTGGCGATGGTTGCGGTTGCGTCGCTGAGCGCGAGGCCGATCCGCTTTTCGCCGTGATCTACTGCGAGGATTCTCATAAGGAAAGGATGAATGATGAAATATGAAGGATGAATTTGAAAATTAATAAGTGAATGGTTTTCAGCGGAGAGTGATCTATGAAGGCCAGAGTCATTTCACCTCCACCGAAATATTAAACGGGATCAACGGCATCCACGGCCACCATGAAGGCGTCATATTAATTGTGGGAGCCTTACGCAAAGCCAAAATTGCGGTCAAATCTTTTTGCGCAGACCGCAGTTGATGTCCACGCACAATTGAAAAGACTTCCATTGGTTCCACTTGACGAAGCAATATGCGAGTGACTTCCAACTCAAAATGGGAAACGCCCTTACCATCTGTTGACGGCTCAGTGATCACCCGATAAGTTGGCAGATCCGCAGCTTCAAAGCCATCTTCCGCTGAAGAATTTAGCGTGGAAAGTGAAAGGGTCTTGAGTTCATCATCAGCAACATATTGCGCGGAAAATTCGACCTGCATGTTCAAGGTCAATGTCTTGCCAGGCTGTCCTTCTGCTGGCTCAAAACTCTCTTCCACAATTTTCACAACTTCAAATGTATCCAACAACAAAAGATCAGCTGACGTAATCTTTGCACGCAGTTCGGATTCAGCATCGCGGCGTAAACTCTCCATAACGGCATTGCGTAATTTTGTGCGGTCATTATCTGTTGCGCCCGTTTGCCGCGCATTGGAGCCGCCAGTCAGCGCCTCTGGATTCGTTACGGAAGCGGAAAGCGCCAGCGGCCCTTCAACCACTACAATTTTGTCAGCTTGGATATTTCCCTGTGCGCCCAACTCCAACGCCTCAATTGGTACATCCACGAACTTCTTGAGACCCGCTGGAAGAAGTGTATCTTTAAGCGTCACATATCGCATGGAGGAATCGGTCGAGATAATTGTTCCCGCTGGAATATCCACATCCACCTGGCTTAAATTCGTAAAACGCGCGATCCCTTTGGATTTAGATTTCGGCACGGAAATTTCACCGGTCACAGCCAGTGATTGTTCAGCGCTCATAGTTACCGATATTGTCCGCGCTGGAATTTCACCTGTCACAGATACTGACTCAACGGACCGGCTCGCAGCAACGGGAATCACCACACTTTGCGTTTGTGTTTCAGGATAGAGAGTCAGCGCGGCCCGCGGGACGAAGATGCCTGCTATCGTTAAAACGGCGATGACACCCACTGTGAAAGTGAGTATGCGCCCAAGCAGGGATGTCCGCCAGGGAGCTTCCTTCTTGTAAACAGTATCGCGGATCTTTCGCAGGTCGCGGCGGGGCTTCTTCGGGATACGCTGGCTTCTCGGAGCAGACTCAGGCCAAAGGTCGCGTTGAGCCGCAACCGTTGATTTGAAAACTGGAATGCTCAGCGACTCCGCATCACGTCTGACATTGGCGCGGCGGGTCACCAATCCCAACTGCGCGCCGAGCGAATCCGCGTGGCGCTGCAAAACTTTCATATCCAGTAAACGCAGCGTGATCTTTTCATATTTCGGCCAGACCAATAAAATGCGCGGCGTCTTCGCCCACGAAAATTTATCGCGGACTGAGATGAGGTCATCGTGGGATTCGAGGGAAATGATTTTTGTTTTCAAGCGCAATTCACCACAGATGAACACAGATGAAAAGGATGGGTGGATAAAATAACATCAAGGCTTTTTCTCTTTCCAATCGGTGTACGGTCTAAGTCTTTTTATTTCGACTTTGGTTCTTCCAAAATTAATCAACAAACAAATTTCCAAGCCTGTTGCACGTAAATAGTTTAATGCCTGAGCCGTGTGGTCATTCGTCATCATCGAGACTGCCTTTAATTCGACCAACACTCTTTCGTGTACCAACAAATCGGCAAAAAATTCACCAACAATAATGTCGTCATAAGTCACTTTAATTGGATGCTGCTGGGCGACTACCAAACCTGTTGATTTACGTATTCGATGAGCAAGCGCATTCTCATATACCTTCTCAACAAAGCCCACGCCAAGCGAATTACTCACATCATAAGAACAGCCAATAATTTTTTCAGTAATCAAATTAACATCGGGCGAAGGCATCTTTCCCATCCTTTTATCAAAACATCAGTGTTTATCGGTGTTCATCTGTGGTTTAATGTTCGTGCTTTTTCAACCAGAGAAGGTAAAGTTTTCAAGAATTCATCTACTTTTTGAGCAGTCGAATCCACACCAAGTGTAATTCGCAGTGAGCCCAATGCCCAATCGCGGGAATATCCGAGTGATGTGATCACTTCACTCGGTTCTGGATTTCCCGTTTTGCAGGCCGAGCCAGAGGAGCAGGCAAAGCCCGCAGAATCAAGCAACTGCAATAATAGATTTCCATCGACATCCTTGAATACAAATGAAGCGTGATTTGGCAATCGGTTTTCAGGATGGCCTGTCAGTTTGGAATCAGAAATTTCTTCAAGCACGCGCCCAATGATCTGATCGCGCAACGGCTTGACATGCGCCGTGCGCGCCTCGCGTTCTTCTGCGGCGAGACGTAATGCTTCCGCAAAGCCAACAATATACGGCACATTCTGCGTCCCCGCCCGCAGACTAAATTCCTGTCCGCCGCCTGTTTGATGAGGGATAAGTTTCGTCCCCTTGCGAACGTACAACGCGCCCACACCTTTCGGCCCGTAAAATTTATGTCCGCCAAGAGACATCAAATCCACGCCAAGTTTTTCCACATTCACATCCAAATACGCGGCGGCTTGGACTGCATCCGTATGGAAAAGAATATTATTTGCCTTTGCGATTTCAGCTAACTCAGAGATCGGATTGATCGTACCAATTTCGTTATTTGCATACATCACTGAAGCGAGAGCCGTATCGTTGCAAACTGCCTTGTTCAGTGACGCAAGCGTAACCGCGCCATGCTCGTCCAAATCCAGCCACTCAAGCAGGAAGCCATATTCCTTTTCGAGTTGCTGTGCGGTCTTGCTCACTGCATGATGTTCGTTTTTAGATGTCAGAATCCACTTTTCGCCAGTGGAATTTCGCCGTGCCATGGCAGCGCCACGCAGCGCAAGATTATCCGATTCTGAACCGCAGGATGTGAAGATGATCTCATCCGCGCGGCAGTGAAGAACAGCGGCAACCTTCTCACGCGCTTCCTCAATTGCGGTCTCGGCTTTCTGCCCCAGCCGATGGATAGAGGATGGATTCCCATAATTCTCACGGAAATAAGGCAGCATCGCATCCAAAACGCGCTGGTCAACGGGTGTAGTGGCGGCATAATCAAGGTAAATCATGTGCCGGATTATACCTTTATAATATGGCTCATTATGCGCAACAAATCCATTATTAATCTTAATTTACGCTGGTTTCTCGCGGGTATGATCTTCGCCAACATCGCGGGACAAATGGCTTACAGCATGTTGTCGCTTTATATGCTCGATCTAGGCGCGAGCGTGACGCAGGTTGGCCTGGCCTTTACACTGGCGTCGCTTGTGCCGATGGTCCTGCAAATTTTCGGCGGCTGGCTTTCAGACACGATTGGGCGACTGCGCGTGATCGCCATGGGAAGTTCCATCGCGGTCTTTGGTTATCTTATCTTTGCGTTCGCACCAAGCTGGGAATGGGTGTTGATCGGTTTGAGCGTGGAATATGTATCCAACTCCGTTGTCGGCCCAAGTTTCGGCGCATATATTTCCGAGCAGTCTTCCGAAGAATCACGCGGACGAGTCTTTGGCTTGACCTCAGGGATTTATCAAACCGTCACGGTCATCGGCCCCGCGCTGGCTGGTTTCCTTGCGTATCAATTCAACTTTCAATTAATGATGCGCGTGGCCTTCGGCTTTTACCTCGCCGCCACAATTCTCCGCGTTTGGATGGCAACCAATGAGAGATTTGCTCCACTCAAGGAAGCATCCAAACCCACATTCAGCGGCTTCAAAGCACAGCTCATCGCCATCTTCGCCCTGCTTCTTGGGGGTGGCGTCCTCACGTGGATCTGGGTTACAGATGCGGTCGGCGATACATCCTATAATCTCATCGGCCAACTCTTCCCGATCTATCTTTCTGATATTGGGAAATTAAATGTTCAGCAGATCGGCATTGTCAATGCGGCCATTGGCATCACCGCCATCATCGCCGCGCCGTTGGCTGGCTCACTTGTGGATAAATTCAGCGAACGCGCGGCCATAGTCACAGGCTTTGCATTGAACGGCTTGGGCTTGTTCACTTTACTAAACTCCAACAGCTACGCAGGCTTCATACTCGCCATGTGCTTCTTCGGCATCGGCAACGGCAGTCTTATGCCTGCATATGAATCGCTCATTTCCAAAGTCGTGCCCGAATCAAAGCGCGGCATGGCATTCGGTTTCTTCGGCACCACGCTCGGTCTCCTCTCCCTGCCCATGCCATGGATCGGCGCCCAGCTTTGGGAACGTATTTCGCCGCGAACTCCGTTCTGGTTTGCGGTCGCCGCGAATATGATTTCGATTGTCATTGCATGGTTCAAATTCAAGCTTCGGGATTCCCAACCCGTTGAGAGTCCCAGCGGCTGAAACACGCTTCATTCTTAATCTGATACCTGATTCTGTTTCACCAGCAGATTCGCATCTGAAACATTTTGTTGTACAATGACAGCACAGGAGACACCATGAGCGACTTCCTTAACTTTCTCAACACCGCAGACCATGACACGTTGAAAAAAATTTCTGGCATCTCAAACGCATTGGCAGAGAATATCATCGCCGCACGTCCATTTGATTCTGTGGATGACTTATTGATCGTACATGGCATGGGGAAAAACCTGCTCACGCGGATGCAGTCCTTTGCCGAGGCGCAGGAAAATGAATCAGAAAGCAGAGCCATGATCCCCGTCGAGGAGGAAGCGCTGCCTGCCCCCATTGAGAAGAGTCAGCCTGCACAAGAGTCACCTGTTGAGAAGAAACCCTCCTTCGGGTCACGCCTGGGGCAGGCTTTCCTCAATTTCATCAGAGCCTTGTTCCGCTTAATTGCCATGCTGATTATCATCGGCGGAATTGGCGCGGCCATTTATTTTAGCGTGCCGTTCATCAATGACAATTTGATCGTGCCCATGCAGCGCAATACAGCGAACATCAGCCGTCTTGAAAATGAGATCGCGATACTGCAAACGCAGCTTGACGAAATGAACACGCGCGTGAGCGGGATCGAAACGAATATTGAAGCGCACACAGCCAGTCTTGCAAAGCTGGAAGAAATGCAGGCTACGCTTGAACAGGAAATTTCGAATCAAAATAATGGCGTGATGGTCGCGTTGAAACGTGAGGTGATGTTGACCCGTTCCATAGAAACGATTGCGCGCGCGCGTTTATTTTTATCGCAAAGCAATTTCGGATTGGCGCACGATGATGTACAAGCCGCGCGCGATATACTTGCGGAGTTGTTGATCGATGCTCCCGCATATCAAGTGGACGCGTTGAACCAGATCATCGCGCGGCTAGATTTTGCCCTGAGTAATCTGCCCGCCTTCCCTGTCATCGCAGTGGACGATGTGGATATTGCCTGGCAATTGTTGATGATGGGACTGCCAGAAAGTGAAGCGGATGTAGCAGCAACTTTCACTCCTGCTCCATCTATAGCGACATCGTCACCTGACGCAATTCCAACATTTACACCCACTCCAGAAGTGACACCATCAGCAATTACGACGACTGCAACACCATAATATTTTCTTAATTTATAATCGGCACACTATATTTAAATTTTGGAGAATTGATCATGGGACATAAAATTACGTTCGGTACGGATGGCTGGCGCGGAGTTATCGCGGAGGATTACACCTTCGACAATGTCCGCCGCTGTGCGCAGGGATTTGCAAATTACATGCTCTCGCAAGGCAGGCAGGGACAGTTCGTTGTCGTCGGGTATGACAAGCGCTTCAGCAGTGAGCATTTTGCAGCGGCAGTTGCGGAAGTATTGGCTGGCAATGGATTGAAAGTTTATCTAACTCATGAAGCCACGCCCACACCCGTCATCGCATATGCAGTTGTGGATAAGAAAGCCGCAGGCGCAGTAAATGTCACAGCTTCGCACAACCCACCCACTGACAACGGATTCAAGGTCCGCAATGAAACAGGCGGAGCAATTGACCCCGAAGGTCTGATACAGATCGAAACGGGCATTCCTGATGACATCAAAGATGTGAAACGTAAACCCTACAAGGAAGCTGAAGCCGCTGGTGAGATCGTCGTATTTGACGCGGCAACTCCCTATATTGATCATTTAACCCGCGACGACTTGATCGACCTGCAGCCCATCAAAGACGCTGGCTTGACCGTGATGGTTGATACCATGTGGGGCAACGGCGCTGGCTGGTTCCCGCGTTTGCTGGCAGGCGGAAAGACTCGTGTGATCGAAATCCATAATGAACGCAATCCATTCTTCCCTGAGATGAAACGTCCTGAACCGATCCAGCCGAATATTGATGTGGGGCTGAAAGCGACAGTTGATAATAAAGCCGATGTGCTTCTCATCACCGACGGCGATGCAGACCGCTGCGGCATTGGCGATGAGAATGGAAATTTTATTAATCAATTGCGAGTTTTTGGTTTACTCGCATATTACATGCTCGAAGTGCGTGGTGACCGTGGCGATATTGTGAAAACCTTGTCCACTACCAATATGCTTAATAAACTCGGTGAGATTTACGGAGTCCCAGTCCACGAGACTGGTGTGGGATTCAAATACGTTGCGCCGAAGATGACCGAGACCAAGGCACTAATCGGCGGCGAAGAATCAGGCGGATACGCCTTCCGCGGAAATGTCCCTGAACGTGATGGAATTTTAGCAGGCTTGTACATGCTCGATTTCATGGTCAAGACAGGCAAGAAGCCGACAGAATTATTGGCTGACTTGTTCGCCAAAGTCGGCGGTGAATATTTCTACGACCGCGTGGATAGTCCCTTTAGCGGCGACCCCGAAGCCCGCAAGCAGATCATCCGCGATAACAATCCCCAGACTCTCGGCGGTTTGAAAGTAACAGAACTTGTCACTGTGGATGGTTTTCAATTCAAACTGGAAGACGGAGGCTGGATGTTGATCCGCTTTTCTGGCACGGAACCCATTATGCGCGTTTACTGTGAGACCCGCCATGGCGATAAGGTCAAGGCGATCCTTGAAGATGGCTTGAAAGTTGCGGGAATAAAGTAAGGTGTCTTAAGTGTTAAATGGTGTTAAATGGTGTCAAAAGTGTCGTGTGATCCGCGACACTTTTTTCTATAAGTCCGCTTCCAAACATCCTGCAAGCGCGGTGATATAATCCGCAAATGGATTTCAATGATGATTTGATCTATGAATTCAATTGGGATGTCAAAAAAGCAAGAAGCAATCTCGCAAAGCATAAAGTCAGTTTTGACGAGGGCAAAACTATCTTCAAAGACCCACTTCTTGTTACTTTTCCTGATGTATTTCACTCCGATCAAGAGGAGCGTTTGATAAGTATAGGCATGTCAAAGAATGAACGATTGTTGTTGATCGTTCATATCGAGAAAATGGAAACGGAAAATTTTGTTTTAATTCGTATCATTAGTTGCAGAAAAGCCACATTGGCTGAGAGAAAAATATATGAAGAAAGCAAATAAAGTCGACCCTAAAAATAATGATGACGATGACATGTTGCCCGAATATGATTTTTCAGGCATGAAAGGCGTGCGCGGAAAATATTACCAAAGTATGAGAAAAGGTTACACAGTCCGCGTGCATAACGAAGATGGCACAGTAACCGTGCGGCATTATGGACCCACGATCACCCTCGATGTGGATGTTGCCGCTTATTTTCCAGATTCTGAGAGTGTAAATAACGCCTTACGGACAATAATCACACTCATTCCAAACAAACAAGTTGGCGAAAAGAAAGCAAAATATAAAGTCAGCAAAAAGCCCGCAAAGAAAATCGCCGTCAGAAAGTAACTGACGGCGAAAGTTATTTTTATGCAACTCACCGATACCCACTGTCATCTCGATTACAACAAATTCGACTCTGACCGCGCGGAAGTACTTCAACGCGCGAGTGATTCAGGGTTAATTCGGATTCTCGTGCCGGGACTCCAGCACAGGTCAAGCAGCGAAGCGGTGCGGTTGGCAGAGTCAAATCCCAGTGTGTATGCGGCGGTTGGGTTCCATCCAACTGATCTGGAGGAATTCTCAGAGCAGACTTTTGAAGAAGTAAAAAAACTTGCGCATCATTCGAAGGTTGTTGCCATTGGCGAGATTGGTATTGATTATTATTGGGTCAAGGAAAATGACAAACGCGCATTTCAACGCGAAGCCTTACGGCAACAATTGCAATTTGCAAAGGAAATCAACAAGCCCGTTATCATTCATATGCGCGAAGAGAATGATGCATGGTTTGGCGAAGCCTCAGTAGATTTGCTAAAAATTCTGGAGGAATGGCAAAGTAGTTTACATGGCACGTTGGCGGAAAAGCCTGGCGTGTTACACTCCTTCAACGGAAATCTCGAAACTGCGCAAAAAGCGCTGGCGATCAATTTTTATATCGGAATCACAGGCCCGGTGACCTATAAAAATGCGGAAGAAAAGCGGGGAATTATCAGACAATTACCCCTTGACAAATTGTTGATCGAGACCGATAGTCCATTTCTCGCGCCTGTGCCGCATCGTGGCAAAAGGAACGAACCTGCCTTTGTTCATCATATTGCTGATAAAATAGCAGAAATCCATTCCAAAAGCCCTGCGGAGATTGCCGCCATTACAACCGCCAACGCGGCGCGGCTCTTTGCATGGGGAGACTGATTTGAACGCGGTAACTTTTATATCACCTGTACTCGAAGAAATTAAACTCGTTGAAGAACGAATGCGAAAGCAAGCCGATGAAGCTCATTCGGACTTGCGCGCTGCGCTCGAGCATTTGCTCGCGGCTGGAGGCAAACGCGTCCGCCCGACCATTAGTCTGCTCGTTGGAAACATGCTGGGTGCGCCCCTTGAGAAACTTGTCACCCTCGGCGCGGCCGTGGAATTATTGCACACCGCAACCCTTGTGCATGATGACCTAATCGACGGCTCGTTACTGCGGCGCGGCATGCCCACGTTGAACGCGCGCTGGTCGCCGCCTGCCACTGTGTTAACTGGCGATTTTCTTTTCGCGCGCGCGGCCATCACCGCCGCCGAAACCGATCATTTGCCTTTGATGAAATTGTTTTCGGAAACTTTGGCAACCATCGTCAACGGCGAGTTGACGCAGATGTTCACATCGCGCGGGCTCATCAACCGCGATAATTATTACAAACGAATTTATGCGAAGACCGCCTCCCTCTTCGAAATGACATCGCGCGCCGCTGCCATGGTCAGCCCTGTGGATGAATCCGTGATCGAATCCATGCGCGATTTTGGATATCAGATCGGCATGGCATTTCAAATTGTGGATGATATTTTGGATTTCAATGGCGATCAAAACGCTGTCGGAAAACCGCTCGGGTCGGACCTGTTGAATGGTCTGGTAACCCTGCCAGCCATTTACTACGCTGAGGCGAATTCGGACGACCCGGATGTATTGTCTCTGCCGCAAGGCGGCTGGACCAATAACGAAAATATGACCCGCCTCGTGGATAACATCCGCGCGAGCAATGCAACGAAGAAGGCCATGCTCGAAGCAGATCAGCACATTGACCGCGCCCTCATGATCTTATCTTCAATGGAAGCCTGCGCCGAACGCGAAGCGCTCGAAAACCTCGCCAAATATATTGTGGATAGAAAAGTGTAATTAGTCCACTGGTCTGCTAGTCGGGTAGTCCACTAGTCGACCAGCAGACTTTCTGACTAGCAGAATAAACCCCATGCCCAGCCCTAAAAAACCCTTCCGTATTAATGTCGGCTTTATCGCTCATGAGGAAATCGGCCGCAGCCATGATTTCCCATTTGAGTTTGACAAGATCATCCTCGGCGATGACCTTGAACTGCGCAACTTCGACGGCATTGTCAACATTGGCAGAACGCCGCAGGGATTGGTGCTCCAGGCAGACTTCTCCGCTGAAACCACTGTGATGTGCGTGCGCTGTTTGCAGGATTTTGACCAGGAACTCGATTGGTCATTCACTGAGCTATATGCTTTCGACCAACGCTCTGTAACAGATTCGGAGTTGATTCTGCCTGAAGATGGTCATATTGACCTCGGCGCAATGATCCGCGAATATGCGCTTTTGGAAGTGCCCATCAGCCCAATCTGCAAACCTGATTGTCAGGGATTATGCGCCGAGTGCGGCCAGAACCTGAACGAGATGGATTGCGGGCACAAACCCATCGAGCCTGATTCACCGTTCGCAAAATTAAAAGATTTGCTAAACTAAAACAATAGTCGCCTGCTTTACGAAGTTGGCGACTATTGTTTTCTAAACTCAATGAAAAACTCCATCCAGAAAATCGCTGGCATTATTATTACATTGTCACTTATTGGGGGCATGATATTTTTACGCACGCAAATGAGCAAGACCTTCGATTATCAAAATTCCAACTTTGCCTTCTTCTGGCTGTCGGGGCGCATGATATTGCAAGGCGAAAGTCCATACAACGAAACGCAATATCTCGCAGGGCATGATACTTATGGAATTAAGTGGAGACCAAACAATATCTTCCCCTATCCCCTGCCGCTGGCATTAATCTTCATTCCGCTTGGATTAACTTCGCTTGCGAATGCTTACATACTCTGGCAGGTTGTTTCGCTTGTAAGTATTGCGCTTATTATTTTCACTCTGTTGAATCATTGGAAGGAATCCACACAACGGAGGTTATTGATTCCAATATTCGCATTCATGTTTTTCTTTGGGCCAATGTATCTCACTTTATTCACTGGTTCCATTGGAGCAATAGCCGCGCTGGTAATCTTAGTTGCCATACTATTATTTGAAAAAGACAGATCCTTATTGGCGGGGATTGTCCTTTCGCTGATAATTCTCAAGCCGCCGCAGGGACTGCCGATTCTGCTTCTCGCGGGAATTTGGTTTCTTGCACGGCGTGATTGGAAGGCAATCCTCGGCGTGGCAATTGGCGGAGTATCGTTATTATTCATCGGTATGATCCAAGACCCGCTGTGGGCAATCAAATTTCTTGGCGCGAGTCAGGCTGTTATGGATAGGACACAGGGAATCCACTCGAACGTGTGGGCGTTTGCGTATCTGGCTTGCAAGGGTGCATCGCCATGCTCCACGCTTCTGGGCGGGACCTTGGGGCTGATCCTGCTTGGGTTGGGTGGATTCTTCCTTTGGCAGCATCAAGCCAAAGTCACAGCGTGGGAAGCGTTTAATGTCATCATCCCAATTGCTTTCGTTTCCACCATTTATCTATGGGCGTATGACCAGCTGACCTATATCATTCCCATTGTTTGGATCATCGGCACGCTCGTGGAGCGCACGAAGAGTTATATCCACGCCTTTCTCTTTTTGATCGTGCTGGATGTGTTCTCGTTTTACGCCCTCGTACAACAAGCCTCCACCGATAAAGACCTGTGGAGTTTTGGAACAACCGTGATCGTGTTGGGAATGGTGCTGGGGTTGCTGTATTTAAAACCCATTGACAAACCCTCTCCGCTCGCCTAAAATAACGCACATGAAATTCAGACCTGCTTCTCCGATGGTGGCAATGACCATGGCCATGCGCACAATGCGAATGGAGATGTTCTGCTGCGCCGAGTGGAAAGCACGTTAGGTCTACACACCTGAACGAAAACGGGCTGTCCATTTCGCGGACAGCCTTTTTGTTTGTAAACACAATCCCGTCATTGCGAGGAGCGTTCGTTGCGACGAAGCAATCTCCATAATAGTATTGGGGATTGCTTCTGGCGGAAAAGCACCGCCTCGCAACGACATATGAAACTGGAGAAAAGAATGAACGAAAACATCTTAATCGCCATCGCCTGGCCATACTCAAACGCCGAGATCCATGTCGGGAATATCACGGGTTCCCATTTACCCGGTGACATTGTTGCGCGTTATCACCGCCTGCAAGGAAACAAAGTCCTCGTAGTATCGGGCACGGATTCGCACGGCACACCCGTTGTCATCGCCGCGGATAAGCAAGGCAAATCAGTCGAAGAAGTCTACAAGTATTACCACGAGAGCTTTATCGAAGTCTTCAAAGGCTACGGCATCACCTACGATATGTTCACGACGACGCACAGCGAGAATCACTTCAAGGTTACACAGGCCATGTTCCTTGCCTTGCAGAAAAATGGTTTTCTTTTCAAGCAGTTCAGCAAGCAATGGTACTCCCCCAGCGCGGACAAATTCCTGCCCGACCGCTACGTTGAAGGGACCTGCTACATCTGCAGGTTCGAAGGCGCGCGCTCCGATCAATGCGACAACTGCGGCAACGTGCTCGAACCTGAGAAGCTGATCAATCCGCGCGCAAAGACAGGTGACGGTGCACTCGAACTACGCGACACCGAACATTTTTATCTCGATCTTTCCAAGCTCGAACCTGATGTGAAAAAGTTTTTGCAGGAACGTGCTCCGCACATGCGAGACACCGTCATCGGTGAGTCACTGCGCAAGATCGAAAGCGAAGGACTCAAAGCCCGCTCCATCACGCGCGACCTTGACTGGGGCATTCCCGTTCCCATCGAAGGCTGGACGGAAGCAGGCAAGCGCATTTACGTTTGGTTCGAAGCAGTCATCGGCTACCTCTCCGCCCCAATTGAGTGGAGTCAAGTGTCGGGTAGTAAAGATGCGTGGCGCGATTGGTGGACAAATCCCAAAGCGAAGCAATTCCACTTCATCGGCAAGGACAACATCTTCTTCCACACATCGCAATGGCCCGCTGAATTGATGGGCGCAGGAACTGCGTTCATGGAAATCTTTGAACCCTCACCCCAGCCTTCTCGCGATGGAGAAGGGGTCAAGTTGACCCTGCCGTATGATGTGCCCGCCAATCAGTTCATGAACCTCGAAGGAAAAAAGATCAGCGGTTCGGGCAACTGGGGCGTGTGGGGACTCGACGCGTTGACGCGCTTCGACCCCGATGCCCTGCGCTATTACCTGACCGTCAACATGCCCGAAGCAAAGGACAGCGATTGGGATTGGGCCGAGTTCGTGGCGCGCAACAACAACGAGTTGGTGGCCACGTGGGGCAACCTCGCGAACCGCGTGCTGGCGTTTTGTTATAAGAATTGGGATGGGCATGTGCCATCATTGGAAGATATGGGTAGGGGCGGGGTCATCCCGCCCGAGGGCGCAAACCAATCACAGGGCGCGGAGACCACGCCCCTACGGCCTGCCGATCTTGAATTGTTGAAGACCATTGAAAATGGATTCAACACTGTGGGCGCGGAACTCGAAGCCGTGCGCCTGCGCTCTGCATTAAGCGAGACGATGAAACTCGCCACCGTGGTCAACCAATATCTCGACGTCAACGCGCCGTGGTCTGCCATCAAAGTTGACAAGGAAGCTGCATCGAAGACGGTCTACACCGCGCTCAAAGCCATTGACTCGCTCAAGGTGATGTTCGCGCCGTTTCTTCCGTTCACCTGCGAAAAACTGCACGGCTTCTTCAATTACGAGACTCCGCTCTTCGGCGAGCAATACACCGAAACGGTCAAAGACTCGCTCGGCGAGCATACAGTACTAAGATATAAAGGCATTGAAGGCTTGCAGTGGAAGCCCAGCGAGTTACAGCCTGGGAAGAAATTGAATCAACCTGGTCCGCTGTTTAAGAAGTTGGAGGAGAGTGTGGCGGTAGAGGAACGGGCGAGGCTAGGGAAGTAAAGTAAAAATCGGATGTCGCAATGACATCCGATTTCTTTTATTATTTGGCTTGCTAAGATTGATAGAGGAAGACGCGGAGTTTGCGGGTTTCGGTCATTTATTTCACTATATCGAGATATGACTTTTTATGTCATGATCTAATGCATAAGAGACAGCATCTGCTCGGTTAATTAATTTTAACTTTGAAAGAATACTTTGCAAGTATTTATCAACTGTCGTTTCACTGAGAAAAAGCGCCTGAGCAACTTCTCGATTAGTCTTTCCCTCGGACAAATGAAGAAGAATGTGCTTTTCTTGTAGGCTCAAATTTGAAAAAGCCAATATATTTTCAGGCACTGATTTTTCATCCAATTCCATAATCATCAAAGACTTGTAACGTGTGTTTAAACTTTCGAAGATCTTCATTAATGTTAATTCTTTGCGATCATACGGAAAATAGTCAGCATATTGATACTTACCAAGACGAACGGGAAGATCGCACTCATTGAATCTAAGAGGAATAAGAAAAATTACTCCTTCAGGTTTTTCATCTGAAATATCAAGTGCCCGTTTAATTTCTTTCTGTACATACCCTTCTTTAGTTACGGATTTATTTGAAAGGCACAAAATGACCACGTCGGTTTTCCTTACTGCTTTCTCGATTTCCAATTCCCAATCCTGACCTGGGAGAAGTTTCTCTTCATCCAGCCAGGGGTCAATCCAACCTTCGGCGTTGAGTCGCTGGTAGAGTTCGCGGACAATCGGTTTGTCTTGCGAAGAGTGGCAGAGGAATACGCGGAGTTTGCGAACTGCAATTTGTGCTGATTTTGATACTCCGACTGGGTCTTGGGAATAGGCTAGCGAGGATGAATCGCGCGCTTCTAAAGGCACTTCATGGAAAGTACGTTGAATTTCTTCCGAGTTGAGAGAGCGATAGTTCCCAGCCTCTAACATTTCATTTGCCTCGGTGAGCGATTTAATGCCGCCGTAAACGTGCAACACTATAAGCAGACTGATCAACAAAAGACGATCATCTTGGTGAATTTTGCTTTCACCCCGTTCCCAAGCACTGACAGCTGCTCCACTATATCTTATCCCCAGCTCTTCACCTAATAACTCTCCAAGCCGTTGCTGAGAAAGAGCATTCTTCCATTTTGGATCTCTGCATTGCTTGCGATATGTATATAGAAGTTCCCCAAATGTTTTCATAGAACAAACCTTAGATTTAAACAACACCTGGGAGATTTATCTTCATATCGAAGTGAACCAACCAATTTGCGGAGTTTCTCTTCGTCCAGCCAAGTGTCAATCCAGCCCTCGGCGTTGAGTCGCTGGTAGAGCTCGCGGACGATAGGCTTATCCTGAGAAGAATGGCAGAGGAAAACGCGGAGTTTGCGGGTTTCGGTCATGTGGGTTTCCCTCCAATTATTTCGATTGTCCGACTTGCTGGTGTGTTTCTCGAAGCAAAACATACCTTTCTAGTGACACACTAGTTAGTACAACCAGAGTTTGAATACTGGACAAGTCAACAAAAGAAAATTGCTCCTCTTGGATATTGAGCCATATTGCCCCATACCGACGATATTGAGTTTGAACCGGAAGACAGATTTCGGTTTGACGGTCAGTGGAGGTAATAATGGTTTGTTTTGATTCCATCGCATTCTTAACCAATTCCACAGGATATTGCATACCGAAATGTACACCACTGGGGTCAAAAACGGCCACAGTCTCGACTTCGCTATGGCTGTTTAACAATACAATTCCTCCCGAAGTCGCACGACTGAGTTTCCGAGCAGCATCAGTTATAGCAATTAACGCATCATCAAGCTTATCAATCTGAATAATCCTAGCGCTCAATCGATATATGGTTGCGGTCGCGCTCAGAGTGCTTGTCAATTCCTTGGAAAGCCAGATTGATTCTATTGCGGCACAGGTTTGTATGCTTATAAACGAAGCAAGAAGTTCATCCTCCTCTGAAAAAGATGTGCCTCCCTCTTTGCCAAATATCAATATAGAGCCGATCGACAGTCTGTGTAAACGCAACGGGACCGTCATAAAACTTTGAAGATTGGGGGCATCCAAATTAATTTTAGAGTCCAGTTTGCGAATATCAAGCATGCGAGTTGCCTGTAGGGAACCTTTGGATGCTCGGAATAGCACGTTCTCGTCCAGATTGACGGAAAGATAGCTGAGTATCTTTGGGGCAATACCTGCAGAGGCATTAAGACTCGAAACTCTATTTAAGTCCGAGATCGATACATAAACAAACCGCGCCCTCAAAATTCTCTTAGTGACTTGTACAGTTTGGTCTAATGTACTTTCAACCTCAACCACCGCGCTTGATGCGACAATACCGGAATCCAACAATTCGCGTAAACGCGAGCCTTGCACCGAATTTTGAGTGGCGGCATCAATATTGAAGCCTACCATATTTGCTTTTAGTGTTAGGCTATCTAACAAGCGACCATATGCCAAATTTTGACGAGTCTCTGGAAAATAATCTACGTATTGCCAAGAAGATAATCTACGCGGAATTTCACAACTATCGAAGCAAATAGGAATTATAAAGATCATGCCTTCAGGTTGCTCATCAGCAATGTCAAGTACTTTTCGCAATTCCTTCTGGACATACCCAACTTTATGCACAGCAGTATCGGATAGGCATACAATCACCGCATCGGCAGATTCCACAGCCTTCTCGATCTCCATATCCCAATCCTGACCTGGAAGAAGTTTTTCTTCATCCAGCCAAGGGTCAATCCAGCCTTCGGCGCTGAGTCGCTGGTAGAGTTCGCGGACAATGGGCTTGTCCTGCGAAGAGTGGCAGAGGAAAACGCGGAGTTTACGGTCAGTGTTTGTGGGCATAAAGATTCTTTATGAGAAAAAAGATCATGAAGTGCGCACAACAGGCCTATCTAGCCAAGTTCAGCAAATTTGGCTGTCATTGCCAATATATGTATTCCAGGATTGTAATCTCCCGTGGTGTCCAATGTACTATCAACAATATCTATGGAACTAATTATCTGGCTTTGAAATTGTTCTGGCAAACTCACTGTAAGCAAATCCATTCCACCTCGTTTCCCGTTTGGAGCACGGCCTACCCAGGCACTGGTAATATCAGGGCTAGATATTGTATCAACAGCATTTGATGCTGAACCCCTACTCCAATCTCTGATATTCCTTCCCAAAATTAATTGATACTCATAAGATTCACCAAATTCAAATCTAATTATTATTTTTCCAACTTGCGCCCCTCGATATTTTACTAGTCCCCAATCAGCCTGAATTAGGAAGTATATCGATATTGGATTTACAATACGAAAAGGTATTGTAATAATTTGTGGAAAATGAGGCACATCGGAGTTTTGCGTATAAATTTCATATTCATAGCTTAATGGGATATTGTTTAGTGTTTGTAGTCCAGGTTCCAAGCCGAGGTTATCATATGCACTTTTTCTTGGAGATTGAGTGCCATTCGGTTGCTGGGCTAAGGTTAACGGAATCGAAATGAATCGGTAAGAGACTGATACTTGTTTTTTGGGAATCGTCACTTCTTGATCCGCAACGTCTGCGACACGAGTATGTAAAGCCTCTATTAAACGCAAATAAGACTTTCCCTTTGCTTCTTTCGGAAAATAATCAACATATTGTAATTTACTCAAAGGTCGAGGGACGGGGCACTCATCTAATCTAATAGGCATAATAAAAATCCTGCCTTCTGGCATAAAATCTGCAACACCAATTACAAATCGCAATTCTTTTTGAACATATCCTTCTTTTGTGACTGAATTATTTGAGATGAACACTATCACCGCATCAGCAGCTTTTACGGCTTTCTCAATTTCCATTTCCCAATCCTGCCCAGGCAGGAGCTTTTCCTCGTCTAGCCAAGGATCAATCCAGCCTTCGGCGAGAAGACGATTGTGAAATTCACGTACGGCAAGTTTATCTTGCGACGCATGACAAAGAAAAACTCGCAATTTATGGCTAATAGTGGGCATGATCAAATCTCCCTATATCTTGTGATGGATAAATTATACAATACTTGCGGGACATTTCTCTTCGTCCAGCCAAGGATCAATCCGGCCCTCGGCATTGGTCGCTGGCGCGTAGCGGTTCACGGACAATGGGCTTATCCTGCGAAGAATGACAGAGAAAAACGCGGAGTTTGCGGTCAACGGACTTCATAGCGGACTCACGGATAAAAACGGATTTTTGCGGGTTTCGGTCATTGGGGATGTCCCCATTTCCTTGTGACGGTCAGATTATACGGCGGATTTGTTACAATGCATCACATCACGCGGGATCATTCTAATTTCAAAAATCGAGGAATTCAAAGATGAATCTAAAACATAAGAAGATATTCACCCTGTTGGCTCTTTTGCTTTCCCTCATTCCCTTTCAAACCGCCCTGGCAGACATGGGACCCAAGCCCTCGATGGATTTTAATTTCACGCAGACTTTTCCCGGCGACCGGGTCAGCATCACAGGCGGAATATTATTCGAGTGCCAACAGGCTGATTGCAGTGACGCAAAACCGCTGGAAGAGATGGGGCCGCAGCGCTTCATATGTGAAGTGATCACCTGCCATGCGAATTTCTACGTGGAGGCACCCTATCATCGCATCGAGATCCAATTTTCAGACGGGAAGACGCGGCAGAGCAATGTTTTTGAAACGGCTGGGTTTAGTTCCATTTACAACGTCACCATTCAACAGGATGATCTGCTGGTCAAAGCAAAATTAAACCCGACGGGAATATTTTCACCTTATATAAATCTTATTTTTTTATGCACAGCGTGCATCATATTCCCAATCGTAACCGCGATCATAATCGCATTTTTTTACATCCTACGTCTTAAAAAACGCAACGAAACAGAGCAGTGATCAAAACGCTGACAATCACCATTCTGATCGAAGGGATATTTATTTCAGGATATTCACTTTGGAGAAAAAAGCCGCTGGCGGGGATATTGCTGGCAAGCGTGATCGTTAATGTATTAACACAAATAATGCTGTGGGGAGTCTTGTCTCTCTTCCCACAGCATTATTTAATTACCCTGTTCACAGCGGAATTTTTCATCTGGCTGATCGAAGGCGTCTTTTTATATCTTTTCCCTGCCAGCCAGATCAAGTGGACTGAAGCATTCCTGCTCAGCTTGGGGATGAACCTGTCCAGCTTTGGGATCGGCTGGTTTTTGCCGATCTGAATCCCGTACTTTAGGTTACGCATTTTATTTTCGCAAATCAGCCGAAAATTTACTGGGAATTTACAATGTAATAACAGATCGAACATCATCCAGTTCTATAATTGATAAAAAAACTGGAGAATATCATGAACAAAATTTCAAAAACAATGTCCGCTTTACTGGCCGCTCTTCTGTTTCTAGTCAGCGCCTGCAAAACCAGCACCGCTCGAAATGAAGATGGCTCATTTACCGTGGATACGACCATCACCCAACAGGAACTACAGGAAGCAATCAGCGCCGCAATTGCCGATCCGCTCGTACAGGATTTGCAAGTTTCCCTCCAATCAGGATACTTATCAGTCATTGGAATCCGTCAACGCCTCAATGATGCAGGCAAAACAGATACATTAAGTTTTCGCCTGGACTTAAGTGTGAGCAACAGTCAATTAATCGCATCAGTTTCGGATGCGCAAATCGACAACTCCCCCATTGACCAGGCGCGAGTGGACAATTGGAATCAAACCATAGCAAACCGTCTGTCAAAAATCGGGCAAAGGAATGAAAACAATATACTTCAATCCGTAAACATCACGCCTGAAATTGTCACCATGACCTGGAATGTTAGTAGATAGTTATCCTTTTAATCTATACCGCACTCGGTCACAAATTGCGCTTTTTCTGAAGGTGGAAAGCGCAATTTGTGACCGTGGGTATTATAAATAAAAAAGTTGTGACCTCGGGCATCAGGGTCACAACTTTTTTATTTAACCATTTATTTCAATGAAATCTTTTGATTTACGTTGTTAGAGCAAACACAACACCGCGGATCAATTTCCACTCAAGGATGTGCCGCCAGTCAAAAATGCCGCGTCCGCGTGATTTTACATCAACTCCTTCCGTGAGCGGACCAACCTTGACTTCGAGGATGCAATGATATCCATGCTTTACGCGTTGAGAGGAATTAAACTCTGCGAGGATCTGTTTTAAGATCTTCTCCGACTCGGAATTGGGGTCAAAATTCTGGCCATAGGAAACGAATTCGCGGCTTACGCCTCCTGTCAGGACATGCGTCAGTGCAAATGTGGCGGGACCGCTGACCCCGTTCAATATGACAATAAATTTTTGCGTCTCAGATCTGGAACAGTACGGGTTAGGCACAACCACCAGATGAGCATGAACAGTAAACGGCTCGGGTGTTGCGGTTTGGCTCACAAAACTGCCCGCGATCTTCTTGGCCGTTACAAAGGGCGCCAGGAAACCTCTCTCCCTTTCGCCTTTATCCGTATATTCCCGATAAAAGGTACTACTCACTCTGACCGAATCGGCCGTAACGCCCTCCTCAATCGGCTTCCGTTTGAATGCCACCACAGCGTTTGGCGCATGGTTCGCGGCATCAAACTCGGAATCCGCGCCGAACCAATATTTCTTGTCTATTCCATAAATTTTTCCAAGAAGAAGTTCCGTGAGCGGATTCACATCCGGGGAAGCGATAATCACGCAGTTTTTTTCACTGACCATCTCTTCCAGCTTTTCGATATACCCAGCCCGATCAACTATTTTTTTACCAACCACATGTTCGATCTGGTAAATGGGTGATTCGATGGTGGCGCGGTATTGATGGCTTGCAAAATAAGATGTTAGCTCAGAGGCGGCGCGCAGGTCCCAGTCACCGATCATCTCACGCCCGATATCCTTATTGTGAAGCGCTCCGGTGAAGATCGACACCTTCCCTCTTTTCTCCAACATCTCATCCCAAAATCTGCGGCGTGACCATTCGGTGAAATCGGAAAGGATCATTTGGTGCAGAGTTTCCTCCACTTCACTTGCCAGCGAGGATGGGTCTTTCAAGGAAAATGTCATGTGCCAAAGAGCGCGAATATCAAAGGCCAGGTCATCAATGGCCTCCCCTTCTCTTGCAATGGTCGTGATGGGAATGACATTCTTTCCGCGCGCATGGCAATAACCCAGCCAGAAATACATCATCGGGTTGCAATTCTTCCCGCCTGTACGAATGATCGCGCAGAACGATTGCTCGATCTTTTCCAGAATGTCGTTAAAGTTGGCGTCCTTCTGCACCTCTTTGGCGGTGCGAAGTTCATTGATCAATGGGTAATAGGTATCTGGAATTTTTATTGAAAGCTGATTCCCCTTTATTTCCGTTGAGATATTGTCAATTGCAACTCCAACAGCAGCAGCCACATTTGACGCAAAACTCAAAGAGATATCGCCAAATGTGTCATCTTTTTGATGATCTTCAGCGGATGAGTTAAAACTGCCGCCCGGGAAATTAAGGTTGTCAATTAATAACGTAGTCGGCATCGATTCAACGGAGACGGATGTATTCCGCTGCCAGACATAATTACTTAGCGGAAAGTGCTCCATCATAAGCGGTTTTAGATCTTCATACGCATACGATTTACAACCGGCCTCGCTAAGATACTTTGAGATCTCCACCCCGAAAGTCTCCTTGTAATGATATACCGTTACGATCTTTTGACCGATCCCATAGGCCAGCCCCAATTCATAAAACACATTGGCATTTGGCATCGAGATATCCGCGATGACAAAATCAGATTCCTGGATCTTCTTACAAATTTTTTCACATATCACATAACCAGTCTTTCGGACCTGGTCGGCCTTGATAATCCCAACAGGCCCATCGGTCACCCCGTATGAGGAAACGAATCTCTTTAGGCACAGGTCATAGAACACAGATATATTGGGGCGGAAAGGAAGGATCATAAAACCAGAGAATGATGTTTTTTCCCTCCTATGCTCAAACTCCCGGTCAATTTGCTCGGTATACACGCACCCCTTCCCCGTCATGAAACATGGATTTATCCGGCGATGCGGCTTGGTGGCTTTTTCACGAAACTCAGTTTTCTCATCAGACATGTTTGCCTCCCAGACATGGACAGTATCTTCAAGCGTTCGATATCGTTTCCAGCATGGAATTATTGTACGCCGAATTCACACAAAAACAAGTGACCATTTTCACAAAAACAGAAACTTATATCCCCAAACCGTCCTTGCGGATCTTGAGGCTGGCTTTCAATTTATCGAAAGCCGCTGTCCGCCTGGATTCTGGAAAATAGTCGAGAAACTGCCTGTCCCGTAATTGGCGGGGCGGTTCGCATTCATCCAGCCTGATGGGGATGACAAATATGGCCCCGTCCAGTTTTTCCAGCGCGATATCCAAAACCTGGCGCAGCTCCCGCTGAATATACCCTTCCTTCGCAACCGAAATGCTGGAGACACATACGATCACGGCATCGGAGGATTCGACTGCCTTTTCAATTTCAAGATTCCAATTCTGGCCAGGCAGTAATCGCTCCTCGTCCAGCCACGGATCGATCCATGTTTCGGCGGCCAACTGCTTATAAAGCTCGCGCACAACTGGTTTATCCTGTGAAGCATGGCAAAGAAAGACATGAAGTTTTCGTTCAGTTGGCATAAACGTCTCCGTAAAATTTGATTTGCAAATTATACGGTAAAACCACACAGTGAAAATTTCGATACTTCAGTAGGGTGTAACCTTCAAACAATTCAGTTATAAATGTAAAATTGGAAATACCGATCACCCATCTTAAGGAGAACCAATGTCAACTGCATCTGCTGAAATACAAGTGAACGCTCCGGGCAAGTTGGCCTACCGCGCCTTTACCAATTCAACCTCCCTGCGCGAATGGCTGTGTGATGTCGCCACTGTCGAACCGCATCCCAACGGCCGTATGTATCTTTGGTGGCGCGGAGATTTTTACTCCAGCGGCCATTATCTGGAATTGGATGAAAACAAGTGCGTCAAGTTTCGATGGTACTCGAATATCGATCCCGTCCCGACCGAGGTGACTGTTACTGTTACCGAAAAAGAGGGCAGCACGCTGATTCGGATGGACCACGAAATCCCTGATGATTCCGCGTGGGCAGGGAAAGCGGAGAGTTTCCGCAAGGAATGGGAGGATAGTTTGGAGAATCTCAAATCTGTGCTCGAAACCGGGCTGGACTTGAGAATTGCCAATCGTCCCATGCTGGGAATCTTCCCCGGTGATTTCACTGAGGAACAAGCCGTCACCCTCGGAGTCCCTGTGCGCGAAGGCTTGAGATTGGATGGAGTATTGGATGGAATGGGCGCTCAAAGATGCGGCTTGCAGACCAACGATGTGATCGTTGAAATGGCAGGTCATCCCATTCGAAACGATGCATATAGTCTGCCGAATGCCATTGCCGGTAAAAAAGGCGGCGACAAGATCGAGGTCGTTTATTATCGCGGGGCAGAAAAGATAAACGTCATCATGGAATTAAGCAAGCGTCCCATGCCTGAGGTTCCTTTCAACAGGATTGAACTTGCTGATAAGGCTCGTGAATTATATAAAGCAGGCATGGCAGAAGTGGACAGTTGTTTCGAGGGAGTCACAGATGCGCAGGCAATGACCCGCCCCGATCCGCAGGAATGGAGCGCGCTTGAGATCGTCGCTCATCTTATTCATGGAGAACGCTTCAATCAAACTTATCTCACGAGTCTGGTCGATGGCTACGAACTCGTTAATGACGGATTTGGAAGCAATGTCCACGCGCAGGTGCAAGCGACAGTTGCGGCAAACCCCAGTATTGCCTTGATGTTGAGTGAATTGCGCCGCGCAGTCGAGGAGACTCTCGCCTATGTAGGATTCCTGCCTGATGAATTCGTGGAAAACAAAGGTAGTTTCTATCGGTTTGGCTCCATCTTGCTGCAACCCAATTTCCATCTTACCGGGCATACTCAGCAAATGAAAGACGCGATCTCTGCGGCGAGCAAATAGAATCGGCTCTCCCGTTTCTGGCGGGATTGAATTTCAAAGCAGCAAAACCTTTGCCACGAATTACGCAAATTTTCGCGGATTGGTTTGAAAATTCGTGCGAATTAGCGAAATTCGCGGCAGCATTTTTAGCTGACGGTAGTTTTCCCGTTAAAAACGGGAGAGCCATAGAATCAAAATTAATTCGCAGGGTGTTAATATCCCCTATATCCATGCTGCACTTTTTCAATCGCATCCTGCCATTTGGGCAATTGCTCAAACAAATTTCTCATCACTTCCTTCGTGCGCTGACTGAACAGGTCGTAATCTCCATAAGCCTCCCCCTCCTCTGTGCTGACCAGATCAGTGACACCGCGCAGAATCAAACACTTGACTCCATTCTTTTGAGCTACCCACGCGATTGCCCCTGACTCCCAATCTGCGGCGACGGCGTTATATTTTTTTATCAATGAAGGAATATCAGTACTCACAATATCACGGTCGGCCGAGATCAGTAATCCGCGCAAAACAGGAGATGGCAAAATGCGCGGCAGAAAGGATAAATCCAATTTGGTGGAATAATGCTCGATGGCTTCATCTGAATCAGACATCTGCTCGATGATGTCATAAACGATGGTCTTCTCCGCTAGAATGATCGTCCCCCGCTCAATGCGGCCTTCAAATCCGCCGCAGGTGCCGAGGTTGATAATCAACTCAGGTTGGAAATGATCAACTACATATTGCGCCGTAGCCGCAGCGGAAATTTTCCCCCAGCCGCCATGAAAGAGCGTCAAAGGTTGAAGGTCAAAGGTCAGATCTGCATACTCACCAAACGGAGATTGTTGAATCTCAAGATTTGGATACAGTTCTTTTACCACTCTCCATTCAGCATTTGCCGAAATAATAACAACGGTTTTCATGAAAGTTTCCCTTCCAGATAATCAATGATGAATTGCAGAGCAGCATCCGATGAGTAATGTTTGTTTTGCTCACGGTCACCGTCCCAAACAAAATGACGCGCCCATTCTCCGTCATTTGTGGAAAGTCCAACCCAGGTTGTGCCAACTGGTTTTTCCGCTGTGCCGCCAGTCGGCCCCGCAATCCCGCTCACTGAAACAGCAATATCCGCATCAAATAACTTCCGCGCGCCGCGCGCCATTTCAAGAACAGTCTCTTCGCTGACAGCGCCGTGTGTATTGAGTATATCCCACGCAACACCCAGCATACTGGCTTTGGCTTCATACGAATAAGCAACCACCCCACCGGGATAATATTCAGACGAACCAGATACATTGGTAATGCGATGCGAAACCAATCCGCCAGTGCATGATTCCGCTGTGGCAAGTTTAAATCCGCGCACATGCATGTAATCCTTTAAAACTTCTTCAAGCAAGGTTGTCATTAAAGTCTCCTGAAATCTGACCCATTATACTATCGGGTATAATGCGGCAATGTCCAACTGGAATGGAAAGACGATTGGGAATGTGCAGATCGGCGAATTGATCGCACGCGGGGGCATGGCCGAAGTTTACCTTGGCGAACACACATCGCTTGACCGAAATGTTGCCGTAAAGATCATGCGCGATCACGTCGACCATGACCCGGATACGCGGATGCGCTTTGAACGTGAAGCGCGCGTGGTCGCAAGCCTGCGTCATCCCAACATCATCCAAATGTTTGATTATGATCTGGTGGAGGGTCAGCCCTGCCTGATCATGGAATACGTCCCGGGGGCAACGCTCGCAAATTATCTTAAAGCCCTGCACGCCCGCAATGAAAAACTTCCGCAGAATATGATCGTGCGCATTATTTCCGCGCTTGCCTCTGCAATTGATTATGCCCACAGCCACAGCATCGTCCATCGGGATATCAAACCCGCCAACGTATTGTTACGTTCAGCTGGAGGTCCTGTCGATGCCAATGAACAACTACCAGCGGATGTGGAACCGATCCTGACTGACTTCGGGCTGGTGCGCCTGCTCGATTCATCCATCCAAACCTCGACAGGAACTGTCTCCGGCACGCCCGCTTACATGAGTCCCGAACAGGCACGCGGAGATAAAGTAGGCCGCAAAACCGACATCTACTCGCTCGGCGTGATGCTTTATGAAATGCTGGCGGGCGTGGTTCCCTTCGAAGCAGAATCATCCTTCGGCGTACTGATGAAGCACCTCAACGACCCGCCGCCGCCGATCTTTGGCATCTCACCGGATCTGCAAGCCATCATCAACCGCGCCCTCGCAAAAGATAAAAATCTGCGCTATGCAAGCGCCGCAGAAATGACAGAGGAACTTACAGCAGTTTTCAATGGCAAGACTATTTCAAAGAGCACAGCCGATATTGCAAAAGCCGAAGCCCTTGCTGCAAAGAAAAAAAAGGCGCGTTCCTTCAACTGGATTTGGGCAGGGATCGGCGCATTCGTTCTTATTGGCCTGGCGTTCATTGCCTTTCAATTTTTATCTTCCCCGTCAGTGGATGAAGATCAAGCTGTAGGCCGCGTTAACTATTCAGATCAAAACGGGTTGATGGATAAAGCCACGGTGACACTCGCCGGTCTTCCCGCGCTGAAAGCTGGTACACATTACGAAGTCTGGTACCTCGCTGGGGGCGGAGAGATTCGCCGCAATGTTGGCGTGATCAAAATGGATGAAGAATCTGCTCAGGGGCAGTTGGTTTACACCAATCTCGAACAGGAGAATATCCTGTCGTTGTTTGACCAGCTTGAAGTTACGGTTGAACCGAACAACGATCCCAATCCTGATGAACCATCCAGCGATATCATCGCATCTTCTGTATTCCCTCCGCTGGCGTTGGTGCATGTGCGGCATATTCTCGCGTCCTTTGATACCGCCCCAAAGGAAACCGCGCTCATTCAAGGATTATGGGATTCGTCAGATTGGCTGTACTCAAATGTTGACGATCTAAAGATCGCATATTCGAATGGCGATGAAGCGCTTGTTCGCATAAAGACTGAAGAGATCATCAACTTAATCGTTGGGAACGCGAACACAAATCAGTATCTTGATTGGAACAAAGACGGCACGATCAACGACCCCACTGGCGGATTCGGTCTGCTTCAAAATGGCGACCCGGGTTATAACGATCAAGGCTATATTGCGCAGACAATTTCTCACGCGCAGTTTGCGGCGCAAGCTGTTGACGCAACAGAAAACATAAAATTACAAAGCGCCAATTTGTTGTTCTGCCTTGAGAACATGAATGGCTGGTCTGAGCAGTTGCTTGAGAAGGCGCTGCAATTACAGTCCATGCCTTTTGGCTCGGACATGGAGCCGCTCATCGCGGAAATAAGCGCGCTTTCAGATCAGATCATCTCCGGCATTGACTCAAACGGTAATAACTTGATCGAGCCGATTATCGGCGAAGGCGGAGCGACCACTGCCTATGAGTATGCATATTACATGGCAGATATGCCGCTCCTGCCGGGCGCGCACCGCATCCCCGCTCCGTCGCCAAAACAAGGCGAGTAAAAAAGCAGATGTATTAATAACTCACCATACACAGTTTTGCGGAAAACGTGGGTTTTTCCCTCACCCTAGCCCTCTCCCGAAGGGAGAGGGGACTCCCTTCCCCTTCGGGGGAAGGGTTGGGGATGAGGGCGCGTAAGATGAGTTAATAAAAATACGCTTCTTGAATCGTTTGCGATTCAAGAAGCGTATTTTTATTTTGTGTACAAAGTCAACTACGGGGCAAAATTATTGATACCTTCAAATGTTTTTCCAATCACCGGTCCCAAAAGCATCAATCCGCCGAAGACCACGCAGGCGCAAAAAATAAATATCACACAGCCCGGCAGAAACACCGAGCCTGCCGCCTGTCCCCAGCCAAAACGATTGACAGCTTTAACCGCCATCACTTGAAGCACAAGAGAGTAAATAGCCAAACCAAAAGAGATCACGCCTGTACAAATCCCCACGTACGGAATCACACCGAGAAGAATGAACAGCGATGAAACAATGGTGAACGGCACAGTGATCGCCGCAAGAGCGTATAACAATTTCTCATATGTCCCTGTGCCGCCGAATAACTTGGCGATCCATTGGATAATCGCCACAAACAGAGCGAAGAATAGTACAGAGAACAAACCTGCCAGCGGAGATGCACAAAGCCCGCCAATCAACGAGACTCCAACGCTCCCGCCTTCGCTTGCAGCTTGAGGGAAATATTGTTCCAACTGAGGTATTTGTTGGAATGGAGAACCAACCCCGCTCGCCATGCGGATCGTGGTGGAAAATGCCTGAATGATTCCAGAGACAGTCCCTGCGATGAAAACCCAAATATAGGCAGTCTTCGAACTCACATCAGGGTGTTCGGTAATATCCACGAACGTTTGCTCATAGGGCTTGGTTATAGCCTTGATCCAAACCGGCAGCCAGCCTGCGGGGCCAGGCTTGGATTCCATGACGGGCGTATTTGAGGGCATTTGTTCCATGTTACATTCTCCTTATTAAAATAAATGATTTGAATTCCATTGTACTGATTCAAATTGAAAAGTCCAGTGGCAAAACCCTTGCAACTTTATTTTGTCACAGCTTTATCCGTGATCTCCAATGCCTTATCCAAAACATCCATGCCTTCCTTCAATTGATCCTCATCAATGATCAGCGGCGGGATGATCAACACGGTATGCCAGTGTGTGTATAAAAACAATCCGTGATCAGTGCAGTATTTTCGCAGCGCAACCATCTCTGGCGACGACCCATTCCACGGAGCCATTGGCTCTTTTGTCTTTCTATCTTTGACCAGTTCGATAATTCCAAACAGCCCAATATTGCGGACTTCGCCAATGGATGGATGCGACTCGCCGAGATCGGTCAACATGCGCCTCAAGACTCCGCCCATGCCTGCCGCGTGCTCGACGAGTTTATCGTCCCTGATGACATTGATATTTGCCACAGCCGCCGCCAGTGAAATGGGATGCGAGGTATAAGTCAGCCCGCTTTCAAAGGCATGCTCATCGAAAGCCGCAGCAATCTCAGGTCGCATTGCGACCGCGCCGAGCGGAGCATAAGCGGAGGTAAGTCCCTTGGCCATCGTCATAATATCAGGCACGACATCCCAATGCTCAATCGCGAACCATTTGCCTGTGCGGCCAAATCCGCTCATGACTTCGTCTGCGATCATCACGATGCCATATTTATCGCACAAGGCGCGCACGCCCTGCATGTATCCTTGCGGCGGGATAATGATGCCGTTCGTACCAGTCACTGATTCCATGATAATGCCCGCAATTGATTCTGGCCCTTCATACAAAATGATCTCTTCCAAATGATTTACATAATCGCGCGCAAAATCCTCTTCTGAAATATTTGGATTCATGCGATGAAATGTGGAGCGGTAACGGTACGGGTCAAGGAAATGCACCACACCCGTCATCAGATTCGGCTCCCATCCCACGCGGCGCGGATCACCCGTGGCGGCCATCGCTCCCGCACTCGCGCCATGATACGAACGATAGCGCGCAAGAATTTTATGCTTCTTTGTGTAACCACGCGCCAACTTGATGGCATTCTCATTCGCATCCGCGCCGCCGAGCGTGAACAGCACTTTGCTCAACGCGCCCTGCGGTGTGACATCCGCCACAACTTTGCTCGCCAGTGCGCGGATTTTTGTCGTCATGCCCGGCGCGGCATACGGCAACTCTGCGGCTTGATCTTGCATGGCCTTGATGACACGTTCATTGCCGTGACCGATATTGACGCACATCGTCATCGAGTTGAAATCAAGATAGCGTTTCTGGTCCACATCCCAGAAGTACACACCTTTGGCGCGCTTCACAGCAATGGGATTCACCTTGGCTTGCGCAGACCACGTCCAGAAGACATGCTCTTTGGAGAGAGATAAAATTTCATTATCAGGGAGATCAAACATTTGGCCTCATTTGGATTTACGATTTACGATTTTAGATTGGTGGTCGAGTAGCCGCGCTCTTGCTCTTCGCGGCGTATCGAGACCACGATTTTAGATTGGTGGTCGATTAACCCCGGGTGCTTTTCGAGGGGCATACCGAGACCACAGTTTACAAATTATAATCCCCGCCTCACCTATAAACTCAATCGGCCCTCTGGGATTTTCCGTGACGCTTCGCGTTGTACACGGACGGCACGAAAAACCTTTAAAATCTGCTCTTTTCGTGTTTTCCGTGCGCGACACTTGCACCGCACTGCGTTTGGTGCAGTGCAGGTGAGCGTCCGTGTACGGAAAATGTTTTTATCACTGCGATTCCCAACGACCCACTCAATCCAATTCGTGAAGAAATTGCAAGGGCTGTATCAATATGACAGGCTGTATAATCCATTCATCTTCATATGGAGGGACCATCCCTTGGCACAAGAAAACCCCGATAACCAGCCGATCCAACTCAACCTGCGCATTGAAAACCCGCCGCGATTTTTTCTCTTCATGGCAATCCTGCTCTTGGGCTCCATCCTCATCCGCAACTTGTGGGTGTCTGATGACTCCTTCATCACCATGCGCTTCATTGACAACTTCCTGCATGGCTACGGTCTGGTGTGGAATGTCGGCGAGCGCGTGCAGGCTTTTACGCATCCATTATGGTTGTTCGTCGTCCTGCCTTTTGCGCGTATTTTCAAAGATCCGCTTTATGCGTTATATGTGCCACCCCTGATAACTTCACTGACGGCAATTTATCTTTTTCTTTCAAACTTTGCAAAAACCACGCGTACCATCACTATTGCCACAATTGCATTGGGCGGCTCGATGGCCTTCATGGATTATTCGTCCTCAGGCCTTGAAAATCCGCTCACGCATTTGCTGCTGGTTATTTTTTTCATTGTCTTTTTGCGTGAAGATTCCTCACTTATTCGTAAACTCTTCCGCCTTTCCCTATTGATGGCACTCGGTGCGCTCAACCGCCTCGACACAGCCTTATTCTTTCTCCCCGCACTAGTCTATCAATTCTGGCAGTGTCGTGCCCAATTACGTCCAGCCATCAAAGCTGTACTAACTGGCTTTCTGCCTCTGATCCTATGGGAAATTTTCGCCACCTTTTATTATGGCTTCCCCTTTCCAAATACTTTTTACACCAAGGCACAAACAGGTCTCGATACCTTTTACCTGCTCAAACAAGGCGCGGCTTACTTCACCAACTCCATTCACTGGGATACTTTCACTCTCGGTGCAGGCTTGCTCGGCCTGATCTCCGTCGGCCTTCAACGCGACGCCAAACGCATCCTCATCGCCGTCGGGATGATCTTCTACGCCTGCTATGTGTTGTGGATTGGCGGCGACTTTATGTCTGGTAGATTCTTCTCTGGGATTTTTCTAACGGGTCTCGTACTTTTACTGACCTACGATCCCAGCCCGACCTTTGGCCTGATCCCGTCCAATTATTATTATCTCGGCCTTGTCCTGCTTCTGATCCTCGGCCTTTCGGCCGAGCGTCCGCCCATTTTGATGCGCGGCGACCAGTTCGGCTCTCCAGATGACCAATACGGAATCGCCAACGAAAAATATTATTACTTCGGCGCCAACGGCTGGACCAATCACTTTAAATACAATACCAAATTCAATTTGGGCGTCGAAGGTGACGAAGCCCGCAAGGCGGGCATCTCGCCGATTGACCAGAACGTGATCGGTTTCTTCGGCTATTATGTTGGGCCGAACATTTACATCATCGACTCGCACGCGCTGGCCGACCCATTGCGCGCACATTTGCCAGTCATCGGCCCCAGCCGTGTGGGACATTATGAACGTGCCATGCCTCTCGGTTACCGCGAAACCATCACAAACAGATTCGCCAAAAACGAGATCGTTAATCCGTACTTAAAATTGTATTATGACAATCTGATGATCGTAATACGTGGAGATCTTTTCGCCCCCGGCCGAATCAGGGAGATCATCAATTTCAACCTCGGTGCATACGATGATCTGATCAAACGCTATCTTGACTCTCCCGAACCAAGATAGAACTCGTGGATTTTCTGGTAAGTACATTTTTCAAAGACTTCATCCATGAATTCATTCCCCCATCATCGTATTGTTGTGATCGGCACAACCTCATCAGGAAAATCCACACTGGCGAAGCAACTCGCAGAAAAAATTGGCGGTAACTTTATCGAGCTGGATGCTTTACATTGGGAGCCGAATTGGGCCGAGGCAAAACTCGAAGTATTTCGAGAGCGCGCCGAAACGGCGACCAGTTCACAGGTCTGGGTGGTGGCGGGGAATTATCATGTGGTGCGCGATATTATCTGGCCGCGCGCAGATGCAGTCATCTGGCTGGATTATCCATTTCACATCGTCTTCTGGCGGATGCTGACGCGCACGATCCGCAGGGCTGTTACAAAGGAAAAATTATTCTCAGGTAATGTAGAAAATTTTTGGACTCACATGAAGGTATGGTCTGACGACTCGCTCTTCCATTGGCTGTTCAAAACCTACTGGCGGCGCAAGCGCGAATATCCCAAGCTATTTGCTTTGCCCGAAAATGCCCATTTGAAAGTGATTCACTTTAAACATCCAAAAGAAGCTGAAGAATGGCTGGCGAAAATATAATTTATCGTTTGCGAAGCCATCCAATCAGTTGGGCCAAATCCAAAACGGTCACGATCAACAATAAAACGCCCCATTCATTTGTAAACGCCCCGCGTAAAAACATCGTGATGGATGCAATGAACAGCCCGATCAACGAAAGCAAACTAAGCCGCGCAATATGACGGCGCTCCATTCCGCGCTTATCTTCTCTTGCGGGAAGAAAAATCAGGCGCTGACGAAACCGAGTCAGATCCCATGCGACCAGCGCAAATATCCCGCCTGAGAACATCCAGCCCGGTGCAAACCGAAACCACAAGCCAAATGCAGATGCAAGAATAACGAGAACCAAAGCGAACGATGAAAACCATCGCACGCCGTTCCACAATGTGACCAGCCATGCCGCCCCAAGGATGATGATCCATCGTGTCACCGCATTCAGCCCGATCTCGGAATATCCCCATGCGAGCGACCCAATGCCAATTAGAATACTGGAAATAAGCGCAACTCTTGTCACAATAACCTCCGCAAGAATTCTACCTCAAGCCACATGGTATACTGCCGCGATAAAAGGATGAAGGATAAATGATGAAGGATGAATTTGTTTGCAACGGCATATTACATCCGAAAGCAATTGAGGGATTGAAGTTATTTAACGAAAAGAAATTCTTTGAAGCACACGAAGAATTAGAAGATGCCTGGCGTCAGGAAACAGGCGAAATCCGAAACTTGTATCAGGGAATATTGCAGGTGGCAGTCACCTATTTACACATCACACGCAGAAATTATAACGGCGCGGTCAAAGTATATGAACGCAGTACAAAATGGCTGAAAAACTGGCCTGAAATTTGCAGGGGAATTTATGTGGAAAAATTAAGTAGCGATGCGGAAAATATTATAAAAACTCTGAAATCATTGGGGGTGGAAAATATCGCTCAATTCGACATATCATCATTCCCACCCATCACTTGGAATGAGAAAAGAGTATGGACATGCGACCGCTGCGGAACCGAGATGCACGAAAAGAATTGCAAGGTCACCTGCCCCAACTGTGGAAATCGTTTTGACTGCTCGGACTTGAATATTTATTTTGATTAATAAGTGCGTCGTACCTTACTTAATGAGATAAAACCAACAGAGGAGATTTTCCTGATTAACCAGGAAAATCT
>JABFSL010000067.1 GCA_013140605.1 Anaerolineales bacterium
ATCTGGCTCACCAGCAAGTATTGACAATAATCCAAACGGGTTACTCGTTCCTTTTTCGGCATCATTTCATAACAGTAATGGCTTTTTGTTCAACCGTCAACTTTTTCATCTTGCGTAAGTCCTAATAAAATCAAAAAGGAGTCGTTCATGTCAACACCGTTCAGTGGAAAGCAGTTCACCTTTACCCAGCCCGATGGAACCGAATTGTGGGTCAAAGGATGGGGCAATCAGCACCATGCCGTTTTTGAATGTCTTAATGGTTACACCATCGTAAAAGACCCGATCACAGGCTTCTACACCTATGCGGACCTCAGTTCTGACGGCGAGGCGCTGCTATCCACTGGAGTGCGGCCACGCCTTCCGAATACCAAAGCGGTCGGTCTCGGTATTGAAAGCGGTATTCGAGTGACGCCTGAAGCGGCAAAGGCTCAAGCCATGCAAAGCCCTGTGTTGACAGGAAAATCCCGCTGGGAGCTGCGCCGCGAACAGCTAAAAGAATCCCTGCTCCGCACCATGGCGCCCGGCATTGCCTCGGCGCCGCCCACCCGCCAAACAATTGGAGACTTCACCGGACTGTGCATGTTGATCCAATTTCCAGATCAACCCGCCGGCACCATCACCCAACAGGAGGTGGATGACTTCTGCAACAAAGAGGGATACAACGGGTACGGAAACAATGGATCTGTGTACGACTACTTCCATGACATCTCGAACGGCAAACTGCGTTACAAGAATATTGTCACACCTTACTACACGGCGAAGAATCCACAAAGCTACTACAGTAACCCGGCCCTCCCTCCTGGGATGATGGCCCGCGTACTAATCAAGGAAGCGCTGACTCACTTCAAGGATCAGGGCTTCGACTTCACACGCTTAACTTCTGATAACCAGAATTATGTGTACGCCATCAGCGCCTATTATGCAGGGTGGTGTCCTAATAACTGGAATTTTGGTCTCTGGCCGCATCAATGGTCTTTGTTCCTGCCCTTTGAACTCGCCCCTAGCAAACTCGCCTACGATTACCAGATCACAGACATGACAAATCAACTCTCGCTTGGCACATTCTGTCATGAGAACGGCCACATGATCTGCGACTTCCCCGATCTGTATGACTACGGACAAGAGTCCGCGGGCATCGGCAACTTCTGCCTGATGTGTTCGGGCAATCATGCCAACCAGAAAAACCCGACCCACGTCAATGCCTACCTTAAGTACAAAGCCGGTTGGGCACAAGTGACAGGCATCAGCGCCGGCATGAACGCGACGATTCAGGCTGGAGCCAATCAGATCTATATCCATCGCAACCCCTCGATGCCGACGGAATATTTCATCATCGAGAATCGGGAACAGGCGAAGCGCGATCTATCGCTGCCCGGTTCTGGTCTTGCGATATGGCATATCGATGAATTGGGCAATCAGCAGAATCAACAGATGAGCGCGGCTCTCCATTATGAATGTTCGTTGGTGCAGGCGGATGGCCGCTACGATCTGGAATTCAATCTGTACAATAGAGGCGATGCAGGCGATCTCTTCGGGGCAGGCGGGGTTGACCACATTGACTCGGTCACCAAACCGCACAGCCGCTGGTGGGATGGGACCGAGTCGGGATTGGAAATTCATTCGATCAGCGCCCCTAGAACGGTGATGACTTTCAAAACAGGGAATCAAGGAACCACGGTACATTCGGCCGAACCTTTGTTTACCGTCAATACAACAGGCGCAAAGAATTTACGTGACGGAAACAATATCTCTGCCAAAACAATCCAGACTCTTAGCGGGAAACATACCCTGACCGGCGATTTTCTCTTTACAGCGATCACGGCTCTGCCATCCGCATTGCAACGCGTTGGGGATCAGTGGCTTCATATCACGGCTGTGGATGGCAAATCTTTTTCCTGTTTTCTGGCGATTATCCATAATGGAACTGTCTACAACATCTTCACCACTCGAACAACACATCTCGTGCAACCCGGGGAACTTCTCAATACAATCGCTGGTAAATACGGAACATCGGTGGATAAGATCGTGGAAGCCAACACACACAAATTCCGCAAGCCGGGCCATGTAATCACGAAGAGCTGGATCGAAGCAGGATGGTTATTGAACATACCCGACTAACTCTCTTGTTAGGTTGGCTGAAAAAAAATACATGATGCGGTTGAACATTTGGGAAGTTGCACAGTTCAACCGCATCAGTTCGTGGAAGTTTGCGGTCGGTGACCAAATTATATTTATGGGGATACGTATAATCCCATATAACCATTTACAAACTTAATCGATGAAGAACGAAGGCGTACTATTTACACAAGCATTGCAAGAAAACATTGGGAAGTTTTAATTTTTTATTTCCAAAAATGAATTTCGCCGCTCCATTAATGCTATACTAATTCCATCCAATACAGATAAAGTTTTTCGAGCCGCGCCATATTTGAAAGGAAATGAAAATGACCAAGTTAACCCGCCTGCTTATATCATCCACAATTATTGTTTTGATCCTGGCATCCTGCTCCTTCCCCGGCTCCAACCAACCACAACCCACTCCTGCCCTGCTGTTGCCCGCCGTGGTGACAATTGAACTCACCGTCACGGCAGATACCTCAGTTCCATTTAATAAAGAGGGACAGATCATCAACTATACCTACAACGTCAAGAACACAGGCACGACCTCCGTGCCCGGCCCCGTCACCGTGACAGGCGCAACCTGCCCGGAGATAGCGGATAAAATTCTTGATGTGAACGAAACCCTCGTTTGCACATCCTCCTACACAATTACAAAAACCGATCTCGAAAAAGGCTCGGTAATCACCATTACAACGGCCAGTGTAAATGGGATCAATTCAAATCCCATTACCACCACGGTCGCCACAGTACGGCCTGTTGTTTTGACATTGACCAAAACGGCCAACCCCACAACCTATGATCGAATCGACCAGACAATTACGTATACCTATATCATCACAAACGTGGGTGCCACGCCTCTGGGAGGTGCCCAATTTACAGTAAGCGACACTGGTTTCAGCGCACCCATTATTTGCGGTGAGGCGACTCTGACGCTCGCTTCGAACGCCACTGTGACCTGCTCTGTCAACTATAAAATCACTCAAGCTGACATGGGTGCGGCTTCCGTCTCCACCAGCGCAACCGCAGTTGTCGGCAGTGTCGCCCCGTCACAAGCTGTAAGCGCCACAGTCACGAAAACCACACTATCGAATCTACCAGCCGGCTCGACCGTAACACATCAAGTAGTCAAAGGGGAATGGCTATGGCAGATCGCCCGCTGTTATGGGGCTGACCCCAAACAGGTAAGCGCTGCGAACCCGCCGACTCCAGCCGAGATCTCGCCAAACACAACAGTTACTGTGCCAAATATCGGCAGTGTCGGAAAAATTTACGGCCCGCCCTGTGTGGGAACTCACACAGTCCAATCTGGAGACACCTGGAATTCCATTGCGTTGAAATACAACGCAGATCAAGAAGTCCTGCAAATGGTCAACTCAAACTCGTTGGCGGCTGGAAGTGTACTCAAAGTACCGTGTAATTCAGCGAACGGTCCCGCAGCCATTTGCAATTCCACAGGCGGAACACCAACCACTTCCAATTTGATCCGCATTAGCTTTGCGGCTGGAACCACCACAACTACAGTGACAGGAACCGCCCTTTCAGGAAATCGACTCGTTCAATATGTTTTGGCCGCGAACTTGGGTCAGGTTTTGACCATCAAACTTACGGCCCCTGCCAATTCAGTCAATACCGCCATTTACGCTCCCAATGGCAGTACGCTCAAGCCTTATGATTTTAATCCGACATGGACTGGAACACTTCCATCGGCTGGCGACTACCGTATCGATGTCGCCAACGCACTCGGGCTTGGCTCTGTTACCGATATCCCCTTCACACTGGAAGTGAGCCTTACAGGCAATTAAGCCATCTGCTGAAACAACTCGCTTCAACGCTTAGGATGCGGTGAATATAAATAACTACGGGATATTACCTGCAAAGTAATATCCCGTAGTTATTTTATCTTTTGTAATTCAAGAACAAACTTCTTTATCTCTGCGATGTTGGATTATCATATAATTCACGCTTCAAATTTGACATATCCAAAAGGAAAACAAATTATGACCACTCCTCTCCCCCGCTCCAAGGTAAAAAAGAATCAAACATGGAATGCCGAAAGTGTTTTTTCTTCTCCCAAAAAGTTTGACACAGAAATAAAAAACCTTCTCGAAAGCCTTGTGCCGATAAAAAAGTATCAAGGTCATCTCGGTGACAGCGTTGATGTCTTTATTGAAGCAATGGATGCCATAGAGGCAATCTCAAAACGCGCCACAAAAGTGCAGGTCTACGCCACCATGTCCAGTGCGGTGGACACTGGCGATCAACAAGGCGCGGCGATGAACGGCAAAGCCATGAGCGCCCTTGCCCGGGCCAGCGCGGCAACATCCTTTGTTGACCCTGAGCTCCTGGCCATCGGCGAAATCAAATTACGTCACTGGCTTAAAGATGATCTACGCATGAAATTATATGAACACTATTTCAATGATCTCTTCCGCAAACAGGCGCATGTCCGCAATGCTGAAGTGGAGGAATTACTCGGTATGTTACGCGATCCATTCAGCAACACGCGCATTACAACCAACATGCTGGCGAATGCCGATTTCAAATTCAAGCCCGCCCGCAACAAAAAAGACAAAAAAGTTGACCTGACCCAAAGCACATTTGACGCCATCCTCAATGGCTCCGACCGCAAGACGCGTCAAACCGCATGGGAAAACTATAACGATCAATATCTCGAACATAAAAACACGCTCGCAAGCAACCTCACTACATCCATCAAGCAAAATGTGTTCAACATGAAAGTACGAAAGTTCGATTCATCGCTCGAGTCGACTCTCTTCAATGGCAATGTCCCAGTGGAGATGTTCCACAACCTGATCAACATCTTCAAAAAGAATCTTCCCCTTTGGCACAAGTATTGGAAGATTCGCCGCAAAGCTCTTGGAGTGAAAACACTTCACCCTTACGATGTCTGGGCGCCGCTCACAACCAAATCGCATCATGTTCCCTTTGAAAAAGCAGTTGACTATATCTCCGAAGGACTCGCGCCAATGGGCGATGAATACGTCAACGTGATGCGCAAAGGATGTCTGAAAGATCGCTGGGTGGATTGGTCTCCCAACGCTGGCAAACGTCAAGGCGCGTTCTCGACCCGCGTCCCGCAGGATACACATCCCTTTATTTTGATGAGCTACACAGATGACATCGGCAGCATGAGCACGCTCTCGCATGAGTTGGGACATTCCATGCACGCATACTATGCCAGTCGTGCCCAGCCGATGTTTTACTATTTGTATCCTTCCATCATCGCGGAGACCGCTTCCAACTTTAATCAAGCCATGACTCGCGCACATCTGCTCAAGTCCAATCCCGATAAATATTTCCAAATCGCGCTGCTCGAAGAAGCCATGGACAACTTCCATCGTTACTTCTTCATCATGCCAACCCTCGCCCGCTTTGAACTCGAAACACATCAACGCATTGAAAAGGGACAACCTCTCACAGCCGATTCCATGATCGAACTGATGGCTGACCTCTTCAGCGAAGGTTTCGGCGGCAATATGAACCTGGACCGCGAACGGGTCGGCATCACCTGGGCCACGTTCACAACCCACCTTTATATTGACTACTACTCCTTCCAATATGCCATCGGCATCTCGGCTGCCAACGCCATTGCCAAAAGGATTCTTACCGGCATACCAAATGCCGCGGAAGATCACATCGAATTTCTCAAAACAGGTTCATCCAAATCGCCTATGGATGTTTTTAAAACTGCAGGCGTGGATATGACCAGCACTCAGCCCATCGAAGATGCATTTGAAGTTTTGGGTGATTACATTGATCGTCTTGGAATGTTGACGAGCAAATAAGATAACTCATCCATACCTCCGAGTTCTTAAAGAACTCGGAGGTTTCTGCCATTGACAAATAGGCATTTATCTATATAATATCAAATAGAAGGTCATCAATATGAAATTTAACCCTGTCCTCTTTGCCAAAGCCATCTCTGACGAAACCCGTCAGAAGATCATGAACCTGTGCTGCTGTGATTCGCTTTCGGTCAACGAGATCGTTGAAAAGCTGGATGTCTCGCAGCCCACCGTTTCGCATCACCTCGCCATTTTGCGCGAAGCCGATCTGGTCACCGTCCGTGAGGAAGGCAAGCAAACTTTTTATTCACTCAATCAGGAAAACGTCGCGGTCTGCTGCGGGCAATTAATGATCAAGTTCGCACCTGAAAGCATCACCACTGAAAACCTTCTGAAAACCCTCAAGGCTTAATCGGGACGCGTCTTCGGCCGAGACATGTCCCGTTTTTTTAGCAACATACATAGACAAACTTCTATATAAGGAGATATAAAATGTCAACTTCAAATCCCATTCATGAGACCGTTCGCGAACATTATGCGGAGCGGATCAAAAGTTCCGCTTCATGCTGCGGCGACAGTTGTTCCAGTCCCGAAAGCAATCTCTACCCTGCTGATTTGCTCACCACCGTTCCGTCCGATGTAGCCAGCACCAGTTACGGCTGCGGTGACCCGATCACGCTTGCGTCACTGACGCCTGGGCAAACCGTGCTTGATCTTGGCTCAGGCGCAGGACTCGACTGTTTGTTGGCTGCACAGAAAGTCGGTCCCGAAGGACGCGTGATCGGCGTGGATATGACTCCCGAAATGATCGAACGCGCACAAGCCAACGCGAAGCGAGTCAACGCAACGAACGTCGAATTCCGCCAAGGTTATCTCGAAGACCTCCCTGTTGACAGCAGCACTGTGGATGTCATCATTTCAAATTGTGTTATCAATCTCTCGCCTGACAAGGAAAAAGTGTTCAACGAAGCCTTCCGCGTACTTGCCCCTGGCGGCAAACTCGCCGTCTCAGATATTGTGACTGACGGAGAACTCCCAGAGATCGTTCGAAACAGCCTGAGCGCGTGGGCTGGCTGCGTAGCTGGCGCTGTGGAAGCGAAGGATTACATCGGCATGATGGAGTCCGTTGGCTTCACTGATATTTCCATCAAACCCGTTTTCTTCGACAAGCAGACCGTGGACAGCGCGTTGGATGAAATGAAACTGGATGTAACCGAATATCCACGGGAAGCTGTTTATAAGGCCGTGTACAGCGCGAAGATCACAGCTTATAAGCCTGCGTAAAGAAAGCCGATAATCATGCAATCTTCAAACAAAAAACTTGATGCCAGAGTCCCCCAGAGTGAAATCGGACGGGTGTATGATGAGATCGCCAGCGTTTATAACATGTGGGGCAGATTAACCGAAACCAAGGCCCGGTCGCGGGCACTGGAACTTGCCGAAATTCAAGACGGTCAGCATATTTTGGAAGTTGCAGTGGGAACTGGCCTGGCCTTTTATGAAATTGTCAGGCGCAACCCACATGGGCGAAACCTCGGCATTGACCTGTCAAAGGGAATGTTGGAAAAAGCCAAACAACGACTCCAAATACTTGGCAGTGCGAATTATTCGCTCCAGGTTGGGACCGCGTTTCATCTTCAAGAGGAAGACGAGTCTATGGACACGCTGGTAAATAACTATATGTTCGACCTCATCCCCTTTGAAGCTATGGGACGAATACTTGCAGAATTCAAACGCGTCCTCAAAAAAGGTGGAAAGTTGATCCTTGTCAATATGACGGAAGGCGAACGATGGGGAAGCCGAGTTTATGACCGCATATACAACTGGTCACCCAAACTCATGGGAGGCTGTCGAGGCGTAATGTTGAGAGACACCCTGCATCAACACGGCTTCAAAGTGGAAACGCGAGAATACCACCAACAGTTGTTGTTTCCGTCTGAAGTAATACGAGCTTACAAATCTGTATAAATAAAAAAGGTGACAGTCACTTTTTGAAAGTGACTGTCACCTAATCACGGAGAAAAGTAGATGAACGCGAACAAGTTGGAGTTCCAGGAAATCTACGAGATATTTCAGCCAAAAATACTTCGTTACCTGACGCATCTGGCTGGCGAGTCTGAGGCCGAAGACCTGACCCAGGAAACCTTTGTAAAAGTTCATCAGGGATTGGAAAACTTTAGGGGCGAGTCGCAACTATCCACATGGATATATCGAATCGCAACAAACACCGCGTTGGACAGATTGAGGAGTCCATCCTTTCAGCACGTGGTTCAATCATCATTGTCGGAAGATTTGGATGAAATCAAAATTACCGATAAGGCTATCTGTCCAGAAGAAAAAAAGCCTTTGATCGAGAAACAGCTTATTCGGGAGGAAATGAACGAGTGCATCCGAGGGTATATTGAAAAACTCCCAGAGAACTATCGAACCGTCCTTGTGTTAAGCGAGTGGGAGGAATTGAAAAACAACGAGATCGCCGAAATCCTGGGGGTAACATTGGATACTGTCAAAATCAGATTGCATCGCGCAAAAACAAAATTGAAAGAAGAACTCGAAACCCATTGTGAATTCTACTGGGTTGAGGAAATGCCGTGCAGCGTGAAGTAACTATATTCTGACGCAGAGGTGTATCCTTTTTTGATAAGCTCCGTCTATAAGGGTGGAAAGGAGATGATATTCCATGAAACTTGATGATCGTATAAAAGCATTGATCGCAGTGGGCGCTTCCATCACTGCGAACTGTCAGCCGTGTCTGCAATCCACCTCGAAAATGGCGTTGGAATGCGGAGCCGACGAGCAGGAAATCGCAGAAGCCATCGAAGTCGGGAAAAGAGTCCGGGCAGGAGCAGCCTCCAAAATGGACAAGTTTATCCTCGACCTGAATTATGCAATCCCCGCTTCCGAAGCCGTAAACAATGGGGGCTGTGGATGTGCTTCATCTGAAAATAACAATGGAAGGTAAAAATGGATAAAACTCAAATCTTGAATCGCAAATATGAAACTGTGGCTTGGGGATTGCTAGCCATTCTCTGGGGCATAACCATCTTGTTCGACTTCATCCCCTTCGGAGTTGGCATTTTGGGGACTGGCCTGATCGTACTCGGAATCAATGGTGTTCGATCCATCAACAATCTTCCCACAAAGGATGATAACAATGGATTCGGAATCCTCATGCTCGCATGGGGCGGACTTGAACTTATGCGCCCGATCCTGCGCTTCCTCTTTGAGTCCGCTGATTTGGACTGGGTGATCTTCGCAATTCTGTTGATCGGGTTGGGCTTGATTCTGTCCCTGCGCGGGTTTCTGCGCCCATTGTCAACACACGAAAGGAGTAACAGCCATGGATCTTGAAAACGGCAGAAACTTATTCCGGGGGATTATGATCCTGATTGCCGCCGCAATTGCCTATTGGGTCAACATAACCGTTGGGCTTGCGCTTGCTGTGTTCGTGGGAGTGTTGACATTACAAAGCGTATTCACCGATTGGTGTCCAGCGGATTTGATCCTCAAGCCAATGGGGCTGAAAAAGAGATTGAGCCACATCAATTACAGCACCAAGAGTTGACTAACGTAGCTGTATCTGTCAAAACTATATACGATGCGCTCCACAGGCTGTGGAGCGCATCGTATATAAACAAAGTCTCTTCTAATTTCATTGTAGCACACCTTGTCAAGTAATAAATCAGTCTAAAGGATGGTTTATTTTGCATCCATTTTTGATAGACTGTTCCCAGCAAGCATTCCTCCCTTCAGCGCTGAAGCATAAGGGATTGCGTTGCTAATCTGCATATTCAACTCAGGAGGCAATATGTTCAAACGACGTTTAGGATGCAGTAATCTCGAAGTAAGCGCAATGGGCTTGGGATGTTGGGCAATCGGCGGGCCCTGGGACTGGCTGGAAGCAGATGGCAGCAAAGAACCGGATGGTTGGGGACAGGTGGACGATGCAGAATCGATCCGCGCCATTCACTATGCCCTGGATGCCGGGATCAACCTCTTCGACACAGCGGCCACCTACGGGTGCGGTCATAGCGAGAAAATACTCAGCCAAGCCCTCGCGGGGCGTCGCGACAAGGTCATCCTGGCAACGAAGTTCGGCTTCGTTGTGGACGAAGAAAAATGCACCGGCTCGGAAACCGATGACATTGTCCCTCGCATCCGTCAGGAATGTGAAGATAGCCTGCGCCGCCTGAAGACGGACTACATCGACCTCTACCAGTTTCATAAGGATGATTACCCTGCGGAGAAGGTTGCTGAAGTGCGCGACGTATTGGAAAGGCTGGTTGAAGAAGGAAAGATACGCTGGTACGGTTGGAGCACCATTAATCCCGAAGGGGCCCGGGTGTTCGCACAAGGTCAACATTGCACGGCGATTCAGCATTGGCTGAATATGGGAACTGACATGCCTGAAATGCTGGCAGTCTGCGAAAAGAACGATCAAGCCAGTATCATCCGAGCTCCCCTCGGCCATGGCAATTTGACGGGCAAGTTCAATAGCGAGACGATATTTCCAAAGAACGATTTCCGAAGCCCTTGGGACATGCGAGATGAGTGGTGGACGCAACGCTTCCAGCGCATTGAGACGGTACGAAAGTTTTTCGCCGATTCTGGGGACCCGAGAACCCAGGCCCAAATTGCCCTGGCCTGGATTTGGACTCGGAGCGACCGCACCATTCCCATACCCGGCTTCAAGACCGTTGCGCAAGTGACGGAAAACATTCAGGCAATGGAGTTCGGTCTATTGAGTAATGAACAAATGAATAAAATCGATGAAATATATGAGCGCGCACCGGTTATCTCGTAGCGCTATAACCAAGGCGCAACAAGCGCTCGCCTAACACTGCGTTAGGCTCTGCGAAAATCGTGGGTGTTCTGTTTCTATATCACAATAATCAGGAGGCAATATGTTCAAACGACGGTTAGGACGCAGTAATCTCGAAGTAAGCGCGATGGGATTGGGCTGTTGGGCAATCGGCGGACCCTGGGACTGGCTGGAAGCAGATGGCAGCAAAGAACCGGATGGTTGGGGACAGGTGAACGATGCAGAATCGATCCGCGCCATTCACTATGCGCTTGAAGCGGGAATCAACTTCTTCGACACGGCGGCCAACTACGGGTGCGGACACAGCGAGCGGGTGCTCGGTCAGGCTCTCGCGGGTCGGCGCGACAAGGTCATCCTGGCAACGAAGTTCGGCTATATTGTAGACGAGGAGAAACGCATCGTCTCGGAAACCGATGATATTGTCCCTCGCATCCGTCAGGAGTGTGAAGATAGCCTGCGCCGCCTGAAGACCGACTACATTGACCTCTACCAATTTCATAAGGGAGATTATGATCCGGAGAAGGCTGCGGAAGTGCGCGATGCATTGGAAAGGCTGGTTGAAGAAGGAAAGATACGTTGGTATGGCTGGAGTACCGATAATCCTGTCGGGGTGCAGGCGTTTGCGCAAGGCGCTCATTGCACAGCGATCCAGCATTTCCTGAATGTGGGCATGGTCATGTATGATGTGCCTGGAATGTTGGCGGCTTGCGAAAAACACGATCAGGCCAGTATCAACCGATCTCCGCTTGTCGGAGGCATGATGACGGGCAAGATCAACCAGAGTTCCACGTTCCCGGAAGATGATCTGCGGCACTATCAGGAGGACTACTTGCGGACAGATGAGGCACTGCTACGTTTGCAGCGTATTGATGCGGTACGAAAGTTTTTCGCCGATTCTGGGGACCCAAGAACCCAGGCCCAGATTGCCCTAGCCTGGATATGGACGCGCAGTGAGCGCACTATTCCCATACCTGGTTTCAAGACCGTCGCGCAAGTGACGGAAAACATTCAGGCAATGGAGTTCGGTCTATTGAGTAATGAACAAATGAATAAAATCGATGAAATATATGAGCGTTCACCGATAATCACGTAGTGTGATGTTCAAAACGCAACAAGTACAGCTTTTGATAGACTGTTCTCAGCAAGCATTCCTCCTTCAACACTGAAGCATAAGGGATTGCATTGCTATTCTGCAAATTCAACTCAGGAGGCAATATGTTCAAACGACGGTTAGGACGCAGTAATCTCGAAGTAAGCGCGATGGGATTGGGTTGTTGGGCAATGGGCGGGCCCTGGGACTGGCTGGAAGCAAATGGCAGCATGGAACCCGTGGGTTGGGGACAAGTAGACGATGCAGAATCGATCCGCGCCATTCACTATGCGCTTGAAGCGGGAATCAACTTCTTCGACACGGCGGCCAACTACGGATGCGGGCGCAGCGAGCGGGTGCTCGGTCAGGCTCTCGCGGGTCGGCGCGACAAGGTCATCCTGGCAACGAAGTTCGGCTATGTTGTAGACGAAGAGAAACGCATCGTCTCGGAAACCGATGATATTGTCCCTCGCATCCGTCAGGAATGTGAAGATAGCCTGCGCCGCCTGAAGACCGACTATATTGACCTCTATCAATTTCATAAGTACGATTACCCAATCAAGAAGACCGCCGAAGTGTGTGACGTACTGGAAAAGCTAGTTGATGAAGGCAAGATTCGCTGGTATGGCTGGAGCACCGATGATCCTGAAGGTGCGCAGGTGTTTGCGCAAGGTCCACATTGCACGGCGATCCAGCTTTTGCTGCATATGGCATACGATGTGCCTCAAATGCTGGCGGTCTGTGAGGAACACGATCAAGCCAGTATCATCCGATCCCCCCTCGGCATGGGCATGATGACAGGCAAAATGAACCGCGATTCTACGTTCCCAGAAGACGATATACGGCACAGCTGGGACTTGCGGGCTGAGAGGCCAACACTGAACATCCAGCGTGTTGAGGCAGTACGAAAGATGTTCGCTGATGCTGGTGATGTACGAACACAGGCCCAAATTGCCCTGGCCTGGATCTGGACTCGCAGCGACCGTGCCATTCCCATTCCTGGTTTCAAGACGGTTGCACAGGTGAAGGAAAACATTCAGGCGATGGAATTCGGCCTGTTGAGTAAAGAGCAGATGATTAAAATCGATGAAATATATGAGCGTTCAGCGGTTATCACGTAGTATTTTATCCAAGCACAACGAGGACCGTAGTTTGATCGAGGATGGCAGTTGCCATCCTCGACTCGTTTAATGGATTGTTATGTTTTTCATCTTGACAGTGCAATCTTTAGGGAGTAAAAACAAACCGACCAGTCGGTTTTTATTTTCAAGAGGCACATTGCAACAGCGAAGCGAAGAAACAAGATCAAAGATCATTGAAGCGGCCGTCAAATTATTTTCCACACGCGGGTTCAATACCGCGAGCGTGGATGATATTTGCAAAGAAGCGGGCATCAGCAAGGGTGCGTTCTATCATCACTTTGAAAGCAAGCAGGCGCTCTTCCTTGCCTTGTTGGATGGATGGCTGGAAACCATTGATGCAGCCATCGAAGCATCGAAAGATAAAACGGTCCCTGAAACTTTCATACAAATCACCGAAGCCTTTCCATATATTTTTGCAACGGCGGGTGAAGGTCTGCCGATGTTCCTTGAATTCTGGCTGCAAGCCAGCCGCGACGAAAAGATCTGGCAGGCCAGCATCATCCCCTACCGCCGCTATCACAAGCATTTCACTTCACTTATCAAAAAAGGCGTGGATGAAGGTTCCTTCGTCCCAGTTGACCCTGAATTAACCGCGCGCATGATCGTCTCGATGGCGATGGGGCTTCTGCTGCAAAGTCTGCTTGACCCAAAGGGTGCGAAATGGGAAAAGACGGCGCGTGAAATTACAAACATGATGATGGATACACTCCTTCTCAAAAGCGAGGCGTAGGATATGTGGCTGGTAACGGGTGCTACGGGACATATTGGAAATGTCCTTGTGCGAAAACTTTTGGAACGCGGTGAAAATGTTCGGGCGTTGATCTTGCCTGGCGAAAGCCGCGAATCAATTTCGGGATTAAATGTCGAAGCGTTCGAGGGTGACATCCTCAACATGGATTCGGTATTCGAGTCCATGCGGGGCGTTAAAGGAATCTTCCATCTTGCGGGCGTTATCTCGATCATGCCTGGGCCGAATCCGTTTGTGAGGAAAGTGAATGTGGAAGGCACAAAAAATATTTTGCATGTTGCGACTGAAAAAAGAATCAAGTTGATCTACACATCATCCATTCATGCAATTCAAAGAGTAGTGGATGGTGTAATCGATGAGAGCGTGCCGTACGATATGAACAACCCCTACGGTGCGTATGACCGCTCAAAGGCCGAGGCAACACTGGATGTATTGAACGCGGCTCATTCTGGACTGGAAGCTGTTGTGGCCTGCCCCACCGGCGTGATCGGCCCCTATGATTTTCGCGGATCGATGATGGGCGCGGTCATCCACGATGCGGCAGTTGCGAAACCAACCCTGTATGTGGATGGCGCATATGATTTTGTGGATGTGCGCGATGTGGCCGATGGTTTGATCTCCGCCGCAGAAAATGGCAAGCGCGGCGAGAGTTATATTTTATCGGGACAAAAGATCACGGTGCGCTATTTGCTTGAAACCGTGCGTGAAATTACGGGGAAGCATTTCTTTCAGATGAAGATTCCATTTGACCTGGCGAAGTTTGCGGCGATGTTCACTCCAATGTATTACCGCTTTGCAAATGAGACGCCGCGTTTCACGCCGTATTCATTGGAGGTGCTGCAAAGCAATTCAAATATCAGCCATGCAAAAGCGACAAGAGAATTGGGTTACAAACCGCGCCCAATATTCGACAGCATTCGCGATGCGGTGAAGTGGTTTTTGGAAAGTAGAAAGTAGTAACGGCTTCAGCCGTTAAAAAATCGGGCGACTAAAGTCGCCACTACATTAAGGAGATTAATATGAAAATAGTTACAGACAGCGCAGCAGATATGTCGAATGAAGAACTTGAACAACTGGGGATCGCACAGGCTCCGTTATTCATTCAATTCCCTGAAGGCGAAGTGAGCGCGGCTGATATTTCAGCAGATGATTTCTACAATCGTCTTGAGGCCATGCGACCCGCCATCCCCACCACAGCGCAGCCATCCAGCGGCATCTTCGCGGAGTTGTACCGCAAGCTGGCAGCAACCGAGAAAAATATTTTTTCGGTACATATTTCGTCGGGCTTAAGCGGCACGATCAATTCTGCGCGCGATGGCGGGGAACAGGTCAAGGGCGAAGCGAATGTCAGCCATTGGGATACGCTTACGCTTTCAGGCGGGGAGCGTTTTCAGGTGATGGCGGCAGCGCTTGCCAGTAAAGCAGGCTGGGCCATGGATGCAATTCAGGAACGCTTGAAGAAAATCCGCGAGAACACGGAAGTCATTTACACACTGGATACTTTGGAATATCTCGCGCGCGGCGGGCGCATTGGACGGGTGAAGGCTCTCGCGGGCGCGTTGCTCAACCTCAAGCCTGTCATCCGTGTGGATACGGACGGCAAATACAGCACAGTTGGAAATGGTCGCACGTTGACCAAGTCCATTGGGATGATCGCGGACGGTATGCGCGAGAAATATGGCAATACTCCCGTATGGGTCACGGTGCTGCATGGTCGTTTCGCCGAAAAAGCCGACGCACTCGCTGCTGAATTAAAGGAAAAATTAAATATCGCCAAGTTGGAAATAGTGCGCATCTCCCCTGTTTTGGGCGTACACACGGGCCCGGGCATTGTGGGCGCTGGGATTGTGCCGATGGATTTGATGAGTGATTTGGTGAAGTGAAGAGCAGTGAGTAGTGGGTAGTTAATAGTGAGAAGTAAAAAGGACTTGCCAATTGCAAGTCCTTTTTGTTTTGGTTTAGGTGGTGATGAATTTTTTGGCTTTTTCGATTCGCTCGCCTAAAGGTGGATGGGAATAGAACATGAAGACGACCCATTTTTCGGGGTCGATTTCACCGAGGTTTTGATTGGCTAATCTTGTAAATGCGGAGGCAAAAGCTTCGTTCTTACCTGTGGATTGCAAAGCGTAATCGTCAGCCATGTTTTCGCGCCAGCGGGAGATGGCATTATCGAGCGGCGAGGTTAGCAAGCCGTAAATTCCCAAGATCAATCCAAGCGCGGGGAAAGCTGCGGGGTCACTGACACTGGCAAAGCCAAAGTAACTCACTGCCCAATTCATTCCAAGGGACGCGAGATAAAAGCCGATTGTCGTTATGAGTGTCCCAAACGCAATGAACAATGGAATATCGCGGTGGACTTGATGTCCCAACTCATGAGCAAGGACGGTTTCGATTTCATCGGTTGAAAATTCGTTGATGAGCGTATCGCCCAGAATAATGCGGCGCGTGTTGCCGATGCCTGTCAAGGCGGCGTTGGCAGATTTGGTACGCTTGGACATGTCAAACTTGAAGACGCCGCGCACTTTGGTATTGGCGCGTTCAGCAAGCTTCATCAAACGGTCAGCAAGTTCCTTGTGTTCGTCACCCAGTGGAACATATTTATTAAACAACGGCATGATAAGAATCGGCGCGAGATTGGAAATTAAAACGCTAAAGATCAACATGCCGCCTGCCACCCACAACCACCACAGGCTGCCCGTGGCTCTCAAAGCGAGATAAAACAGTTCGAGCAGAATCAGGCCAAGGGGCGCACCGATCGCGAGTCCTTTGAGCTGGTCAAAGATCCAGTCTTTGAGCGACTGGTTGGACTGGTCAAAGCGGTGCGGGAGAATAAATCCACTGTAATAACTGAGCGGGAGATTTAGAACGGAAGCAATGCCGCCAAAGACAATTACAAAAAGTGCGATCAGTGACCAGTCATCAGTGACCAGTGTTGATAGCCATGTGCGGAGTGAAATGCTCCAACCGAAGAAAAGCCACGCGAGAACATAGATGGCGCTGAAGAGATTATCCACCAACCAAAGACGGCGGCGGATGCGGGCATATTCTTTTGCAAGTTTTTGTTTTTCGGGGTCGAGTGTAATCATTGGATTTGCGATTTGCGGTTTTTGATTGGTGTTCATTTCGGAAGAAAGTGCCGCGATGATTTCTTCCGATTTCATTACCTGACCATACGATTTCAACGCCGCCAAAAACGCCTTGTGGACATGATCCGCAGGGATGGTTGTCTCGCCATACTTCAGATCACGCGTGGCGCAGGCATCTTCGGCAATCCAGACCTGGAATCCAAAATCAGCGGCGGCACGGGCGGTGGCATCCACACACATGTGGGTCATCATGCCTGAGATGACGACACGTTCAATTCCCCACTCCTTCAACATCTCAAGCAGGTTTGTTTCACGAAAAGAGTTGGGATAATGTTTGTAAACGATGGGCTCGCCTTCAAAATGCGCGGTCACATCGTGAATATCTGATCCAGTCGTGCCTTTCACAAAAAAGGGAGCATCAGGTTTCAGCGCAATATGCTGAATATGAACGTGATGTCCGCCGTGTTCACGGAAGCATTGAAGCATCATATATGCTTTCTTTCCAGCTTCGAGCGGGTTGACCAATTCCATTTTGCCGCCGGGGAAATAATCTTTTTGAATGTCGATTACCAGTAATGCTGTTTTCATTAAATATAGTCTCCTTAATTACCAGACCCTAAAGGTTTCTTCTGCGAATCATCGTCAGGGCTGACAAGAGATTCCTGCCCACCTAGGTTCGAGTCAGCCGGGAAAACCTTTAGGGTCTTTATTAATTCTTCCGCCTGCCGTTTCAAATGCAGCTTTTCTGTCACTGTTATTGTTTTTTGAAAATCATTCCCAGCTTTTTCAATTTCATTGAGCGCAGAATAAGATTTTCCTCTTCCCAAATATAAACGCGCCTCATGCGGGTCTATCGCAATTGCACGGGTGTAATCCGCTGCTGCTTTTTCATGTTTATTGTTGATGCGGTACGCGTCCGCGCGGCCTTGATAGGCATACAGGGAATTTGGCTGTTTCAACAGAACACGCGCATAATAATCCTCCGCCCAATCGAGATAGGATTCATATATCTGCATATTGAGATCGGACATTGTCAGCGCATCTTTTTCAGAAAGCCCGATGGCCAGATCCTGATCCTTGTGCGCGGCATCCAAATTCCCCAGTCTGAAATATGCCATGGAGCGCACAACATAGAATAATGTAAACATGGGTTGGAGCGCAATGCCTTTGTTGAACTCCTCCAAAGCGGGGAGAAAATCCTTTTTGTCGAGCAAAACAGCTCCACGGTCAAAGTAAGGAACCGCCCAGTTTGGGTTGACGGCCTGCGCCTTCGCAAAATATTCCAGCGCGGAGTCATAATTCTTATCCATGGCATACATCTCGCCGCGCAATTGCAAGGCGACCGCGTGATTGGGAGCAAGCTTCAAGGCGCGCTCCACATCGGCCAGCGCGCGTTCCTTTTGAAGGATGTTGAGATAACAAGCTGAACGCGCCAGATAATGATTGGGCTGCTGCGGATCGCGCTCGATGTCACGCGTGTAATATTGGATGGCGCGGTCAAAATCCTCAAGCATAAAGTAATAGCCTGCGCGCCTGTAAACATAATTGATCCTCAAATTGATCCAACGCAGGGCCGATGGATTTAGTGTGGCCATCGCAAACCCGATCAAGACACAGGAGGCGAGCAGCAGGTAATCACGCGTGAACAATCCAAATGCGATCAGGCCTAATAATACGGGAACACCTACAATAAGCGTGATCAGGTCCGCATTTGTTTTCCCGAAAAATATTTCCATAATGGAATGTGTGATATTGCCCCCATCCAACGGGTAAATGGGAAGCAAATTAAACACAACCAGAATCAAATTGACAAGCGTAAGAGAAAAAGACAGGTTGCCAAATATCTGCACCCACAGGAATATTTCGAGATTTTTTATAAACGGTAGAAGCAAAAACGAAATGACAATGTAGGATAGCACACAGAGAAAAGCCAGGAACATGTTGACCAATGGTCCCGCGGCAGAGATAACCAGGTTATGGGCGGGCTTATCCGCTTTACGGGTGAGATTCGTGAATCCGCCAAAAAGCCAGATGACGATACTTTTCACTTCCACGCCGACAAGCTGTGCCGCAAACGAATGGCCGAGTTCATGCAGAAAGATACAAAGCACAAAACCGACCACCCACAAAAGAGCGATCACCACATCCCTAAAAATGATGGGACGGAAAAGATAATACGCGATCGGAATGCTGAATAATATGGAAAAATGAAAACGAAAATCCACGCCGCGCAAACGGCCAAATGACCAAGACCAGGAAAGCCAGTTCATTAAGATTTATTTCCTTCCAAAATCTGCGGGGTTTTCGCCCCACAGATCGGTATCCCACTTTATGATCTTATCTTCGGGTAATTCATTTTCCGCCAGCCAATTCTCCGCGCTGTGAATGATGGCAAACAAAACAGCGTTCTTTGCTGTGTGCTTGAGTTTTGTTTTGCACAGACCTGTGGTCACCCACAGAATGGCATTCTCTGAATCGGAATAAATTGGAATATGCGTATTATGTTTGGCCTGCCATGTGAGCGCGTGGACAATCGCAAGAAATTCCCCAACATTATTTGTCCCATCTGGATATGGACCGGCATTGAATATCTCTTCGCCTGTTTCTGTATTCACGCCGCGATATTCGAGTTTGCCCGGTGAACCGTTGCAAGCCGCATCCACACAAATGGATGGGAGCATGGGTTTTGTACTTGCCAGCCTCCACTTACCCAGGGATGCAACTTTGCCCTTATAGTTATCATAGTTGGCAAGGTACGCGGCTTCAGCCTCGGCGTCGCTCGCAAAAGCCTTGAATTGCGCGCCAACAACGCCCTTCACCTGTTTCTCACACTCCGCCCATGATGTGAAGATACCTGTTTTGCGTCCCTTCCAAACCACGTAATATTTTTGCTTTGGCATGCATCAATTTTACATCAAAGCAACCATAAAACAGAGTATCGCCAACTTATATGTTTTGAATTTTTGGCTGTAATCTTTTGCAAGGTTGTGGTAAAAGAAAAGCCCTCAATGTGAATAAACTTTAAAAAGGAGTATGAAATGTCTTACGCACATCCCGAATATCTGGTTGACACCGAATGGGTTGCCAAGCATCTCACAGATCCAACAGTCCGCATGATTGAATCAGATGAAGATCCATTGCTTTACCCAATGGGGCACATCCAAGGCGCGGTGCAGGTGGATTGGTTCAGCACATTACAGCATCCTGTCCGCCGCGATTTTGTCACAAAGGAACAGTTTGCAGAAATGTGTTCCAAGCTTGGCATCGGCAATGACACCACTGTCGTTTTTTATGGCGACAAGTCCAATTGGTTCGCGTGTTATGCGCTGTGGCTCTTCCAATATTATGGTCATCAAAATGTAAAGATCATGAATGGCGGCCGCATCAAATGGGAGCAGGAGAAACGCCCGCTCGTGAGAGAAACTCCCTCGTATGCCAAAACAACTTACAGCGCGAAAGATGCGGATAAATCAATCCGCGCATTTCGCGATGAAGTCCTCACACATAGCAACGCGCGCAAACCTCTGGTGGATGTCCGCTCGCCGAAAGAGTTCACAGGTGAGATGCTTCACATGCCGAACTATCCGCAGGAAGGTGCGACTCGCGGCGGACATATTCCCGGCGCCGTGAGCATTCCCTGGTCGCAGGCAGTCAACGAAGCTGACGCAACGTTCAAGCCGACCGAGGAGCTGGTTGCTCTCTACGAAGGGAAAAATATCAAAGCTGACGGAGATGTGATCGCATACTGTCGTATTGGTGAAAGGTCATCGTTGACGTGGTTCGTGTTGAAGTATTTGCTGGGCTATCCCAAGGTCAAGAACTATGACGGTTCATGGACCGAATGGGGCAACCTGGTGGATGCGCCGATAGAAAAATAAATTTATATTTATCGTAGGGGCGAGGTGACCTCGCCCCTACACATGATCAAACAAAATGCCCTTACCAACAAAATTACAAGAGATCGTGGATGACTTTGCGGGCATGAGCCGCGAAGAGAAAATTGAAACGCTGATCGGGTACGCCGAGTCATTGCCGCCGCTTCCAGAACGATTTAAGGAACAACGTGCAAAGATGGAACCCATCCCTGAGTGTATGACTCCCGTATTTTTATTTGGAGAAAAACAGGAAGATGGCGGCGTGATCTTTCACTTTGACATTCCCCCGCAATCCCCCACTGTGCAGGGACTGGCGTGCATCCTCGCGACTGGGTTGAATGGCTGCAAAGCCGAAGAAATTCTCTCAGTTCCCGCAGATTTTTTCGCTCCGATGAATTTGGAGGAAGCTATTTCAGGTCAACGCCTTAACGGTTTTAGAGGCGTGCTGGCGCACATGAAACAAACGGCTGCTAACTTATTAAACATGTAGGGGCGGGGTGACCCCGCCCCTACAACCTATTCTATTTCTCTTCGTCCCAGCCTTGTTCTTCGACGGACATGAAAATATCGGTGGCGGAGATCAAGCCGATCAGGGTTCCACTTTCATCTGCGATTGGCAGGTGATGGAATTTATATTTCTCCATGATCTTCGAGCACTCCATCAATGTCCAATTTGCATCTCCAGTAATGAGCGGACCAGACATGATCTCGCGTACAGCGGTCTCAGCGGGGTTACGGTCAGCGGCGACGATCTTGATGCTGACATCGGTGGTTGTGACGATGCCATAAGATGGATTCTTCTCGCTGATATCCACGATGATACTGTGAATATTACGACGACGCATGAGTGTCATCGCGTATGAGACACTTGAATCAGGGTCAACAACAACCACAGGACTGGACATCCAATCACGGACAAGGTGCGGCATGGGACTCTCCTCTAATTTTTAATATTATTTCACGATTAATTTTACAACATCCAATGCGAATAAAGAACCATCGGCGGGGTTAGAACTGTCTCTTGGACAGGAGCAGGCGTCGGCGAGATGGAAGCGGGCGAAGCCAATCCACAGGCAAGAGTTCCAAGAGTTAAGATCAGAATAAAACTGATGAAATGTTTGTGAGTCAAAAAACCTCGGGTTATTTAATTGTAAAGGTTACAAAAATATCGCCAAGTTTTTGCATGATGGCATCGCTGTCAAACTCAGTCATGGTGCCGGGCGTGTAATTTCCAATATTTGTGTAATGAATAAAGTAGATCACTTCATAACACACGCTCTTATTGACCATGCGATAGATTTCCTGCTGATAGTAGTTGCCCGCGCCCGCGCCGTCGGATGTGCTGTGAACAAAATCAAATCCATTGACAACTTCATTGCCAATTAATTGCTCGGGTCCGCCGCCATTGGGGTTTGGGTCTGTGCATGTCGCCACGGCCTGCGCATCTGATGTGGAACTGAGGAATAAATAAACTTCACTTAGATTCGTTTTATCGTAGGATTTTGAGTCGATGAAATGAAGCGCCAATTCAGGATTTGTTTTATAGTTGCCAACTGGGGGAAGCGCAGGCGTAAAGGTGTCAGAATAGGTTAATGACAAACCAGTGGCGGGGTTGTTGTATTGAAAATATTGAGCAGCCTTGCCCGGCGGGTTGATCGCAACCCGCATGACGAATTGGGGCACATCCCCATTGGGCGTAAGCGTTACAAAATAATCCTGTGAAGCGGGGAGTTCGCCGCGCCAAAACATGCATTCCGAATCTGGCCGCTGCGGACAAAGAACGCTTCCATCCGCGCCCTGTATTTGCATGGGAATATATCCCCAACTGCCATCGGGAATCTGCGGAAGAATAGAGATGGACATGACCTGTCCCTCCATGGCATTGATGGTATACGTTTTGTTTGAGCCCAATGCAATGGTATCTGTAACATCCGCATATGTCCCATTGGCTTTGAATTTAATCTCATTCAATTGGCCAATCGGCATGGCGGGAGGCGTAAGAGTCGGTTGAACTGCCGCTTGAGCTTTTGCGGTGAGTGTTGGGAGCGGTGTAAATTGAACAGGTTCAGTGGGAGAGGCTATAGTCTCAGCAATGGAGGGTTGTAAAGGGGTAGCTGTTGGTGCGGCGCAGGCGGTGATGAGGAGGGAAAGAAGAAGAAGGGAAATATTTTTTTTCATTTGATCTCCATGAAAATAAGGTCAAAAGTCAAAGGTCGAAGGTTGATTTGACTTTTGACTTTCAACCTTTGACCAGCATCACTCAAGATATTCAATGACCGTCGCTTCGCCCTGTCCCACGCCAACGCAAAGAGTTGCCACGCCGTATTTCACATTGCCGCGATTCTTCATTTCATACACGAGTGTTGTCACAAGGCGCGCGCCCGAACAGCCGAGCGGATGCCCAATGGCAATCGCGCCGCCGTTCACGTTGACGAGTTCAGGGTCAATTTCCAAGCCTTCAATCACGGCGAGAGATTGGATGGCAAAGGCTTCGTTCAATTCCATCAGGCCGATATCCTGAATTTTCAGACCCGCGCGCTCAAGGGCTTTCTTCGTGGCTGGAATGGGGCCGTATCCCATCACACGCGGAGGCACACCCGCGGAAGCAGAAGTCACGATCCGCGCCAACGGTTTGAGATTTAATTCTTTGGCTTTTTTCTCGCTCATGATCAACAACGCGGATGCTCCATCATTTAATCCAGACGAATTTCCAGCAGTAACTGTTCCCCCATCTTTGGCAAAAGCGGGCTTGAGCTTGGCGAGAGATTCCATGGTCGTATCGCGGCGCGGGCGTTCATCCGTGTCCACGAGCTTTGGGTCGCCCTTCTTTTGGGGAATGGAGACAGGCACAATCTCTTGCTTGAATCTGCCCGAGTCAATTGCGGCGATGGCGAGTTGATGAGAACGCACCGAGAACGCATCCTGTTTTTCGCGCGTGATATGCGGACGTTCCTTCGCAATATTCTCGGCAGTCTCACCCATTGAATCCGTGCCGTACATTTCCTTCATTTTTGGATTCGGATAACGCCAGCCGAGGGCTGTGTCGTAGGCTGTTAGATTGCCGAATGAAAACCCCGCTTCGGCCTTTGGAAGTGAGTAGGGTGCGCGGCTCATGGATTCGACTCCACCCGCGATGTAGACATCTCCCTCGCCCGCCTTGATGGCGCGCGCTGCCTGATTGATGGCGTTGAGTCCAGAAGCGCACAAACGATTCACAGTCACACCGCCGACTTCGAGGGGCAGACCAGATAACAGCGCAGCCATACGCGCCACGTTGCGGTTATCTTCGCCAGCCTGATTCGCGCATCCAAAAAATACTTCTTCCACCAGCGCGGGGTCAAACTGATTGCGGGCGAGAATGTTCCTGATAACATGAGCAGCCATATCGTCAGGGCGAAGCGGGGCGAGGATTCCTCCCAAAGCGCCGATCGGCGTGCGGATCGCATCTATGATGACAACAGTTGTTTTATCCGACATTGCAATTTCTCCAATTAAGGTGACGAAAAGAAGTGGTCATACAAAGGAGTGCTTAAGTAAACAACTCCAAAATCATCCTGATAAAGTTGGGTGAAACCATCCACTGTCCCGTTGAGAACGTCATTATAGAATTGGACAGTCAAGGCGAAATCGGGATCGGACGCAGACTCAACCTGACCAGCCTGGGTGTAATCATACAAATGCTGTTTGTTCAAGATCAACACATCGGGATTGTTCTTGAGCGCAATGTCATAATTGGAAACGCCCCACTTGAAATGATCATCATATCGCGGCGCATTGGGGACATACATCATGACATCGCGGAAGATAACCAACTGGCGGTCCAGAACGATCTTTGAAAGATAATCCTGTTCGACCCGGGAATAAAACTGAACGCTTGGGCTGGTTTCTTCGCGATGAATATTTTCGTTAACCATTGATATATCACGCCCGAGACTGTAATAAACCTGCGCGCCAACAACAGCAATTCCGACAAACGACAAACCAAGACGCAATCCATTTTTCCTGAGATAATCACCCACTGGTTTGGTGAAGCGCTCAGGAGCAAAAAATGTGAAGTATGCGGGCAGCGCCGAAAACATGGGAAGCAGAATTGGGAGCGGGAAATGCTTGGAGCGAATTACAAGTGCAACAGAGATATACGCCATAAACGGAAAGGCCCAAAACGCAATCAATTGATTGAGCAGTTTTCTTTCTCCCTTGAGCGCACCAACAATCAACGCCACAGCGGAAAGCAGTACAAAAATGAGCAAGCCATACCATTTCTCGATCACTTGCAGCCATAACAGCGGACTGTTTCGATAGGCGACGATAAATCCGCCCTGCATGGACTCGTGAAGGTCAGTTTGAGTCTTTAGGGCAAAGGCTCTTTCAGATGCCCAATAAAGGAATGGATTTGCAAGCACAAATACAGAGAACATGATGGTAACAAAAGAAGCTGCCACTATTAATGCTTTGCGCGTGTCAAGCCGCCCCTGACGCCAGCCGAGGAAGATATAGTAGGGAATGGCAAGAAAGAAAAACAAGCCGATCAGTTTGGTGGCCACTGCCAACCCGCAGAATAACGCGGCAAGATAAAAACTTTTCCCGAACCGCAGATCATCCTTATCGAGGAAGAAGAAAGTGAGAACGATAAATAGGAATACAAGGCTGTCGGGATGAATCCACATGTTGTTGAAGACAACCCCGGGCACAGCAAGCAGGATCAAAAATAGAGCAATGGATTTTAGATAGGATTTAAATCTGGTTTGCAGATACACCAAAATCAGTATCGCGGCGATCATCGGTAGGGTATTTACAAACTGCCTGAGGAGCAGCATATTGAGGGAGACATTTTCCCAGCCAGCGGATAACCTTGCGGGCAATAAAACGAGCGCCGAGTAAAAATAATAAGGAAACCCAAAATAGTAATGCTGATAGGCGAAAAATCGATAGATAGTCTGTGAAAGGGTCTTGCCGGGTTCAAGCATCCGTACCACGTGCGGATACTGCGCAGGTTCATCCTGCTCAAAAATAAAAGTCATGTTGAAGTCTTGTGCGCCGGTGGAATTCGGCTGCCAAAATAGCAGGAAATATCCCGCACCGAGGAGAAGTAAAACCAACAGGACAATTGATTTCTTTTGCATTAGCTAAAACTCCAAATGTGTGAAAAATTTAATTAGATCTCTTGCAAAAGTCTTTTTTGCCACAGAGGTCACAGAGAAAACCCTGAGTTTTTAAGTGTTTTTCCTCAAAAAGCTCTGTGCTCTCTGTGGCCAATGCTCTCACTTATGCAAGAGGTCAATTGTTGTTTAGACTAAACGCAGATGCTTGCGTTGAGCCAGTCGAAATATTAGTCTGCAATTTATTTTGCCAGAGCGGACTATCGCATATTAACAAAATAATCTAGCAATCCCAATTCCTTTTTTTAGCGCGAAAGCCGCGAATTGGGCGAAATTGCGCGAACTTTTCAAAACCCTTTCGCGAAATTCGCGTTAAGGTTTTTATTGCTCGGTTTAATTGTAAATCTACAGAAGTCCGC
>JABFSL010000094.1 GCA_013140605.1 Anaerolineales bacterium
CCAAATTGTCGGCGTGGATATTGAGGGTTCGATCCTGACTGAGATTTGGCAGAACAAGGGAATCATTCCTTCAGGTGCGTATCCCAAAACTTATAAAGTGGAAGGCATCGGCGAGGACTTTCTCCCGGGCGCGATGGACATTACTGTTGTGGATGCAATCGAACGCGCGGGCGACCGCGAGTCATTTCTGTGGGCGCGACAGTTGGTGCGACAGGAAGGAATCTTTGCGGGCGGATCCTCTGGCTCTGCAATTGCGGGCGCGATCAAATATTGCCGCAAATTGCCCGCTGGCCGAATCCCTGTTGTGATCCTGCCTGATTCAGGTTCGCGTTACCTTTCCAAATTTTATGATGACAAGTGGATGCGCGAGTTCGGATTCCTCTCGATGGAATTCGGCGAAACGGCTCTGGCTGACCTGCTGCTTGCCAAGCCAAACAAGATGCTGCAAACTGCCGCACTCGGCGACTCCATCCGCAAAGTGGTTTCAGTGATGCACCAGAACGCAGTATCGCAAATGCCAGTTGTCGGCGCGGATGGATCGTTGGTTGGTCTCATCGAAGAAGTAGACTTGCTCAATCACATGCTCGAAGAACATGATCATAGCAACGATGAAAAGATAGATGCGCTTATTCAAAATGCTGGCGCGGTTTTCCCGCCTGAGACTCCGCTTGAAGAGGCCATGCCGTCCCTGACCGCGGGTTATGCCTTGATCGTGGTGGAGAATAGCAAACCCATTGGAATCCTCACAAAGATCGATGTGCTCGATTATGTCGCAGGCAAGATATAGGATTAATATTTCACATCTTTGTATTTTAGAACAAATATTCTGGTATAATGCCGAAATTAGATTGGCGCGCGCTGATCAACTTTATCAATGGAGGCAGTGATGGATTTTAATTCTATAAACTGGTTGGCTGTTGTTGTATCTGTTTTGGCAAGCATGATCATTGGAAGCGTCTGGTTTAGTCCCAAGGTTTTTTACCCAGCTTGGCACAAGGCCATCGAGAAGATCGACAACAATGACCCCAATGATCAGAACATGGGTCCTGTGATCAGAATATTTGGCTTCACCATACTTGCGTCCCTGGTCCAGGCTATATTCATGGCCTTGATGGTGAACGCCATGGGAGGCATGTCTGGAGGCGCAACACTTGGCTCCGGCGCAATGGCTGGCTTTCTCTTGTGGCTTGGCTTCGTCGCCCCATCAAGTTTGACAAACAAGCTGTTCGCGGATCGCGTCAGAGCCTGGTACTATGAAGCTGGCAACCATCTTGTCACCTTTGTTGTAATGGGTGCGATTTTGGGTGCATGGCATTAGCCTATTCGTTCAACTTGAAAATCCTGAGGAACTGAGAAGTTCTTCAGGATTTTTTTATGTGTCGGGTATACTAAACACATGCAATCTACTATTCGATTATATAAGCCCGAAGATTTTGACGATATTACCCGCCTGTGGTTTGAAGCCGAAACGGTCGCCATGCCTAAACTTATGGCTCGCATGGGGCATACGCTCGAAGATGCGCGCGAATATTTCCTGAGGGCCGTTGTGGCCGAAGATCAAATTTGGGTTTATGAACGCAGCGGCGCTCCGCTAGGTTTCCTCGCCATTCAAGGTGATTTCATTGACCGTCTGTATGTTGGCCCTGCTTATCATCGTCAAGGCATTGGGCAGGCCTTGCTCATGAAAGCGCGCCAGCTTCTTCCAAAACATATGTGGTTATACACACACGTTGCCAATAAAATGGCGCGTTCATTCTACGAAAAAAATGGATTCGTCGCTGAAAAATTCGGCGTCAGCCCCGAGCCTGAATCCGAGCCTGATGTCGAATATCACTGGTGGGCACATCCACTTCATAAATAAATCATGCGTCCTACATATCTTGAAGTCAATCTCACTCAACTAAAGCAAAACCTTGAAAACATCCGCGCGAAAGTTGCGCCAGCAAAAGTTCTTGTTGTGCTCAAGGCCAATGCCTACGGTCATGGCGTGGATGGCGTTGCGCCTTTCATTGCGCCATTTGCAGATTACATCGGCGTGGCGATTGTGGAGGAGGGGATTCACCTTCGCAACATGGGGATTGCGACTCCGATCCTCGTCATGGGCGGGACTCTGCTCGAACAGTTGCCTGACTTCTTTGAATATGATTTAACCCTCGCCGCATCTTCGCTTGACCTGTTAACTGCTGCTGAACAATTGGCAGCGTCAACCCGCAAGCGACTCAAAACCCATCTCAAGATAGATACTGGCATGGAGCGCATCGGCGTCCGTGAATATGAAGCCACAACCCTCATCCAAAAATCTCTAGCGTGTAGCCATTTAGAGATAGAGGGAATATTTACACATTTTGCGAACTCAGAAATCATGTCGTTGCGAGGCGGGCACTTGCTCTTTCCGCCGAAGCAATCTCCCACAAATTTGGAGGTTGCTTCGGGGCTATCGCCCCTCGCAACGACATCATCGACTCTCCAGCTCGAACGCTTTCAAGAAGTTCTATCCATCTATGAAAAGCTAAACGCGCCGCATCCGCCGATTCGACATACAGCCAACTCAGGCGCGACCTTGTCATTGCCAGAGAGTTATTACGATATGGTGCGGCCTGGCGTTTTGTTCTATGGCGTGTATCCATCACGTGATATTGAAAGAACAATTGATGTAAAACCAGCGCTGACATGGAAATCGAAAGTTGTGTATAGCAAGATCACCCAGCCCGGGCGTGGAGTCAGCTATGGGTCGTTGTGGCAGGCCGAAGCGCCGACAAGAATCGTCACCATCCCGTGTGGATATGCCGATGGCTACTTCCGCCGCATGACGAATCAAGCGCGGGTTGTCATCAATGGCAAGTCATATCCGCAGGTTGGGCGCATTTGCATGGATCAGTTCATGGTGGATGTAGGCGAGGATGATGTCAAGGTGGGCGATGAGGTTACTTTACTTGGCAATGGAATTACCGCAGAAGATTTTGCGGATTGGGTCGGCACGAATGAATATGAAGTAATGACGAATATCAGCGCGCGCGTACCGAGGGTGTTTGTCGAGCGCGGTGCGGTACAATAAGCGGACTATTTTGAAGAGGTGAATTTTGAATCAGAAAGTAAAAGATTATTTGGTTTTGTTCGGCGTGGCAGGCATTGTAATTGCTTTGGACCAATGGACGAAGTGGCTGGTACGCGAGAATATTGAATTTGGCACACAATGGCTGCCTGACTGGTTGAACTGGCTCAGTCCTTATGCGCGATTTGTGAATTGGCATAACAGCGGCGCGGCGTTTGGCATGTTCCAAAATGGGAATATGGTGTTTACCATTCTGGCGTTTATTGTGATCGCCGCGATCATTTATTATTACCCGCGTGTTGAAGATACTGACTGGACTTTGAAACTGGCCATGGGCCTTCAGCTTGCGGGCGCATCTGGAAACTTGATTGACCGATTACTATTTGGAAAAGTAACAGATTTTCTTTCCGTTGGCACTTTCCCAGTTTTCAACGTTGCTGATTCTTCCATTTCCATAGGTGTGGTCGTTTTGCTGATCGGGGTGTGGTTCAAGGAACAGCAGGAAAAGAAGAAAGCGGCAGGACAGTTGCCTCAGGAAGGTGAAAAACCTTCAGAAGGCAATGAACATCTTTCAATAAATAGTGAGCAATCGTGAGTGATCGCATTGAGAAGTTTCGTTATGAAGAGGAAAAAGCAGAGCGCCTTGATAAATTTCTTGTAACCCGTTTGCCCGAATTTTCGCGCGCGCGTTTGCAGGGTTTGATCGATGATGGTTTTGTTTCCATTAATGGCACGCCTGCAAAGAAATCGGGACAATCCATCGAATCGGGTGCGGAGGTTGAAGTTCGCATACCGCCGCCTGTGCCAAGCGGTTTGGTGGGTGAGGATATTCCGCTTAATATTATTTTTGAAAATGACGATCTGATCGTTGTGAATAAACCTGCGGGCATGGTCGTTCACCCCGCAGCGGGGCATGATTCTGGTACGCTGGTTCATGCGGTGCTGGGATATGATCCCGATATGGAAGGCATCGGCGGTGAGGAACGGCCCGGTCTGGTTCACCGATTGGATAAGGAAACATCAGGCTTGATCGTGCTTGCGAAGAACGAACGTGCGCATCGCTGGTTACAGGATCAATTCCGCTTGCGGACTGTGGAAAAAACTTATCTTGCATTAGTGGATGGAAAGCCGCCCACGCCTACGGGACGAGTGGAAGCGTCCATTGGACGTGACCCAAGTCATAGAAAAAAGATGGCAATCGTGCCGACTGGCAAGGGACGCGAATCAGTCAGCGAATATAAAACGCTGGAGTCTTTTAGAGACCATACGCTTTTGGAATTTCATCCATTCACTGGACGTACTCATCAAATTAGATTGCATTGCCAGTTTTTGGGATGTCCAATTGTGGGTGATTCGATTTATGGTAAGAAACATATCACTCTTGATATCAAACGTCACTTTTTACATGCTGCGAAACTTAAGATCGTTCTGCCAGGCGAAAAACAGCCGCGATTGTTTGAGGCAGAATTGCCCGATGAGTTGAAGAAGGCTTTGGAAGAGGTGAGGGGGTAAGAGGGATGAGTAATGAGAAATAAGAAAGAACAGTTTTGATTTTGAGAATGGAGGCTGGTATGGGCGATAAAGGTTTTGAGGGATTAAAGGTGTGGCAAAAATCCTATGCACTCATGCTTGATATTCATAAGAAACTTGTTCCGATCATTTTGAAAAATAATAAAGATGAAAGATTTGATCTCGTTGCTCAAATACGCAGTTCATCCAAAAGTGTGCCAGCGAATATTGCAGAAGGACATGGGCGTTATTATTACGGGGATAACATCCGCTTTTGTTACAATGCGCGTGGTTCTTTGGATGAGACAGTAAGTCATTGCAGGGCGGCGCTTGACCTTGATTATTGCCCGAAAGATATGTATGAAGATTTACGTTCTCAAGCGGAAGAAATCCGTAAAATGTTGAATGGTTACATTGAATGGCTCAAAGAAAAGAAAGTTGGCGAAAAAGAACCTGGCGCAAATTTATCTGTTCGAGAAGATCGCGTGGAATATATCGTCAATCCTAATGAAGACTTATAACTCATTACTCTTAACTCGTTTCTTATTTCTCTCGATAGGAGATTTTTATGGAATACGTAGACCTTCGTTCTGATACTGTCACCAAGCCCACGCCTGAGATGCGCGAAGCGATGGCGGAGGCTGAGGTGGGGGATGATGTTTATATGGATGATCCCACTGTAAATAAATTGCAGGAAAGGGCCGCAGAGATGCTTGGCAAGGAAGATTCACTTTTTGTCCCTTCGGGAACGATGGGGAATTTGCTGGCGCTGCTGGTTCTTTGTCAACGCGGGGATGAAGTGATCGTTGGGGATAAGTCACATATCTATTTGAACGAAGCAGGCGGGATGTCTGCGCTGGGTGGGATACACCCGCACCCGGTGATGAATCAAGCCGATGGCACGCTTCTGCTCGATGACATTCTCGCATCCGTTCAGACCGAGGATGTGCATCATACCATTACGCGACTCATTTGTTTGGAGAATACCCAGAATGTGTGCGGCGGGGTTGTGCTTTCAGCGGAGTACACACGGGCTGTTGGAAAGATCGCTCGTGAAAATAATTTATCTTTACACATTGATGGCGCGCGGATTTTCAATGCGGCGGTTGCACTCAATATTTCTGTGAAAGAATTGGTGGAGCCTGCGGATTCAGTCATGTTTTGTTTGAGCAAGGGATTGGTTGCGCCTGTCGGTTCGATGCTGGTTGGGTCGAAGAAATTTATTAAGAGAGCGCGTCACCTGCGGAAGATGTTGGGTGGGGGGATGCGTCAGGCGGGGGT
>JABFSL010000064.1 GCA_013140605.1 Anaerolineales bacterium
CGGCTCCCATATCCACGTTGCTATTTCAGATGGTGACGGTGTGACCATCGGCGGGCATCTCGTTTCGGGATGCAAAATGTACACCACAGCAGAAATCGTCATCGCCGAGTTTGATGATGTGATATACAAGCGTGAGTTATTGGAAAACGATTCGGGGTATGAGGAGTTGGTGGTTTATAAAAAATAATCGGAGCGCGGACTTCAGTCCGCTTCCCAAAAAAGAGATGCGGACTGAAGTCCGCATTCCATTTCATCTCTTCAACGCATTCAAAAACTCTTCCTGATTCCTGACCGTTTCTTTCAACCCCAGCCTTTTTCCCAAACGTGTTAACTGCGGCGGTTCGACATACGTTTGCGCGAGAATTTCATCCTGACCAAACACATCAATCGCCGCGCCATCCAATAACACCTGTCCTTCTGACAGTGCGATCACACGCTCAAAATTTTCGGCGCAGAAATCAATATCGTGCGTGATGGTGATGACCGTTTTTCCTTCCCGCCTTAACTCGGCAATGACATGCGCAATGCGCGTAATACTCGGCGCGTCCTGTCCTGTGGTCGGTTCATCGAAGATCACAATAGGCGTATCCATTGCAATGACAGAAGCCAGCGCAACCATCTTGCGCCACGTGGGAGAAAGATCGTACGGATTGGTTTCAGTCTTATCGCTTAGCTCGGTCAATGCCAGCGCGCGCTTGACCAACCCATCAATTTTCTCTTTTGAATAACCCAAATTGCGCGGACCAAATCTTATCTCTGTCCCCACATCCTTTGAAAATAACTGCTCATCAGGATTCTGGAAGACATATCCGACTCGTGAGGCGAGTTTTGCCACTGGATATTTTTTCGTGTCCCAGTCACCGATCAACACTGACCCGACAGTTGGCTGCAACAACCCGTTGAAGTGTCTCACGAGAGTGGTCTTGCCCGCGCCGTTCTGCCCCACAATGGCAACCTGCTCACCTGCTTCAATGGTGAGCGAAATGCCGCGCAAGGCCTCCAGCCCGGTGGGATAGGTAAAACGAAGATTGTCAATTTGTATTTTCATAATCGTTGCATCTCAAATGTAATTGGTAAAACGAATTGCCAATCACCAATTACTAAATCCTTCCACCGCCTCATCCAATGTGACGGGTAAATTTTCCTTCTTCCACAAACCTTGCTTCTTCGCTTCTCTTGCCGTGGACGTGTAGCGCGAAATGCCGAATCCATTTTCAGCCAAAACATCTGAGGTTAATACTTCACTGGGTTTGCCTTCAAGCAAAATTTGACCATCCTTCAAGGCGATGACCCGGTCTGCGAAGTTTGCGATCCATTCCACTTTATGTTCGACCATCACGACCGTCATGCCGTCCTCCGCCATTTTGCGGATCACGCCAAAGACTTCGCGGGTGCCGATCGGGTCCATTTGCGAGGTCGGTTCGTCGAGGACGAGCAGCTTGGGTTGCATGACCAGGATCGAGGTCAGAGCGACGCGCTGTTGTTGTCCGCCGGATAATGAATAAGGCGAGCGGTCCGCCAGATTGCTGATGTCGGTTAATTTCAACGCTTCCTCAACACGTGTTTTCATTTCATCGCGAGGCACGCCTGTATTTTCCAACCCAAATGCGATCTCTTCAAAGACCGTGTATTTTGCGCCAGAAATTTGATTGAACGGATTCTGAAACGCGAGACCGACATTCAACACCCACTCATCCAGCGTGGACTTGCTTGATTCCATGCCGGCCACTTCAACCGTTCCGCTGATCTCACCTTTGAAAAAATGCGGTACAAATCCTGCGAGCGTATAACACAGCGTGGACTTGCCTGCGCCGTTTGGGCCAATGACCGCGACGAACTCACCTTCGTTGATCTGCAGATTGATATTTTGCAGGACAGGTGTTTTTGTAAGCGGATATTTATACGTAACGTTTTGGAGGTTTATGAAAGCCATAATTTTAGCGCGATGGAAATGATGACAAGGATGATCAGAACCCAACGAATGAGTTTGTCTGAACTGGGGTCAGGAATTTCATGCAGGGATGTTTTTACTTTTTTGGATGTAAAGCCGCGCGCTTCGATGGCGATGGCGCGTTCTTCAACTTCTGCCAGTGAGCCAAACACCAGCGGACCGATCAACGGAGTCAGCGAGCCCATCCTTCGGATAAAACTGCTCTCGGTATCCAGTCCGCGCGAGCGCTGGGCCGAAATGATGGTCTGTGCCTTGGCTTGCATTTGCGGGAGGATTTGCAGAGTCGAGATGATCACATATGCAAATTGGCCGGGCAAGCCGCGCCGCGTCAAGTCGGACATTAATTCGCTGGGGTGGGTGGTCAGTAATAAAAATGTAAAAGCAGAAACCATGACGATCACGCGCGTCGCATTTCTGAAGGCAAACATCAGGCTTTCCTGTGTCATATCCAAAAAATAAAATTTGAATATCACGGTTTCCCCGACGGGTTGAAAAAATGCCTGCATCAGGAACAGGAACCCTGCCGCGGGTAGGATGAGGCGGAGCGCCGTCTTGAAAAATTCAGGTGCTACTTTTCCGAGAAAACTTAATGGGATGATCGCGATCAATACCAACAAATGCGGAGTCCAATACCAGGGACTGGTAAATGCGATCAGGATCAGCGCCAGCACAAGAGTCAATTTTGTGAGCGGATTAAGGTGATGAATTACGCTATTACGTTTTATGTAAAAGGAAAGTCGCTCATGCATAGACGCCGATTATAAACGACAAAAAAGAGACCAGACTTTTGCCTGGTCTCTTTGGATTTACGTCATTGCTTCGTCGATTCGCTCCTCGCAACGACGATTATTTTATTTATCCACCGAGGATGTTGCGCAGCATAAAGGCCGCGAACAGAACGAGCAGAACAACTACGCCGATGGCAATGTACATCTGAGTGTTATTTGCCCCGCCTTCACCTTCCCCGCCTTCAACTTCTACTTGCTCTGGTTTTGGATATCCGCCAATCGTGCGTCTGGGCAAACCCTGCACAATTGCGAAAGCGAGCATGGCTGTGGTGATCTTGTCCACGGGTTCGGTGAGGAAGCTGGTACTGACCACAGCCGACCAAATTCCCTGACCCGTCTGGAGCAGATAAGCGGTGATGAAGGATGATCCGCTGGCAGTAATGCCGCCAAAGAGATAAACGGCAATCGGCGTTGAAACGATCGCGGCTGTGATGGCTACGACAAATCCTGTAACGACTACTTTCCACCATGATTTGAAGAATCCCCATTGTGCCATGCGTCCCGCCATATAACCGATCATCGCGGCGACAGGCCACCAGGGAAAAGCGCTCGGATCAATGGCAATACCCCAAATGGTGTTGGAAAGCGCGCCAGTCAATGCGCCGGCCCACGGTCCGCATAATACTGCGACCAGAACGGTGCCGATGGAATCGAGGAACACAGGTAATTTGAGCACCAGCACCAGTTGACCGATGGCTATATTGATCGCAATCGCAATTGGGATAAGCACCCAGGTCTGTGTATTGAAATTGTTCTTGATCTTTTCGAGCATAGTATCCTCCGAATGAAATAATTGATGGATTACTTTTACATAACAACACTTTTCAACTTCAAAGGTCACGAAACAGATTTTGCCAGTTTTTCCATCCTTTCCAGAAACAATTCCATAAAATCGCGCGGCCTCACGCCGAGTGCCACTTTCATATTTGCGGGCTTCTTGGTCAGGCGATAAAAATCTGCGAAGGTGTTGCCCATTGAAACCCCGCCCGAAAGATCAACATCCACATACAACTCTTGATAGTCGCAGATCTCTGGCATAAAGGTCAACGCGAGGGTCAGCGGGTCGTTGATGATACAGCCGTCAATTTTTTGATATTCATCGTGGAACTCCATGTAAAAGCGCGTCGCATCCTCAATGAATTTTGTAAGCGGTGAATCGATTCTCAATAACCGCTCCACATCCTGATGTGTCAATATGCAATCGTAGGTTACATCCAATGGCGTGAGGATGATCGGCATTCCCGAATGAAAAACAATATGCGCGGCGTGCGGGTCAACGTACGTGTTGAATTCCGCCAGCGGTGTGGTGTTGCCTTCATGTCGAATCGCGCCGCCCATGATAAAAATCTCTTTGACATTTTCCACAATACGCGGCTCTTTACGGATTGCGACGGCGATATTTGTCAGCGGGCCGATTGCCACAATCGAGATTTCTCCCGGGTTCGACATGATCTTCTCGATGAGAAAATCGCTTCCATGCTGGGCCTGAGGCTTGGTCTGTGATTCTGACAGTGTCGCATACCCGAGGCCTGTATTGCCATGCGTCTCAGGCGCAAGCAATGACGGCTGCACCAGCGGCAGGTCAAAACCTTTGTACACAGGCACATGCTCAGATTTTGCAAGTTCCAATATCGCCAGTGCGTTACGTGTGCCTTGTTCCAGGGAACAATTGCCATGTACAACGGTCAAGCCTTCGACTTGAATTTCAGGGGAAGCCAGGGCAAGCAGGATCGCGCAAGCGTCGTCGATGCCGGGGTCAGTGTCTATGATGATTCGTTTTGGATTCATGATTTCCTGTAGGGGCGAGGTCATCTCACCCTGGGCGGCACGCAACGCGCGCTGCCCCTACGATATAAATTTTTCCACTTCTTCTTTTGTCGGCAATGACGGCTGTGCGCCGAATTTTGTTACCGCTAATGCGCCGCAGGCATTGGCGTATTTCACGGCGTTAATCATCTGGAGTGCAGAAGCTCGTGTGCCCTGTGGGTGCTGCTGCACATCCGACAGCGAGCTGTCGGACTCCAGAGTCAAATAAGAAGCAAATCCGCCGATAAAAGCGTCGCCAGCCGCGGTGGTATCTACGACATCAACTTTATACGCATCCACTTGTACTGCCTGTTCATCGGATACCAACAACGCACCTCTGCTTCCAAGTGTGACAATCACATTCTTTGCGCCGCGTGCAAGCAAAATCCGCGCGGCCTGCTCTGCAGAGAAAATGTCTGTTACAGGAATACCGGTTAATAGATTGAGTTCTGTTTCGTTGGGGACAATATAATCAACGCTCGCAATTAATTCATCGGGTAATTCACGCGCAGGCGCCGGATTCAAAATGACGATCATGCCTTTTTGCTTTCCCCATTTCGCAGCGTGGATGACAGTCTCCAATGGGATTTCAAGTTGTAAAAGTAACACCTTTGCTTCAACATCAAGTTCGTTTATATCCTGCACAGACACATTCCCGTTCGCCCCTGCTGAAAGAACGATGCTGTTTTGTCCGCTTGAATCAACGACGATGATCGCTGTTCCCGTTGCCGATTCATCAGCGAGCACCTGCGAAGTATTTACATGATCTGATTTTAGACTTTCAACGAGAAATGGGCCAAAACTATCTTTCCCCACACGCCCGATCATTGCCACATTTGCTCCCTGTCTCGCCGCAGCTACGGCTTGATTCGCTCCCTTACCGCCGGGAATGATATGCAAGTCATCTCCGCTGATGGTTTCGCCAGGCTTGGGGAAATGAGGTGCGCGCACGACAAGGTCTGCATTGAGTGAACCGATAACAAGAACATCGTACTTTAGTATGTCGGGCATGAAGATTATTTTACTTCAATATATATTATGACTGACACTAACAGATTACCCGTCACTATAGTTTTTTCGATACACGTGGATATTTTGTATCACCTGAAAATCAAAAGACTCGTAAAGCCGAAAAGCAGTATCTCTATAAATAACCCAAGTTGCCACCTTTCGGAAAGGTTGACAAAAATCCATGAGATTCAATACAGTTGGGGTATCCCGACCACCAACAGGAGAACCTCATGGATACCCAAATTATAGTAGTGTTTTGTTT
>JABFSL010000075.1 GCA_013140605.1 Anaerolineales bacterium
GACCATGCAAAACGCAAGCTTTCATATATATACAACCGGCGCTTTGAAAAAAGATGAAACTCTTAAATTCACCATCACAGGGAAGGTGCAGGATACAACTGTCAATCCCAATATCATGCAGAACAAGGCCCTGTTGATCAGTGTTGGCGCATTCGGTGTAGTGCTTATTCTCGCGGGCGTATGGCTGTTCCTGCGTGACCGCAAACGCGAAGTGGAAGTTGACGAGGAAGATGAGGATGAATTTGATGATCCTGATTCCCTCATGGATGCCATCATCGCACTCGATGATCTGCACCGCGCTGGCAAATTATCTGATGAAGCCTATCAAAAACGCCGCGAAGAATTAAAGAACGCGTTGAAGCGAAAATCATAAATACGCCCTCATCCCCAACCCTTCCCCCCAATGGGGGAAGAGAGTCCCCTCTCCCTTCGGGAGAGGGCTGGGTGAGGGTATTATGGATATCCTAAATGATCGAAGTAAAAAAACTCGTCAAACGCTTTGGATTAAAAACCATCTTACGCGGTTTGGATTTTTCTGTTCAACCCGGTGAATTTGTGGCATTGCTCGGGCCAAATGGCGCAGGCAAAACCACATTCCTAAGGATCCTCGCCACACTCTCACGCCCATCTTTGGGCCTGGTACAGGTGGCAGGTCACAACATTCCAAACCAGGCCGCAGAAGTGCGCGCCAAGTTGGGAGTGGTTTCCCACCTGCCTTTGTTGTATCCCGACCTGACCGCCGAAGAAAACATTCGCTTTTATGGGCGTATGTACGGAATCCCGGATTTGGAGGAACGCGTCACAGAGGTTTTGGAGATGGTTGGCCTCGACAATCGCCGCAAGGATCTGGTCCGCACTTTTTCGCGCGGAATGCAGCAACGCCTCGCCATTGGCCGCGCCGTGGTCCACGACCCGGAGGTGATGTTATTCGACGAACCTTACACAGGTCTCGATCAGGATGCATCTGAAATGCTGGATGAAGTTCTGCGCTCCGTTGCCGCCAAGGGACGCACCGTGGTAATGACATCCCACGATCTTGCCCGCGCAGAAGACCTCGCCACCCGTTTTGATATCCTCTCGCGCGGCGTCATCGCGACTTCCGCAAAGCATGAAGATCTGAAAAATACAAATCTGCTCGCGTTTTATAAAAAATCGCTGGAAGCGTAACCATCAACATGAAAACAGCCTCCCCATCCTTCTTCAAAGCCACGATGGCCATTGTACAAAAAGATCTCTCCGCTGAATTGCGCTCACGCGAACTGCTATCCGCCATGCTGGTCTTTTCCATGCTGGTGATTCTTATCTTCAACTTTGCATTGGAGCTTGATCCTGATGTTCGCGAAAAAGTCACAGCCGGTGTATTATGGACAACTTTCGCATTCGCCGGCACACTCGGACTCAATCGCTCCATGGCTGTGGAAAAAGATCGCGGCTGCATGGATGGTCTGCTCCTGGCACCCGTTGACCGCTCAGCCATCTTTTTTGGCAAAGCCATCAGCAACCTCGCATTCATGCTCATTGTGGAAGCTATTGTGATTCCCCTTTATGGGCTGCTCTATAATGAAACCCGCATTTTTCAACCGGGCTTTCTGGGCGTGATCCTGCTTGGCTCGATCGGATACATCGCAGTTGGAACCTTGCTCTCGGCCATGTCCGTGCAAACACGCACACGTGATGTATTACTGCCCATTTTATTATTCCCGGTGGCAGTGCCTGTGCTTCTGGCATCCGTCAAAGCCAGCGGCGGGTTACTGGCTGGCGCAGAGTTCGCGGAGATACTCACTCCGCTCAACCTGCTGATCGTCTATGATGTAGTCTTCATAGCCATTTCGTTCATGGTATTCGATTTCGTTGTGGAAGAATAAAATATTTAATAAGGAGAAAAAATGCAAACCAAACCTTTAACACTAAAAATTCTCGACGTTGCATCCATTATTGTATTGGCAATATCAACCTACCTCGCGTTGGTATTCGCGCCAACCGAAGCCGTGATGGGTGACGTTCAGCGCGTCTTTTACTTCCATATCGGCACAGCCTGGGTTGGCCTCGTTGGCTTTGTCCTCGCCGCAGGGACAGGGATTGCCTATCTGGTTACAAAAGACATGAAATGGGACCGCCTCGAAGTAGCCGCAGTGGAAGTCAGCACCGTGTTCTTCTTCATCACGATCGTGCTTGGCTCCATTTGGGCGCGCCCCGCCTGGAACACCTGGTGGACCTGGGATCCCCGCCTCACCACCGCCGCCGTCACGGAACTGATCTACATCGCGTTTTTCATGCTCCGCCAGGGAATCGAAGACCCTGAAAGACGCGCCCGCTTTGGCGCGGTCTATGCACTATTGGGCGGCCTCAGCGCACCGATCACATTCATGGTCATTCGCCTCTTCCGCACCATTCATCCCATCGTAGTCGGCTCAGGTCAGGGAGAGAAATTACCCCTAACTTCTGACATGCGCGTGGCCTTTTTCTTCGCACTCTTCGCCTTCACCGTCATTTTCATTGACCTGATGTGGCACCGCATCCGCCTCGGCAGCCTCGAAGAAAAAGTTGAACAACTTAAACTCAACGTCTCAATGTAATTAGGAGAATCCAATGTTTTTAGAAACCACCCCCGATACTTCAGGCTACATGATCGCAGGCTATATTTTCTCCTTCGTTATCATGGGATTTTATGTTTTCAGCATCTACCTGCGAAGCGCCAACCTCAAACGAGATGCGGAAATGCTGGAATCCCTCGACCGTAAAAAAGAAGGCAAAAAATAGCGGTTTAAAAACTTCCGACTAAAGTCGCATCCCAAAAGAATTGCCTGCCCTACCAAGTCCGCTTATAATGTAAGCGGACTTTTTCTTTATATGGCAAGACGCTGGCTGTTTGGACTCCTCTCCATAATCATTGCCTTCTCCGGCACAGCTTTCACGCGCCCCCCAACCGTTTCGCTTCAACCCGACCTGCAGCCTGTTTCTGCTCCCAATCCCCCACCTGGCCCGGACCGCTTCACAACCGTCACTGTAGACTATACCGCCTTCGAATGGTATCTGGCCACCTGGAAGGGATACAATTTCGTTTGCTCGGTTATCTTTGATCACGAAGGCCCCCCGCTCCCCGCTGATGTTTATAAAGACTGCAGCCTCGAAGTCTATACCACATGGATAACCCAACCGCCATGCATATATCAGGATACAAATCTATGCGATGGCTACTATACCTTTCCCGTTAACAGCAAAGCAGCTCAAAAAGAGATCGCCATGGAACTGGCATCGGCCAGCGCGTGGATTTCACTCGAAGACTGCGAACCAGTCCTAAGCACATCCACAAACATCTGCGAGTCAAACCCGACTCTTGTTTTCACAGGTCAGGAACCTTTGCCGGACGAGAAGATCATCCGCATTGAGGGCACCTACGGTGGAGCGCCTTTCGATTGCGACCAAACCGATCTTTGTAAATTCCACATCCCTGAAACAGTTGAAAATGGCGTACCGATCACATTTTGGTCTTATTCAACTTACGGCGACAGCAGTCCTGTATTTAGCGCGCAAGTGCGCGTACAAAAAGTAAACGAAGGCGACCCTGATCAATCTTATTGGTATGTGGATGTACTTTCTTCACAGTGGCAGGGACAGCCCGTTCCGATTTGCTCCGATTCATGGCATGTATTTGCTCCTGTTGGCGGTTCGCCCCAATGGCTGACCACGCCAAATCAAAGCGAAGATCTCAGCAGCGATATTCCTTATACATATCTGGCAACAAACCTGATCCAGCAAGGCGCAGTGGATGCAAGCTCCTGTCCGGATGGCGGGCTTGCCACCGATGGAAATGTTAATCAATGCGGCCTGGAAAGATCACGCGACGAAGTATTTAAATGGCAGAACCGTTTCGACGGGCTGATTCTGAGCACCGCCAGGGAAACAGGCGTGCCTGCGCGTTTGCTGAAAAATCTCTTCGCACGCGAATCCCAATTCTGGCCGGGCAGCTACTCGGGAGTCGGAGACGTTGGGCTTGGTCAATTGACAGAGAACGGCGCAGATACCACCCTGTTTTGGAATCCATCTTTCTTTTATCAATTCTGCACATTTGTATTGCCGGGCGAAACCTGCGGCAAAGGCTACATGCATATCCCCACACAAGAGCAGGATCAACTCCGCCGCACACTGGTTGCAAGCGTCAACGCGACCTGCAAAGATTGCCCGCTCGGCATTGACCTGGATAATGCGGATTATTCTGTGGGTGTGTTTGCCCATTCGATGATCGCAAATTGCAAACAGGCTGGACAAGTCATTACGAATTACACCGGCAAATCACCGGGTGAAGTTGCCTCTTATGAAGACCTGTGGAAATTCTCGCTCGTCAATTACAACGCGGGTGGAGGCTGCCTCGCAGAGGTGATCACCCGTTCACTTGGAGAAGGAAACACCATATTAACATGGGAGAATACTTCACCATTCATCACCGGGGCCTGTGCCGGCGCGGTGGATTATGTAAACGACATCAGTAAATAAACATTAAAAATCAGCCAATCAAATTTTTGATTGGCTGATTTTTTTAATTTCGAACTTGTGCTAAACTTAACAAACAATGTCATTGCGAGGATGACGCTTTTACATCCGAAGCAATCTCAAATACATAGGAGATTGCTTCGCCACTCGCCTTTTGAGGCTCGTGGCTCGCAATGACATGATTTTGGAGGCTCCATGCTTACCCTCTTTGAAAAGATACTCTTTGTCATTGCAACACTTGTATCACTTTATTACACATACCGCGGTGTTGCGCTCATTATGCAGCGCATCAATAGCGGGCAGGGAAAAATTGACTGGTCACTCGCAACCAAACGGATTGGAGAACTCATTGTTAAAGTGGGATTGTTCCAGCCCGTTTTTCGTTTTAGATTGGGACCCAGCATTTTGCATGGACTCATCGGCTGGGGATTTCTATCTTTTCTGCTGATCAACCTCGCGGATCTGATTTACGCCTTTACAGGGTTCAAACTTCTGGAGCATACTGGCCTGTTTGGAGACGCCTACAGACTGCTCGCCGATATTGCGAATGTCGCGATCATCTTTGGCATTGTGGCGATGGCAGTTCGGCGCTTCATCCTGCGGCCTGCGACACTGTCCACACGTGACACGACTCTTCTGAATCCCAAGGCTCGTTTTGGCATCACACGTGACTCAGCAATCGTTGCCACATTTATTTTCGTTCATAACTCGATGCGGTTTTTGGGAGAATCCTTCGGAGTGGCGTTGGCAGGTCAAGCTGACAGATGGCAACCAACCATTTCGTCAGTGGCAGGCTTATGGTCAGGTGTTGACCCGCAGACTTTGGTCATCGGTGAACATGTTGCGTTTTGGCTATCCATTGGCGCAGTCGTTGCATTCCTGCCCTATTTTCCTTATTCAAAACATATTCATGTATTCTTTGCTCCATTGAATTTTGCGTTGAAGCCTGAACGAAAATCCATCGGACAATTAAGTTATATCAATCTCGACGATCAAAGCATTGAACAATTTGGTGCGGCGAAAATGAAGGATCTCGGCTGGGAGCAGATCATGGACAGCTACGCCTGCATCATGTGCTTCCGCTGTCAGGAAGTTTGCCCCGCGTATAACACTGGGAAATTGCTTTCACCAGCCGCGCTGGAAATTAATAAACGCTATCATTTCAACGGCGGCGGCACGACCGATGTGGCGATGACAGAATTAATTTCGGAAGAAGCTGTGTGGGCATGCACATCCTGCGGCGCGTGCGTGGATATTTGCCCCGTTGGCAACGAACCCATGCGAGACATTTTGGATATCCGTAGAAACCTTTCGATGATGGAAAGCGCGTTCCCCAAGCAATTAGAGACGGCGTTCAAAGGTATGGAGCGCAACCAGAACCCGTGGAATGTTTCGCAAGCGGACAGAATGAAATGGGCGGACGGCATATCTGTGCCGACGATTGAGCAAAACGCCGAACCAGAAATTTTATGGTGGGTTGGCTGTGCTCCCGCAACCGATGCGCGCGCGCAAAAGACTGCACAAGCCTTTGCAAAAATTTTGAACGCGGCGGGAGTCAACTACGCTGTGCTTGGCAAGAACGAATCCTGCACAGGGGATTCTGCAAGACGCGCAGGACGTGAAGATATTTTCTTTGGGCTGGCTTCACAGAATGTGGAAATCTTGAATGTGGTTGCGCCGAAGCGAATCGTGACAACTTGTCCGCATTGTTTGCACACGATCAAGAATGAATATCCAGCCTTCGGCGGAAATTATCAGGTCATTCACCACACGCAGTTAATTAATGAGTTGGTTGGTGCGGGAAAAATTCAGCTACAAGTTACGAGTGATGAGTTAAGAGTTACATTCCATGATCCTTGTTATTTGGGACGGCACAACAAGGAAGTGAACGCGCCTCGTGATGCGTTGAAATCTGCTGGGGCTTTAACCATCGAAATGCCGCGCAACGGAGCCAAATCATTCTGCTGCGGCGCAGGCGGCGCGCAAATGTGGAAGGAAGAAGAGAATGGAACGGCACGTGTGAACGAGTCGCGTTTCGCCGAAGCCAAGTCTACGGGGGCGGATACAGTTGCGGTTGGCTGTCCATTCTGCTTAACAATGATGAACGATGCATCCAAAGCAGATGGCGGCAATATTCAAGTGAAGGATGTTGCTGAAATTGTGGCGGAGAGATTGAAATAAATTCACGCAGGGCGGGGCTGCGTAGCGTCCCGCCTTATTTTATGAGGTGGTATGAAATTATCAGATCGAATGAATGTCTTGTTGCCAGAGTCTGTTTCTCCGTTTGAGCGGGCGCAGGCGAAAATAGTCTCGAACACATCCATTGTGACAGGCTCCGCCATGCTGGCACTGGTACTGTATTGGATAGTTACAAATACTTTCGAAGACATCGAAACAATATTTGTATTGACTATATTATTGATACTCCTCGCGGGGATTATTGCCCTCGTCAAACGCGGACATATCAAACTGGGCGCATGGCTGCTGACTGGCTTGATGCTGTTATTGAATCTTTCAAATATGAGCTGGTACGGAATAGGAAATGTCGCATCCGCTGGATATATTATTCCGATCCTGCTCGCAGTCTTCGCTATCGGATCAAAAGAAGGATTCGGCGTGACCATCCTCGGCTGCATATCAGCTTTCCTGATTTCATATCTCGCATCCATTGGGCAATTAACAACTGAAATTCCATACCAAGAGTCCAACCTCTCATTCGATGCGCCGACATTATCGTTGATCTATCTGATTGTTGGCATTCTGGCAGGCGGCTGGGTCAACTCCACAAAAGAAGCGTTTCAAATCAAAAAATAATGATATAGGGTCTTCCTCAATACTAGAATTAAAAAACTCCCTCAAGAAAAAATTCTTGAGGGAGTTTACATCTACGCCGCTGTTGATTTCACTTTGACCACATCCCATATTACTTCAGGGTGTTTCGCTGCAACCTGCAACAACACTCGTGCCGAGCCTTCAGGGACACGGCGTCCCTGCTCCCAATTGCGTAATGTGCTTACACTGATTCCCATCAATGCGGCAAATTCGTTTTGCGAAAGCTTATAGTTTGAACGTATTTTTTTCACGTCGGGGGTTTCGATAATAAATTTTCGAGAGGGTTTCGCTTTGCCCCGCAAAATCTTTCCGCCTTCGCGGACACTGGCTACCAACTCATTAAACAGTTCGTCTTTCATTTGAACTCCTTCTCTACAATTTCACGTAAAACCTTTAATTGTTGCTGTGACAAATCATCTTGTATGTTTTTGGGATATAAAAAGAGCATCAAAATTTGATCTTCTTTTGTGACCCAATAGTAGATCACGCGCACGCCACCACGTTTACCTCGTTCGCCCATTGACCAGCGTATCTTCCGTAAACCTCCGCTGCGTTGAATGATTGCGCCTGCATCTGGATGGGATGTTAGCGCAGTTTGCAATTGACGATATTCATCGTCTGTAAGCAATGCTGTGACTTGACGGGTAAAGATGCTGGTTTCGATGAATTGCATGGCCAGGCACGAGTATACGCCAATGGCGTACAAACGTCAATATTAGTCATCACCCAACTTTCATCCCTCATCCTTCCACCTTCATCCTTTGTTATAATTCCGCCTGACCACATCCAATTCAGGAGAGAGATACATGCCCAAAAAGAAGGGCTCTATTGCGCTTCCCCTAGATAAAGAAGAAATCATAAAAGATTACCGCCTTGCCTACCAAAGCAGGCAGGTTTCCCTTATTGGACGGAGAGAAGTCCTGAGCGGCAAGGCCAAGTTTGGCATTTTTGGCGATGGCAAGGAAATCGCCCAACTCGCCATTGCACGCGCCTTCCGCAAAGGCGATTGGCGTTCTGGATATTATCGCGATCAGACCTGGATGTTCATGGTTGGCCTGATGAGCATTCAGGAATTTTTTGCACAACTATATTCACATGCAGATGTGACCTATGACCCAGCCAGCGCGGGGCGGCAAATGAATGCACATTTTGCATCGCGCAATTTATATCCCAATGGCACATGGCGCGCGCAAACAAAAATGTACAACACCGCATCCGATATTTCTCCTACAGCCGCGCAAATGCCGCGCGCTGTGGGGCTGGCGTATGCATCGGTGGCGTATCGCAATCTCAAAGAACTTCAAGATCAAAAAGATTTTTCCATCAACGGAAACGAGATCACCTTTGCGACCATCGGCAACGCATCATCGGCCGAAGGACTCTTTTGGGAATCGGTCAACGCCATCGGAGTGCTCAAAGCGCCAGCCATTATCACGATCTATGATGACGGCTATGGCATTTCCGTCCCCAATCAATTTCAAATGGTCAAGGAAAATATCGGCACATTGCTCAAAGGCTTCGAACGCAATCCCAACGCGCCGCCTGAAAAAGTTCAAAACGGATACGATCATTACACTGTTCATGCCTGGGATTATCCCGCCCTCGTTGAAACCTATCTCAGCGCCGCCGAGATCGCGCGCGAGTATCACATCCCCGCGCTGGTGCATGTCATTGATGTGACTCAACCGCAGGGACATTCCACATCGGGGAGTCACGAAAGATATAAATCAGCGGAACGACTCAGGTGGGAGGAGGAATTTGACGGACTCAAAAAAATGCGTGCCTGGATTTTGGATCAGCGCGTCATATCCGCGCCCGAGCTTGATTCTGCTGAAAAGGCAGATCACGAAGCTGTGGAAGGATTCCGCAAAGCCGCGTGGGATGCGTACCTCTCCCCCATTCTCGAAGAGCGCAATCAAGTGATGGACATGATCGAAGAGATCGCCAGTTCTTCCAAACATGCATCAGAGTTGAGAATGCTCAAAGATCGGCTGTCAGCTCTCCCGTCGATAACGAGGCGTGATATCCATGGCGCCGCGCATGAAGCGTTGAGGACTCTGCGTGACGAAGCGCATCCGTCAAAGGGAATCCTCATCCAATGGAAATTTGCAAACGACAAAATAAATCTGGAACGATACGGCTCGCATTTGTATTCGGGAACCGCGTTGAAAGTGGATGAGATCAAGCCTATATATTCGGATTCTTCTCCGACGATGTTTGGCTTTGAAGTGATCAACTCCGCGTTTGATTTTGCATTGGCACGCGAACCGAGACTGATCGCTTTCGGTGAAGATGTGGGAAAACTTGGTGATGTGAATCAGGGGTTCAAGGGGATGCAGGAAAAGTATGGCGCGATGCGCGTGACGGATACAGGCATTCGTGAAGCGACGATTTTGGGTCAGGCAATTGGCATGGCCATGCGTGGACTGCGTCCCATCGCTGAGATCCAATATTTGGATTATGTTTTGTATGCCCTGCAAATCATGAGCGATGATCTGGCTTCTTTACATTGGCGCACCGCTGGCGGGCAAAAAGCTCCTGTTATCGTTCGCACACGCGGACATAGACTCGAAGGTGTGTGGCACGCTGGCTCGCCGATGGCTGGGATTCTGAATCTTGTGCGCGGAATTTATTTATTGGTCCCGCGTGACATGACCCGCGCCGCTGGTTTTTATAACACGCTGTTAAAAGCCGATGAACCCGCAATTGTTGTGGAAGTGTTGAACGGCTATCGCGTAAAGGAACGCCTGCCTGATAATATCGGCGAAATGACATTGCCGCTTGGTGTGCCTGAGATCATCCGCGAGGGAAAAGATGTGACGGTGGTTACCTATGGCGCAACTTGCAGGATCGCGATCGATGCGGCGGAGAAATTAAGCAAAGTTGGAATTGAAATCGAAGTGATCGATGTACAGTCACTTTTGCCATTTGACATTCATGGCATGATTGTTAAATCATTGAAGAAAACTTCGCGCATTTTATTTTTGGATGAAGACGTGCCGGGCGGAACAACAGCCTACATGATGCAGGAAGTCATTGAAAAACAAGGCGGTTATTTCCATTTGGATTCTCCTGCAAGAACATTATCTGCCAAAGCACATCGCCCCGCATATGGAAGTGACGGAGATTACTGGTCCAAGCCAAACGCGGAGACTGTATTCGATGCGGTTTACGAGATGATGAATGAAGTGGATCCTTTGGCATTTCCAAAAATTCTTTAAACACAAAGGGCACAAAGTACACGAAGTTTTTTTCCCTTAGTGCCCTTTGTGTCCTTTGTGTTTGAAAAAAAGGAGAAATTATGGCGACAAAAGTTTTGGTTCCAAGGCTCGGCGAAGGCGTGGATGAAGTTACGGTCACAAAATGGCTCAAGCAGGTCGGCGATTCGATTAAGGAATTGGAGCCGCTACTGGAAGTGAATACCGATAAAGTGGATACTGAAATTCCAGCACCCGCTTCAGGAACGGTTTTAAAAATTATTGCACAAGAGGGGACTCCCGCAAAGGTGGGAGAGTTGCTGGCAATTATTGGCGCGCCTGGAGAAGCAGTGGACAGTGGCAAAGGGTCGCAAGTCGAAAGCGATGCCCTGAGTTTATCGAAGGGTCAAAAATCATTTGATCCACAACCTACTAACCACCACCAACTACCCACCACCCACGGTGATCTTGGATTCATCTCTCCTGTTGTGGCAAAGATCGCCGCCGAGCATGGCGTGAATTTGAGTCAGATACAAGGTACTGGTTTAAGCGGACGCATTACGAAGAATGATGTGTTAGCGTTTGTGGAGAGTGGCATGAAGACGATAGACCGTAGACCACAGACCATCGTCAATCGTCAATCGTCAATCGTCGCTACCGAAGGCGACCAACTCATCAAACATACATCCATGCGCAAATCCATTGCGGAGCACATGGTCATGTCCAAGCACACATCTCCGCATGTGTTGACTGTGATGGAAGCGGACATGAGCCGCGTGGCGAAACATCGCGCCGCAAATAAAGCCGCATTTGAGCGCGATGGAGTTAATCTCACATTCACCGCGTATTTTATGTCCGCGATCGTAGCAGGGTTGAAGGCTTATCCGATGGTCAATTCTTCATGGAGTGATGAAGGTGTCCTCATTCACAAAAACATCAACATAGGCATGGCAACATCTCTGGGTGAAGAAGGATTAATTGTCCCCGTCATTAAGGGCGCGGATAATTTATCCCTGCTGGCAATGGCGCGTTCAGTCAATGATCTCGCCAATCGCGCGCGGAATAAAAAATTACAGCCTGATGAAGTCAAAGGCGGGACGTTCACACTCACCAATCACGGCATCAGCGGATCATTATTCGCATTCCCAGTCATCAACCAGCCTCAATGCGGTATCCTTGGGATCGGCGCGATGCAAAAACGCGCAGTTGTAATTGACGATGCAATTGCCATACGTCCAATGGTTTACATGTCGTTTGTGTTCGACCATCGCATTCTCGACGGCGCGTCCGCAGATTGGTTTTTGGCAAAAATAAAAGAGACTTTGGAAAATTGGAGTTAGGAATCATGGCAGAAAAGCAGCAAGATCACCCAAACATTAATAAGAATATCCACCCGCCTTTTGTAGCGCTGTTTTACATTATCGTCGCCTTGGTTTTGGGAAGGATCGTAATCACTCCACTGGTTATCCCTCAGGTCTTGAGATACATTGGTCTCGCTTTTACCTTTATCGGCTTTCTGTTCGGGGTAGGCGCATTCATTGAATTCCGAAAAGCACGCACCACTCTCGACCCGCATGGTTCGGTCAAAAGCCTGGTGGTTAGTGGGGTCTATCGCTTCACACGCAACCCAATTTATTTGGGGTTTTTATTTATGGTGATCGGCTTTCCGTTGAACTATGGTCACTTTTGGGGAATCCTGGCAGCGCCTTTTTTCGTCACGACCATGAATCGGCTTGTGATCGAAAAGGAAGAGGCCTATCTGGAGAAAAAATTCAAAGAGCAGTATGCAGGCTACAGGTCAAGAGTGAGGCGCTGGTTGTAGATCCAAAAGGCGATGAAAAGTCGCCTTTTTATTTTCTTGCAAATTAGAACATACGTGCTTATAATCCCCAAAAAGGAGAGTCATATGTCTATTCAAAAATCTGAGATCAAGTTGGATGTCAACGGCAAGCTGGTCAATGCTTATCTTGCAGCACCCGATAAAGGCGGGCCAGGAATTCTGTTCCTCCATGCATGGTGGGGGCTTAAACCTTTCTTCAAACAATTATGCGATCAGCTTGCCGGGCACGGATACGTTGTGCTCGCGCCCGATCTGCGTGATGGGCAAATTGCCACAACCATCGACGAGGCCAAAGAGTTGATGCAAAAAAGTGACGATCAACTTACTGGTGCTATTGTGATGGTTGCGAAAGAACATTTGCATAACCTCACCCACAATCAAATCGGTGTGATCGGTTTCTCGATGGGCGCGGCATGGGCGCTGGTTGCCGCCAGTTATGATCCCGATAAAATCGCCGCGACAGTTTTATTCTATGGAGCATACCCCGGCATGGACTTCAGCAAGGTCAAGTCGAAGGTTCTCGGTCACTTTTGTGAAGTGGATGAATGGGAGCCGATTGAAGGTGTGCGTGAAATGGAAGCAGATATGAAATCTGCGGGAGTAAATGCAGCGCTTCATTTCTACCCGAAAGTTGGTCATTGGTTCGTTGAGTCTGATCGCCCCGAATATGACGCCGCTGCCGCGCAGTTGGCCTGGGATCGAACCTTTGATTTCTTGAAGAAAAATTTATAAAACTCCAACATCTCCCACCCAATGGGAGATGTTTCTTTAATAGTACAATGAGGGCGCAAGATCATCTTCAACCAATTTACTGGAGTATTCTTTATGGCAGAAAATTTTGATGTGGTTGTGATCGGTGCTGGTCCCGCTGGATATGTAGCCGCGATCCGCGCCGCGCAACTTAAGCAGAAAGTCGCAATTGTTGACAAGCAATGGCTGGGCGGTGTGTGTTTAAACGTTGGATGTATCCCGTCGAAATCCTTGCTCAAAAATGCGGAAGTCGCTCACACCCTGCGCGAGCGCGCAAAAGATTTCGGCTTCTCGTTCGATAATTTGAAACTGGATTACAGTGTGGCGGTCAAACGCTCGCGCCAAAATTCGGACAGACTGACCAAAGGCGTTGGCTTCCTGATGAAGAAGAACAACATTACTGTGTTTATGGGCGAAGGAAAATTCAAAACCAAAGACACCTTGAATGTCACCGATAAAGACGGCAAAGTCACAGAACTCAAAGCAAAGAATTTTATCGTTGCCACTGGCGCAAGCGCAGCCGTTCCCGCCGCATGGAAGGTGGATGGCGAAAAAGTTATCACCTATTCGGAAGCGATTTTGCAAACCAGCCTGCCCAAATCAGTGGTTGTGATCGGCTCGGGCGCCATCGGCGTGGAATTTTCCACGATCTGGAATTCTTATGGCGTGGATGTGACCATTGTTGAAATGCTTCCGCGTGTTGTCCCGCTTGAAGATGAAGAAATCTCAAAAGAGTTGGATAAGGAATTCAAGAAACGCGGGATCAAGACAATGGTTGGGCATAAAGTCGAATCTGTCGAAGCAACCGCAACTGGCGTGAAGGTGAAGGTCTCTGCCGAAGGGAAGGAAACGACCCTCGAAGCGGATCAGGCCCTGGTCGCAATCGGGTTCCGTCCGAACTCAAAAGGACTCGGCCTTGAGGAAATCGGCGTCAAGATCAGCGAGCGCGGCTTTGTTGAGATCAATGAAAAAATGCAGACAAATATCGAAGGCATTTGGGCCATCGGTGATGTGACGGGCAAACTCATGCTGGCGCATGTTGGCTCGGCTATGGGAATTATCTGCGCCGAACACATCGGCGGACATGAAACCGTAACTCTGGATTATGAAATGATGCCGCGCGCAACATACTCCCACCCGCAGATCGCTTCGTTTGGTTTGACAGAAGCGCAGGCAAAGGAACGCGGACATTCTGTGAAGATCGGACGCTTTCCGTTCCAGGCAAATGGAAAAGCGCTCGGGCTGGGTGATTACGGCGGTTTTGTTAAACTCGTGGTAGATGAAAAATATGGCGAGATATTAGGCGCTTCCATGATCGGTCCTGAAGTAACGGAACTCCTGCCAGAACTCACTCTCGCGCGTATGATGGAACTGACTCCGCATGAAATTGCACGAAATGTACACGCACATCCGACGCTTTCCGAAACATTGATGGAAGCGGCGCATGGCGCAGATGGAAGTCCGATACATATCTAGCGGATTAATAATTTTTGGATTTGAAAACAATACAGCCTCGTACTATTGATCGCGAGGCTGTATTAATTTAAATTTTTTGAGGAAAAGTAATTTTATTGGTGTGTAAAAACACGACTCTGACAAAATCATATCACTATAAACATAACGCTTGACGCTTTAAACGTCATGTGCTACCATCTCTTAAATTCGTGTAAGAGGAGAAAATATGAGTCATAAACATCGCGTTCTGGTAGTAATCTTCATCTTTGCAATTTCAACCTTGTTGATTTCTGCCTGCACGCAATCTTTATCTTCCGCGCCTAATGCAACCCCAACGGTAATTCCGACCGGGTTATTTGTTTCCCCCTTCCCCTCTGTTGAAAATCCAATGGCGATGATCGAGGAATTTGCAAAGCAGACAGCGGCAGCCCAAACAACGGTGGCGAACGGCGGTACACCTGCAACACCATCAACAATCACAGCCGGAACAGCCGTCCCAGCTTCTGTTGTTCCCAGTACACCCACAAATGTTGGCGCTGGACCATCCAACACCCCCGCAAGTGTTGTTTCCGGGCCATCGGCCACGCCCATCACTCCCGCCGCTCCCATTACTCCCGGTGTACGCCCAGCGGAATATGTTTTGCAAAAGGATGAGTTCCCTTATTGTATTGCCCGCCGCTTCAATGTGGACCCGACCAAATTGGTTTATAACCAAAGCGCTCTTTACTTTGAAGGGTTAAAAATACAAATCCCTCAAAACGCCAGCGCCTGGCCATCTTCACTTGGTCCGATCGCGTTACGCGCCCACCCGGATACTTACACCGTCTCAGGGAATGCGGATACCACAGTGTATGGTGTCGCTTGTAAATATGGGAATGTTGACCCTGCCTCAATTGTTCAGGCAAACCCCGGCATTTCACTCACAACAAAATTGACCATTGGGCAAAAGATAACAATCAATCCCTAATTTGAAATCAAAAAGCCCAGGCAAATGCCTGGGCTTTTTTTGTTACAAGGAGACCCCCATGCCATTTGAAATTATTCGCTCAGAAGTTTTGTTAAAAGGCCGTGCCTTCGCGATTCGCCGCGATACTCTAAAAGCGCCCGATGGACGCGAGACCAAATTTGACATTATTGAACACGGCGGTTCCGTGATCATTGTTCCATTGGATAGAGACGGCAATTTGCTTTTTGTGCGGCAATATCGTCATGCCGCAGGGATGGATTTGCTCGAACTGCCCGCAGGCACATTGGAGGAAGGTGAAGACCCCGCTGTGTGTGCCGCGCGTGAGATCCGTGAAGAGACGGGGTTCGCCGCAGATAAGATTGATAAGATCGGTGATTTTTATCTCGCGCCCGGATATTCAACGGAATTCATGCATGTGTATCTTGCGCAGGATTTGAGACATGATCCACTTGAAGCGGATGCGGATGAATTTCTCAGCGTGGAAAAAATTCCTTTCGCAGAGGCAATTCAAATGGCAGAAAGAGGCGAGATGCCCGATGCCAAGTCACTGGCCGCATTGTTATTGGCAAAATCACATATAAAATAATATGTTTATCTTAATCGCAGGTCCTTATCGTTCGGGCACAAATGATGACCCGAAAAAGATCGCAGCGAATGTTCACTTAATGGAATCATTTGCCTTGCCCATTTTTCGCATGGGACATATTCCCGTACTTGGTGAATGGTTTGCGCTTCCTTTGGTTCATCTGGCAGGTTCAAAGCAAATTGGAGATGAGCCGTTCAATGAAATTTTTCATCCAATAGCAGAACGGCTTTTGGAAAAATGTGATGCGGTTCTCAGAGTAGGCGGCGCTTCACAAGGCGCGGACTTAATGATCGAGATTGCGCAAAAAAGAAACTTGCATATTTATTTCACACTGGATGAAATTCCACTCTCTGAGTAGTGTAGGAGGTTTGTAGCCTGACGGTTATCGAAATCACAGACTTTGGCGGGTTGAAAACCCGCCCTACAAATACTTACAAACAGACGGCAGATATTATGCCGTCTGTTTGTTTAATTCTACAATTCTTGTCCAAAATATGACAACTCTCAGGTAGATTCGGGTCATTTATAACTAACGAAGGCACTCAGGGAGCGATAAACTTGTAAGTTGAAGAAATTCCCAGGCAAAAAACCTGCTTTCAAAGGAGCAATAATGAAACAACCTATCATCATGACAGATGGTAACGAAGCAACCGCGAGTGTTGCCCACCGTTCCAACGAAGTGATCGCAATTTACCCGATCACGCCATCCTCCGGAATGGGTGAATTTTCTGACGAATGGTCAGCCAAAGGAAAAAAGAACCTTTGGGGAACCACCCCGCTCGTTATCGAAATGCAATCAGAAGGCGGCGCGGCGGGAGCCGTTCACGGCGCGCTTCAAACTGGCGCACTGACCACCACCTTTACCGCGTCTCAGGGCTTATTGTTAATGATCCCGAATATGTACAAGATAGCGGGCGAACTGACCAGTACAGTCTTCCATGTGGCTGCGCGCGCAATTGCCTCTCACGCACTTTCCATTTATGGAGATCATCAGGATGTGATGGCTGTCCGTCAGACGGGCTGGGCATTGCTTTCCTCTGGTTCCGTGCAAGAGGCGCAGGACTTCGCGGCCATTTCGCAGGCTGCCACTCTCAAATCGAGAGTCCCCTTCATTCATTTCTTTGATGGATTTAGAACCTCACACGAAGTGACCAAGATCTTCCAACTGACGGATGAAGAACTGCGCCTCATGCTGGACGATGACTTGGTGCGTGCCCATCGAGCAAGAGGACTCACTCCTGAGAATCCCGTCCTACGCGGAACTGCCCAGAATCCCGATGTTTATTTCCAAATGCGCGAAGCCTCCAATAATTATTACACCGCAACTCCCGCCATTGTGCAGGAGATGATGGACAAGTTCGCGCAGATCACAGGCCGCCATTACAACCTCTTCGATTACAGCGGCCATGCAGATGCCGAACGCGTAATCATCATTATGGGTTCGGGCGGCGAAGTTGTAGATGAAACAGTCGATTATCTCGCCAAGAAGGGCGAAAAAGTTGGTTGTTTACGTGTGCGCTTGTATCGTCCATTTTCCATTGAGTATTTCATCAAGGGTCTGCCCAAGAGTGTGAAGTCTCTGGCTGTGCTTGACCGAACCAAGGAACCTGGCGCCAACGGCGAACCGATGTATTTGGATATCGTGAATGCCCTTATGGAAGGCAAACGAGCTGACATCAAAGTCATCGGCGGACGTTATGGACTTTCATCCAAGGAATTCACTCCTGCAATGGCCAAGGCTGTTCTGGATGAAATGAGCAAGCCCGAACCGAAGAATCACTTCACAGTCGGTATCAATGACGATGTCTCACACACCAGCCTCGAAGTAGATTCAAGTTTCACACTTGAATCCGAAGGCATGGTCAGCTGCGTGTTCTTCGGCCTTGGCTCAGACGGAACTGTGGGTGCGAACAAAAACTCAATCAAGATCATCGGCGAGGAAACCAGCAATTTCGCACAAGGGTACTTCTATTACGACTCGAAGAAATCTGGCACGGTGACCATCTCGCATCTGCGTTTTGGGCCGCAGGCGATTCGTGCGCCCTATCTCATTGAAGCAAATCAGGCCACATTCGTCGCCTGTCACCAGTATGCGTTCCTTGAGCGCGTGGATATGCTCAAATATGCCAAGGAAGGTGCCATCTTCCTGCTTAACAGCTTGTACGGTCCCGAAGAGATCTGGGCTGAGCTGCCGCAGGAGGTTCAAAAGGATATTCTCCAAAAGAAGCTCAAATTCTATGTTATCAACGGCTACGATGTAGCCGAAAAGACTGGGATGGGCGGACGCATGAACACCATCATGCAGACCGCTTTCTTCGCCATCAGCGGTATTCTTCCGCGCGATGCGGCGATCGCCGAGATCAAACACGCGATTGAAAAGAGTTACGGCAAACGCGGCGAGGCGGTGGTCAAGCAGAACTTTGAGGCTGTGGATGCGACAATTGCCAACCTTTATGAGGTCAAAGTCCCAGCTGAGATCAACTCAGTGACGACACGCAGGCTCCCAGTCCCGAAAGAAGCGCCTGAATTCGTCCGCGATGTGCTCGGTCAGATCATCGATTCAGACGGCGATAATATCCCCGTCTCAGCCTTCCCCGTAGATGGAACCTTCCCAACCGGCACAACCCAATGGGAAAAGCGCAATCTGGCGCTCGAAATCCCTGTCTGGGATGCGGATTTGTGCATCCAATGCGGCAAGTGCGTGATGGTTTGTCCGCACGCGGTCATCCGCCACAAGGTATACGATGAGAAATTGGTGGCTGGTGCACTTGAAACATTCAAGCACACGCCTTCGAAATTCAAGGAATTTTCGAGCGGATTTGCATACACCGTACAAGTTGCGCCCGAAGATTGCACAGGCTGTACTTTGTGCGTGGAAGTGTGCCCTGTGAAGGACAAGCGCGCTGTGGGACGCAAGGCAATCAATATGGAGCCTCAGCCCGCTTTGCGCGAAGCCGAAGCCAAGAATTGGGATTTCTTCATGAGTATCCCTGATATGGACAGAAAGCTGTTCAATCCTTCCACCATCAAGAATTCACAGTTGCTGCGCCCGTTGTTTGAGTTTAGCGGCGCTTGCGCTGGCTGCGGTGAAACACCTTATGTGAAGTTGGTTTCTCAACTCTTTGGTGACCGTTCTGTGATCGCCAATGCGACGGGCTGTTCATCCATTTATGGCGGCAACCTCCCCACCACCCCGTGGGCCAAGAATGCCGATGGACGCGGCCCGGCCTGGTCGAACTCGTTGTTTGAAGACAATGCCGAGTTTGGTTTGGGTATGCGCCTGACGATTGACAAGCAAACCGAATATGCGCGTGAATTGCTCAAATCCTTTGAGCAGACTTTAAGCACTGAATTGGTTGAAGCGATCTTAAATGCCGACCAGTCAGACGAAACAGGCATTGGCGCACAGCGTGAACGCGTGGTCGAGCTGAAGGATAAACTCTCAAAATCCAGCGATACACGCGCCAAAGATTTGATCAGCCTCGCAGATAACCTCGTCAAGAAATCGGTTTGGATCATCGGCGGTGACGGTTGGGCCTACGATATCGGTTACGGCGGTTTGGACCATGTGATGGCGTCAGGCCGTAACGTGAACATACTGGTGTTGGATACCGAAGTATATTCAAACACAGGCGGACAATCCAGCAAGTCCACGCCGCGTGCGGCAGTTGCAAAATTTGCCATGAGCGGCAAGAGTTTACCAAAGAAAGATCTCGGTTTGATCGCCATGTCCTACGGCTATGTATATGTGGCCCGCGTTGCCATGGGCGCTAATGATCAACAAACTTTGCGTGCCTTGATTGAAGCTGAGGCCTATGATGGCCCATCAATCGTCATCGCATACAGTCCCTGCATCGCGCACGGGTACGATCTTTCAAAGAGTCTCGAGCAGTCAAAACTCGCGGTGCAGTCAGGCCATTGGCCTATGTATCGCTACGATCCACGGCTGGCAATTCAGGGTCAAAATCCGCTCGTTATCGAATCCAAGGAGCCGAGTATTCCAGTCTCACAATATGCGTACAATGAAACACGTTACAGAATGCTGACTCAAATGAACGAAGGGCGCGCCGAGGAATTGATGAAGGAAGCCCAGCACGATGCAAAAGCCCGCTGGACTCTTTATCAGCAAATGGCTTCGATGCATTACGGAAACGGCAATGAGGAGACAAAATCATGACCGATCTTTCCACAACCTATCTTGGTCTGAACCTAAAGAATCCTCTCGTGGCTTCGGCTTCTCCCATCTCAAAGAACATTGACAAGGCGCGCAAGCTGGAAGAAGCGGGCGTCTCGGCAATCGTAATGTACTCCCTTTTTGAGGAGCAGATCATTCACGAAAGCCTGGAGCTCGATCATTTCCTAACTCGCGGGACCGACTCGTTTGCAGAGGCACTGACTTATCTGCCTGATGGCGGCATGTATTCAATTGGTGCTGAGAAGTACATAAATCAGGTGGCTGGGTTGAAGAAAGCGCTGACCATCCCTGTCATCGGAAGTTTGAACGGCGTCTCAAAAGGCGGTTGGACAAAATACGCGAGACAGATCCAGGATGCTGGCGCAGATGCGCTGGAACTGAATCTGTATTACATCCCCACAGATATTGATCTTACCGCGCAGGAATTGGAAAACGCGCAGGTGGAATTGGTGGCAGAAGTGAAATCTGCGATCTCCATTCCGCTGGCTGTAAAACTCAGCCCATTTGTCACCGCTTTGCCAAACTTTGCACGCAGAATTGTCGAAGCAGGAGCTGACGGACTGGTACTATTCAACCGCTTCTACCAACCAGATTTTGATCTGGAAGAATTGGCAATCGTACACAGCCTTGATCTCAGCACTTCAACTGAATTACGACTGCCATTACGCTGGATCTCGATCCTTCACGGAAAAGTCAATGCAGATTTTGCATTGACCAGCGGCGTACATACTGCCACTGATGTGCTAAAAGCGATGATGTCCGGGGCAAAAGTCGCTATGATGGCGTCAAATCTCCTTCATAATGGCGACCAGGTCATCCCGTCCATGTTGAACGAACTCAGTTGGTGGATGGAATCCCATGAATATGAATCCATCAAACAAATGCAGGGGAGCATGAGTCAGAAATCAGTCAGAGAACCCGCAGCATTTGAGCGGGCAAATTACATGAAGGTACTTGGCTCGTGGCGGGACTTGCCATAACAGGAACCTGATTAGAATCAAAAAAAGGCACTCATCACTGGGTGCCTTTTTTGATTAATAAATTCAAGGAAATGACGATTATTCCTGAGCAGGTACAGAAGCGATCTTGCGTTGTCGGAAGGTAATACGACCACGTGCCATATCATAAGGAGACATTTCAAGAGCAACACGGTCACCCAGCAATATGCGGATGTAATGCTTACGCATTTTTCCCGAGAGGTATGCCAACACCTCATGGCCATTATCCAGCCTGACCCGGAACTGTGTGCCCGGCAAGGCCTCAATTACCAAACCATCAACCTTGATTTTTCCTTCTTCTTTCGTCATACGCGCCTCTTGATTTATTCGGTATCCTTAAATGATTTTCGTTTAATACGACGGATCGCCTTCTTTTTTTCCATTCTCCGCTGCTCGCTCTTCGAGATGAACCAGCGTTTGTTGCGAATGGTGCTCAAAACACCGCTCTTAACAACTTTCTTACGAAAGCGCTTGAGCAGGGAGTCTTGAGACTCGCCATTTCGTAAATGTACTGAACCCAATGAAATCACCTACTTTCCACATGAAATATTAACAAAAAACTCAGCCATAACACAGAATCGGCCGAGGATTTTATAAAAATACCTGAAACGAACTAGATGACCATGCGATCAAAAAATGCGCCTCACACTCCTCTTTTTCTACAATAGACAAGAAACTGCCGAACCTGTTTTCGAGATTATACACGATACAGGTAAAGATGAGAAGATTTTAAGTATGCTATTTTTTATAAACCTAATCTCTGATAAGAACGCAAAATCCCCCGTTTATAGCGGGGGATTTTGATAATTTCAAATTGGGAATTAATTTCCAGAAGGAGTAACAGGCGCATTCTTGCGCTGACGAAAAGTAATGCGGGCGCGGGTCATATCATAAGGCGACATTTCCATGGACACATGATCACCCAACAAAATGCGAATGTAATGTTTGCGCATTTTACCGGCAAGATATGCCAGCACCTCATGCCCGTTATCCAGTCGAACACGGAATTGAGTGCCAGGCAGGGCCTCGATCACAAGACCGTCAACTTTAATTTTGCCTTCTTCTTTTGTCATACCTGCATCCTTGCTAGTCTTACTTACTCGTTATCCTTAAAGGATTTTCGTTTAATACGTCTGATTGCTTTCTTTTTTGCCATTCGGCGTTGTTCGCTTTTTGAAATAAACCAGCGTTTATTGCGAATGGTGCTTAAAATACCGCTCTTAACTATCTTCTTGCGAAAGCGCTTAAGCAAAGAGTCCTGAGACTCACCATTGCGTAAATTTACTGAAGCCATGAAACTCACCTACTTTCTACATGAAGATAAAGAACAGCCCATTAACAGACAACACACGCGCGGATAAAAAAATCCCGCGCGTGTTGTTTGTTAAAAAGAAAAGCCCCTTGGCAATGACCTACTCTCCCAGGAGGTCGCCCTCCAAGTACCATCGGCGCTGACGTGCTTAACTTCCGGGTTCGGTATGGGACCGGGTGTACCCACGTCGCTCAAATCACCAAGGGACAATTTCACAATGTTGGTCTGAACAGCAAATTGATGTTGTTTATAAGAAAAGTATCAAGTTCTCCGCATCACAGAAGGAAGCCCTCGACCATTAGTACAGCTTAGCTTAACACATTACTGCGCTTACACATACTGCCTATTAACCAGATAGTCTATCTGGGGTCTTACACCCTTACGGGTCACAGGGATCTAATCTTAGGGCGAGTTTCCCACTTAGATGCTTTCAGCGGTTATCTCTGCCAGACATGGCTACCCAGCGATGCTCCTGGCGGAACAACTGGCACACTAGAGGTCTGTCCACTCCGGTCCTCTCGTACTAGGAGCAGCTCCCTTCAAATCCCTTACGCCCACAGCGGATAGAGACCGACCTGTCTCACGACGGTCTGAACCCAGCTCGCGTACCGCTTTAACGGGCGAACAGCCCGACCCTTGGGACCTTGTCCAGCCCCAGGATGCGATGAGCCGACATCGAGGTGCCGAGCGAGATCGTCGATGTGAACTCTTGGATCTCACCAGCCTGTTATCCCCGGGGTAGCTTTTATCCGGTAAGCCACAGCCCTTCCACTCGGTACTGTGGGATCACTAAGCCCGACTTTCGTCTCTGTTCGGCGCGTTGGCCTTACAGTCAAGCTCCCTTATGCCTTTACACTCTATGGTGGGTTTCCATTCCACCTGAGGGAACCTTTGGGCGCCTCCGTTACCTTTTAGGAGGCGACCGCCCCAGTCAAACTGCCCACCTGGCACGGTCCCCCATCCGGATGACGGAATGGGGTTAGGATCTAAACATGATCAGGGTGGTATTTCACCATTGGCTCCACCGACGCTAGCGCGCCAGCTTCAAAGCCTCCCACCTATCCTACACAGATCATATCCAAATACAATGCCAAGTTGCAGTAAAGCTCCACGGGGTCTTTTTGTCCTGCTGCGGGTAGGCCGCATCTTCACAGCCATTTCAATTTCACCGGGTCTCTCGTCGAGACAGTGCTCTAATTGTTACGCGGTTCGTGCGGGTCGGAACTTACCCGACAAGGAATTTCGCTACCTTAGGACCGTTATAGTTACGGCCGCCGTTCACCGGGGCTTCAGTTCAAAGCTTCGCTTGCGCTAACCTCTCCCTTTAACCTTCCGGCACTGGGCACGCGTCAGCCCCTATACATCGCCTTACGGCTTAGCAGAGACCTGTGGTTTTGTTAACCAGTCACCAGAGCCATTTCACTGCGACCCTCCGAAGCTTTAACACAAAGGAGGGTACCCCTTCTCCCGAAGTTACGGGGTCATGTTGCCTAATTCCTTAACGAGAGTTCTCCCGTTCGCCTTGGTATACTCTACCCATCTACCAGTGTCGGTTTGCGGTACGAGCACTAGAAAGTTATGCTTAGAGACTTTTCTTGGCAACAAGGCTCAACCACTTATGCCTTACGGCTCGCTCTCACCTCAGCTCAACCGGCGGATTTACCTACCAGTCTCAACGCCTAGATGGATCGCACCCAAATCCAATAATGGGCTGGCCTACCTCGTTGCGTCCTCCCATCGCACTTTCTAGCGGTTCCGGAATGTTGACCGGATGTCCATCGCCTACGCCTCTCGGCCTCGACTAAGGACTCGACTAACCCGACGCGGAATGACCTGGCGTCGGAAACCTTAGATATACGGCGAATATGGTTCTCACATATTTGTACGCTACTCATGCCTGCATTCTCACTTCTGTCCGCTCCAGTCGCCCTTACGATCGACCTTCACCGCTGACAGAACGCTCCCCTACTGCCCCAACAAATGTTGAGACCCATGGCTTCGGTACTATGCTTAGCCCCGTTAAGTTTTCCGCGCGAAGTCACTAGACCAGTAAGCTGTTACGCACTTTTTAAAGGGTGGCTGCTTCTAAGCCAACCTCCTGGTTGTTTCAGTAACCTCACCTCGTTTCCCACTTAGCATAGATTTGAGGACCTTAGCCGATGGTCTGGGCTGTTTCCCTTTCGACCCCGAAACTCATCTCCCGGAGTCCGACTGCCATGCTATGGAGAACTGGCATTCCGAGTTTGATTGGGTTCTGTAAGCTGTAAGCCCCATAGCCCATTCAGTGCTGTACCTCCAGTTCTAAACGCATGACGCTAGCCCTAAAGCTATTTCGGGGAGAACCAGCTATCTCCGAGTTCGATTGGCATATCACCTCTACCCACAGGTCATCTCCTAACTTTGCAACGTTAGTGAGTTCGGGCCTCCACGAGTGTTTAGACTCGCTTCACCCTGCCCATGGGTAGCTCACTCGGTTTCGGGCCTAATTCCAGCGACTGTACGCCCTATTAAGACTCGCTTTCGCTACGGCTTCGGGTGTTACTCCCTTAACCTCGCCACTGAAATTAACTCGCAGGCTCATTCTCCAAGAGGCACGCC
>JABFSL010000018.1 GCA_013140605.1 Anaerolineales bacterium
TTTAGTTCGCTGTGCTGCTCTCAACAAAATGACGCATCTGGGTATGCCCCAAAGTTACAAAGTGGCATAACTTTTCGCTCCCATCAATCCAATTGCGCCTACTTCTCGATTTATGCACCAACGCCATCGCATGTTATGAATCAGATCGAGAGTTGGGCATGTGCCCGGCTCTCGATCTGATTCATAACACCATAATGCATGAATTGCCGATCACGACGAACAACATGAAATTGGTGAGGTATTATTTCCGCACACGCTAATGAGGGATGTGGAGATACTGGAGACTGAAGAGTCGTTGATGGCGCATGAGTTGGAGAAGCCGTGATTTTTTGATAGCAAGGTGTGTTTGTGTGCCACACAATAAGATCGACATAAAATTACAATAAACCTCTTTTTTTCGACTTTAATTTAACTCCATTTTTCTCAATGTTTTCATCATACAAACAAAAAGAGACTCGCTGATCAGCGAGTCTCTTTTTGTTTGTATGATTACTTCTTCTTACTCTTCTTCGGCGCTTCAACTTCCATAACCATTGAAGGCGCGGGAGCCTTGGAACGCATAACCGCCCAGGCCAGCAAACCAAGAAGGGCCAGGCCGACAGCCCAAACTACAAGCTGAGTTACCCCTGTGGCACCGGAATACTGAACAACGATCGGAGCAATGATCACGGCCACGAGATTCACGACTTTGATCATTGGATTAAGAGCGGGGCCAGCCGTATCCTTGAATGGATCGCCGACCGTGTCACCCACCACACCAGCCTTGTGACGCTCAGAGCCTTTGCCAAGATTCTTGGCAGGATCTTTCGGCTCATCTTCGATCAATTTCTTGGCATTATCCCATGCGCCGCCGGAGTTGTTGAGGAACACGGCCAACAACTGACCAGAGACAATGATACCCGCAAGGAAACCGCCAAGCGCTTCCACTTGCAGGAATATGCCAACAACGATCGGGGTTACAATGCCGAGTAAGGCAAGCGAAACCAATTCCTTCTGCGCGGCAGTCGTTGAAATTTCAACAGCCTGCTTGTAATCTGGCTTGACCTTGCCTTCAAGCACGCCCAATTTAAATTGACGACGCACTTCCAACACAATTAGGGAAGCGGCGCGGCTTACTGCTTGAATGGCGAATGAAGAGAAAAGCCACGGCAAAGCGCCGCCGATCAGCATACCAACAAACACCTGCGGAACGTCCACGCGGATGCCGACTTCGGTGATGAATTTTTCAAAGGGCGCAACATTGCCAAGGGCAACAGCGGCTGCATTCGCGGCTTTTTGCGCGCGCTCCACATCCACAAGGAATGAGCCAAAGAGTGAAACTGCCGCAATGACAGCGGAACCAATCGCAACACCTTTTGTAATTGCCTTTGTGGTGTTGCCCACTGCATCGAGGTCTGCCATGATCTGCTGAGCATCTTTGGTGGCCTTGTCTGTTTTTCCAGACCAGGACATTTCGCCGATACCGTTCGCGTTATCAGCGATTGGGCCAAACGAATCCATGGCCACATTGTTGCCGGTAAGGGTCAACATACCAATGCCTGTCATCGCAACGCCGTATAAAATGAAAGTTGCGCGCTCCACACCAGCAACACCAGGAATGGTACCGAAAATAAAGATGGAGGCAATGATCGTTACAGCGATCACAAGGACCGACCAAACAGACGACTCAAAGCCAAGCGCAATACCATTCAAGATCAAAGTGGCGGGACCGGTATCTGCTGACTTCTTGATGTCATTTACGGGCGCGGCATGTGTGCCGGTGAAATATTCCGTCAAGCGGTCGATCACAATGGCGAGCAAAACGCCAACGCCAACGGCAGTCGGCAAGCGCCACCAGCCGCCCCATGCATTCATGGCATCCGAATTCAAATATAAGAAACCAGCAATGAAGAATAACGCGGCGGAAATTGTGGCCGATGTCAGGAAGCCGCTAAAAATGGCTCTCATGGCATCTTCACTCTTGCCGGTCTTTCCAGCCTTCACAAAGTAAGTGCCAATGATGGATGAAAGCACGCCAATACCGCGCACCATCAACGGGAAGATGATCCACTCAAGGCGGCCGGTTGTGTGCCAGAGGGCCAGACCAAGAATCAGGCCCGAAACGATCGTCACTTCATAGGATTCGAAAATGTCAGCGGCCATACCAGCGCAATCGCCGACGTTATCCCCAACAAGGTCAGCGATCACAGCGGGATTTCTCGGATCATCCTCAGGAATGCCTGCTTCCACTTTACCAACAAGGTCAGCACCGACGTCTGCCGCCTTCGTGAAGATACCGCCGCCCACGCGCATGAACAGCGCAAGGAGCGTACCGCCGAAACCAAAACCAAGCAAAGCATCGGGGGCCGCAATACCGAGGATAATAAAAATGATGGTTCCGCCAAGCAGGCCGAGACCATCAGTTAACATTCCAGTAATTGTGCCTGCGCGATAAGCGATGCGAAGCGCTTCTCCGAACGACCTCTTTGAAGCAGAGGCCACACGCACATTGGCTTCAACAGCCATGCGCATGCCAAGTTGGCCGACCGTGAGCGAAAATCCTGCGCCCATAATGAAAGCGAGGCCGCGCGCAATTCCGATCCACAATTTGAGTTGAGCATCGTTCAAGCCTTGAAAGCGTTCCTGCGCTTCAGGAGAAGGCGGAACAACGTACACAGACAGGAACAAAGCCACGGTCAGCACCGCGATCAATGGCAGAATGGAGCGGAACTGCTTTTGCAGATAGGCATTTGCGCCATCTTTAATAGCATTCCAAACTTCCTGCATTTTCTCTGTGCCTTTGTCTTCTCCCAAAATTTGGGAGCGAAGAACGAGCGCATACAAAAGACCGATAATGGCAATGCCAAATACGACCCAGATTGCGACCGCTTCGAAATCTTGAAGTCCTTGCATATAATACATGTGGGGTAAGTCCTTCCGAAGAATTTTAGGATAGGCTCGCGCCTTAAGCAGGGGGATTTTACAGGCGCAATCACATTGTGTCAAGAAAAACTGCTTCTCTTATCATGGCTTTTGCAAAGTCAGCACAACCTTAATTCGCAAAATTCTTTCATAGTGGGTTTCGCGCTCCAAATATGCTACAAAAATTAGATCGTCAAGCGGCTTTGCGATGAATGCTTCACTAATAATTTATGCGTTGACAGTTTGGTTCAAACTTGATAACATCCGTCCAATTCTGCTCCACCCAACAAGGAGAACCCAATGTTACAAGAATTAGATGTACAAACGATCACTATTACTCCAGCCGCTTCACAAGCTGTTCAAAGCATTCTCGCTGAACGCAAACTTGAAGGATATGCTCTTCGCGTTTACGTGGCCGGCGGCGGATGCTGCGGTGTGAACTTCGGCATGGCGCTAGATAACAATATTCAGGATGCGGATAAGACCTTTGAAGCGAACGGCATCAAGCTGGTAGTTGACCCGACATCCATTGACTATCTGTTAGGCGCAACCATTGATTTTGTGAATGACCCACAACGCGGCGCTGGCTTTGCTGTCAACAGCCCGAACGCTAAAAAAGAACATGCACATGGCGAAGGCGGATGTGCCTGCGGCAGTGATGGCGGCGGTTGCGGCGGCGGTTCTTGTTCCTGCAACAATTAATTTAGCGATTGATAAGTAAACAAAAAATGACCAAGATGTCTCGGTCATTTTTTTTATCTTCCGCGCAGGAATGAAATTAGAGTACCCAATCCCCCAATAAAACCAAAACCGAATATCAATAACCCGACAGGCACACGGCCATTGTTTAGAGCATTATCGCTAAACGTTGCGATCACCAAAGGGGCAGGCGGTGTAAAGGTGGGCAATCGAGTTGGCGTTACCGGGTCAATAAATGCGGCAGCCAGGGTAGGGTCAATGGTTGGAGTGGACAGCAACGTCGGCGTAGGGGGTGAAATTATCTGAGGCAATCGTCCATTCTTTACGATTTTTACATATGGGGCATATACCCATGCTACAGAATTGGGTACACCGGGGTAATAGATCTGTATCCACGTTTGATCTTCAGAATAACCATAAGCCGGTATTTCCTGCCCTGCCAGCAGTACCCCAATAGCCGGGTAGAGAAAATCGCTTGGACCTGAATATACATTAATCTGGAGAAGGTCCAGAAAAACACCGACAACCGCCCCGGAGGGTGTGCCAGTTACTGTTGGAATGGAACCAGTTGGCTGTTGGGCAAAGGCGGAAAATCGCGCGGGAGGATAGAGCGCGAGCAACATGCCTCCAAACATAAATAATAAACAGGCCAGGAGTCTCAGCTTTCGCGCAAGCATATTATCTACGATGTGAAACCAGGGAAAGTGAAAAACCGATCATTCCCAAAATAACCAGAGCAAGGATAATGGCAGCCAAAGGCACAGAGGTTATGGGATTCCCAGAAGGTATTTGCGTAAAAGATGGCGTATTCAAAGATGGAGGCGGCGTAAATGTTGGCGGACGAGTGCCAGTGGGGATCACATTGAATTGCGCAGCGAGAGTCGGGTCTATGGTGGCTGTTGGTGGTTGAACAGGAGTGGGAGGCGGCCCTACGATTTGCAAAGCTCCCGGAGAGACCTGCACCAATGGCGAATAGACCCAGCCTTGATCATAAGGAGCCCCTGGATATTCGATCTTGATCCAATCTCCGCCCTGCGATCTGCCCAACGCTGGAGCTGTCTCACCTCTCAACAGTGTGCCCACGATGGGATAAATTGACGAGCTTGGCCCCATACGAACATTGATCTGGGGTTCCTCAGTGATGACCGTAATAAATATCCCTGAGGGGATATTTGTCGGTTGCTGAGCCAGCACAACGGTCGGGGGTGATGCGAAATAAATCCAATAAGAAAAAAGGATGATTAGGATGGTAAACGCAGTGAGGTGAAACCAGATTCGCTTCATTTTCGTAGGTACTCTTAAGGAGAATCGCAAAGGCGATTATAATCTACTTCATGGAACGAAAAATCTACCACGGAAAGATCAAACCTGTGGATATTGCACAGGCTTTACTTGGCGAGTTCAATCAAGGTAACATGCGCGCCCAAACACTCGGTCAAAGCGATAAGATGATCGTCCAGGTTGGCACACGGCCTGACGCAGCGTCTGGCGGACAGACCGCAATGACAGTGACCATTCAAAAATTAGAGGATGGCATCATGGTGGAAATAGGTCAACAGGCCTGGCTGGGAGTGGCTGCCAGTTTGGGAATGAGCGCACTTGCGGCTCTGCGCAACCCGTTTAGTTTGCTCGGCAGGCTGGATGATATTGCACAAGATATTGAAAACCTTCAGATCAGCGAGCGGATCTGGCAGATCATTACACAGACCGTGCAAACCGCTGGCGCTTCGATGGAGTTATCGGATAAGCTCAAACGGCTGACTTGCGAATACTGTCATGCGGCCAACCCCGTTGGCGAAGCATCTTGTATTGCCTGCGGTGCGCCGCTTGGAAAAGCTCAGCCGACCACCTGTAGAAATTGCGGGTATGTGGTCAGGCCGAGCGACAAAACCTGCCCGAACTGCAAACAAGTTTTGTAAATTTGAAAAACGGTTGAATAATCAGCCGTTTTTTCAATTTCGAGTCTCGAAGGCTTGCAGAATTACCAGCCACCTTCTATAATGGATAAACAAAGTTATATTAATATGAACCTAAAAGAAATCGAAGCTCGCTTACAATCATTAATTGAAGTTGATTTGCTGAATGTACTGCCCGGCAGAAAAGTTGATGATGTCATCATCCAAAAACTGGCGGCGGCAATTCATCTCAACACCATTTCCATGGAAGATGGAACCATCACCGCGCCTGATGTTTACACGCTGGTGATGCACCCGGAAACCTCGACGAGATGGCAGGATCAGCAATTGCTGTCGATACTCATGAATTCAATCACCACTGTTGCCCAGGAAGCAGGGTTTAAGTTTTCAATATCACCGACAATTACCATTTCCACAGATGAAAAAATCTCAATCAATGATGCCGATATCGTGGCATCGCATCGGATCGAATCCATGGCCGAAACAAATGCAACTCCGCTTGACACAGGCAGCCTTGACTTAAACAGCAAATTGCCTGAAAACGCATTTTTGATCGTTGAGGGTGTGAAGATCTTTCCTCTTAACCTGCCTGTGGTTAACATCGGCCGCAGATTGGACAATCAATTGATCATTGACGATCCGCGCGTGTCACGCAACCACGCACAATTGCGGGCGATCAAGGGACGCTATGTGGTGTTCGATCTTAACTCGACCGGGGGAACATTTGTTAACGGACAACGCGCAAGCCAGAGCGTACTTTACCCCGGAGATGTGATCTCGCTGGCGGGAGTTGCGCTTATCTTTGGGCAGGACAACCCGCCTCCGCGCCCTGACCTGAAAGACACCGCGCCTCTTCGAAGCTCCACAGCGGATCGCGCTACCGCATCCTTTAAAGATCGTTCCACAGCGAAATTCAAGAAAAAATGAGCGGCGCCATCGTTCTGGCCTTGCGGCTAATCATCGCCATTGCCCTGTATGGTTTTCTGGGATGGGCGTTATTATTTTTATGGCAAGAGGTGCAGAAACAAAGCATTTCGCTGGCAACCCGCCGCATTCCGGGAATCAGCCTCACGGTCAGATATGGAAGCGGGCCTCCCATCCTTAAACATTTTGCGCAACCAGAGATCACTCTTGGGCGTGACCCGGGCTGCGACATTCCGCTGATTGACGATACCGTATCCACCCGCCACGCGCAATTGACTTATCATCATGGACAGTGGTGGCTGGAAGATCTCGCATCCATGAACGGAACCATGTTGAATGAATCAAGCGTGAACATGCCCACCGTCATCACATCCGGGGATGAAATCATATGCGGCTCCACAAGCATGGTTGTGACTCTTGCCGCAAATATACTGATCGAACCCACACAAAGACTGGAAAAAAAGAATGACTGAAAATATCTCGATTGCGATCATAGGCGGTTCAGGCTTATACAGTATGTCTGGATTGGAAGACACAAAAGAATACAATCTGGATACACCGTTCGGCAAACCCAGCGCACCAATTGTAGCTGGCACGTTGGAAGGAACACGCATTGCCTTCCTCGCGCGGCACGGGATCGGTCATCACATTATGCCAACAGAAGTGCCGTATCGCGCAAATATTTACGCGTTGAAATCCCTCGGCGTGGAACGTGTGATCAGCATCAGCGCATGTGGTTCGCTGCGCGAAGATTACGCACCCGGTCATATCGTCATCCCTGATAATATTTTTGATTTCACCAAGGATCGCACACGCACATTCTTTGGCGATGGATTGGTTGCGCATGTCGGCGTTGCCGACCCGTTCTGTGAAGAATTATCAGATCAGGTGGAAGCAGCGGTTCGATCAACCAGCGCGACCACTCATCGCGGCGGCATGTTCATCACCATAGAAGGGCCGCGTTTTTCCACGAAGGCGGAATCAAATACGTTTCGCGCATGGGGCATGTCCATTGTTGGGATGACAGCTTCCCCGGAAGCGTTCCTCGCGCGCGAAGCAGAAATGTGCTATTCAACCATGGCACACGTCACCGACTATGACGTCTGGCACGAAAGTGAAGCGCCCGTGACCGTTGATATGGTCATTCAAACACTAAATAAAAATACACAGTTCGCACAGGATGCGATTCGCAATTTAGTACGCGATTTAAAATCGGAGCGCACCTGTTCATGCGGACAGGCACTGGCAAGCGCACTGATTACAAATCCCAAAGTCATTCCAGCGGAAACGCGCAGCAAACTTGACCTGCTTGTTGGCAAATATTTAAAGTAAGCCGACCTTCTCCCCCTCTCGCCCAAAGGTCGAGAGGATTCCCATTCACAAACAAAAATGATGTACCCTTGAGCCATGCATGATGCGACCCAAAGCCGCCTGCTACGATGGGCAGCGCTTTTTCTCTTCATCCAATCCACGATCTTAACACTCTCGCCCGCAGTGCGTGAACGCACATGGGATGTGGATTATAGATTCATGCACTGGCTGGGATTCTTTGCCTGGATCGCGTTGATGGCTCTCGCGCATCGGGCAACCATCAAGCAATTACCCGAACGCGATCCTTATCTGCTGCCGACAGCGGCCCTGCTCAGCGGCTGGGGGTTGCTCACCATCTGGCGGCTGGACGAAACCTTCGGCTTGCGTCAAACGGCCTGGCTGGCTGTCAGCGTGATCGTATTTATCTTTGCCCTGTACCTCCCTCAAAACCTTTTCTTTCTAAGACGCTATAAATATGTTCTGCTCAGCGGCGGGCTGTTCATCACAGCGCTGACGCTTCTCTTTGGAATCAATCCGCTGGGTATCGGGCCGCATTTATGGTTGGGATGCTGCGGTGTTTACTTTCAACCTTCCGAGCCATTAAAACTTTTGCTGGTAATTTATCTTTCTGCATATCTGGCTGATCGAATCAACATTCGATTGTCTTCCCTGCCTCTGCTTGTGCCGACACTGGTTGTGACGGGGATATCTCTTTTGCTGCTGCTTGTCCAGCGCGACCTTGGCACCGCGTCCATTTTTGTTTTCATATTCACCATTATTATTTTTCTCGCCACAGGCAAACGACGCGTCTTATTAACCACGGTGCTTTTCTTAACGCTTGCGCTTGTGATCGGATATTTTTTCATCGACATTATCCGCGTGCGCGTGGATGGCTGGATCAATCCCTGGGATGATCCATCGGGCAATTCCTATCAGATCGTACAATCGATCCTTGCTGTTGCCAATGGAGGAACGATCGGACGCGGCCCCGGACTGGGCAGCCCGTTACTGGTACCGGTTGCCATTTCGGATTTTATCTTCGCCGCCATTGCGGAAGAGTCGGGTCTGGTCGGGAGCCTGGGACTGCTCGTTGCCATCTGGTTGATCCTGGCTCGAGGCTTGATCGCCGCACTGCGCGCCGTAGATAGATTCCGCCGCTACCTCGCAGCCGGTATCGTGACCTATTTTGGCATTCAAAGTTTGCTTATCATTGGCGGAAATTTACGCCTGCTTCCACTGACCGGCGTGACCCTACCATTCGTTTCTTATGGCGGTTCATCCCTGTTGACTTCTTTTATCGCCTTATTCCTTTTGCTGGTCATCAGCAATTTGGCAGACAGTGAACCTGCTCCGCTGGAGGACCCAAGGCCATACTCAATTTTGGGTGGAATCCTTGCACTGGGACTCGCGGCTGTGGCATTGACCAGCGCCTGGTGGGCGATCGTCCGCAGCCCAGACCTGCTCAGCCGAACGGACAATGCGCGCCGCTCCATCGCAGACCGCTATGTTCCGCGCGGCGAATTAATTGACCGCAATAATGAGCCGATCAATATCACCGAAGGCGAGAGCGGAACTTACAACCGCGTGTATTTATATCCAGACCTCGCCCCCATTACTGGCTATACCCATCCGATATTCGGTCAGGCTGGGCTGGAAGCAACGCTTGATGATTATTTGCGCGGCCTGCAGGGGAATCCAGCCAGCCTGATTTGGTGGGATCATTTGCTTTACGGAACCCCGCCTCCCGGGCTTGATATTCGTCTAAGCCTGGATCTCGCATTGCAATCACAGACGGATCAAATGCTTGGCGACCATGCCGGCTCAGTCATTCTGATGAATGCTGAAACGGGCGAAATTCTGGTTATGGCTTCGCACCCAACGTATGACCCAAACAAATTGGATGACCAAGGTAATTCACTGTCACAAGATTTGGATGCCCCGCTGGTGAACCGCGCAACGCAAGGCTTGTATCCAATTGGCACAGCCTTGAAACCTTTGGTACAGGCTGAGTTTGGAAAACAACAACCAACAGAGTCTGAACTAAAAGTCTTTTACCAAAAGCTCGGGCTTCTTCAAGCACCCGCCATAAATATGCCTGCGACTTTTGATGTGGAAAATAGCGCGATACAAAACTTGCGAATCAGTCCGCTTCAGGCGAGTCTTGCAATATCAGGGTTGAGCAATCACGGAGTTATGCCAACGCCGCGGATCGCAATGGCCGTAGATACGCCAGAGCAGGGATGGGTGGTGCTGGCAGCGGAGAATAAACTTGTTGAGGTGATGCAGGTCAAGGCGGCGGATGAAGCGGTTCTGCCCTTCATCGTGGCAGGCAAACCATATTGGAGTTATATTAGTCAGACAAGCAAAGACAAAACCACATTCACATGGCTGACAGCCGGTACGATCCCAGACTGGGGCGGGACGCCGTTGGTACTGGTTGTTACGCTGGAAGAAAGTAACTCATCCCTTGCCGAGCGCATAAGAAACACAATTTTGGATGCGGCGATAAATCAGTAAATGGAATCAAAAAAGGTCAGGCAAAAGCCTGACCTTTTTAGTGCAAATCTTATTACACGCCCTGATCGCTGTCTTTTGCAGCGTAGCCGGGGCCGCCCTTGAAGAAGGTGTAGTTGGGTTTTATGTCCGGGGTGAGGTCAACAACTTCACCGGCGGCGAGCTGCTTGGTGGTTTCAAGAACGATTGCCTTGCCATGATGATTGGTGGCTTCGTAATGACCGGTCAGTCCGACATTGCTGACATATTCGCCGCCCTTCGCGGTATATGCGGCAGGCACTTCATCTTCAGGGAAGATGGCTGCGAACGGGCACTCAGGAACGCAAGCGCCGCAGTCAATGCAGGTGTCAGGGTCAATATAAATCCACGGCCATTCAGCAACGGGCTGGCCGGGAACCATACACTCGACCGGGCATACATCGATGCAACCGCGGTCACGAACACATAAACTTGTAATAATGTGGGTCATGGGAATTTGCTCCTAGTGAGAATGTGAACAAACGAATGCGCCTATTATATCTTCGTTTATATTCGTGGCAAGGGTAAGTTTTATTTTTTCATTGCCGCTCGTAAGTAACCCGATATAAAAACACATCCCGCAAAATAGCAGGATGTGTTTTTTTAATAAATTTTGTTTATATTTATTTCGCAGCAAAACGTGCGGCAACGGCATCCCAATTGATCACATTCCAAAAAGCGGCGATGTATTCGGGGCGGCGGTTCTGATACTTCAAGTAATACGCATGTTCCCAGACATCAATGCCGAGGACCGGAGTCAGGTCGTCAGAAAGCGGGCTGTCCTGATTGGCGGTGGATACAACAGCGAGGCCGTTGCCCTTTTTGACGAGCCAGGCCCAGCCAGAGCCGAAGCGAGTGGTGGCGGCCTTTTCAAACTCGGCCTTGAAAGAATCAAATGAAGTGAAGGATGAATCAATTGCCTTGGCCAACTCACCTTTCGGTGCGCCGCCAGCGTTGGGACCCAATACTTCAAAGAACAGGTTGTGATTGAATGTGCCGCCGCCATGATTGCGGACAACTCCACGGACAGCTTCGGGCACTGCGTTCAGATCACCGAGTAAAGATTCGAGTGATTTGCCAGCAAGTTCGGGGGTCTTCTCGACCGCGCCATTCAAATTGGTGACATAGGTGTTATGGTGTTTGGAGTGGTGAATCTCCATTGTGCGCGCATCAATATGAGGTTCCAATGCGTCGTATGCATAAGCGAGTTTGGGAAGTTCAAAAGCCATTTTTTTCTCTCCTTGAGTTGGTAAACGTTTTTATCTTTTATAATTTCATTTTACCTTGAACGCGGCATACCCGCAAGAATTTAGACAATTTTTATACAAATATCATATAAATCAACGAGGCATCTTAGCAATGACAGACTCCCGCGCACGCTACCTGCTCCCTTTCGCCATACTTGTCGCAATACTCGCAGTTTCCACGGCCAGCATCTTTATTCGATTCGCGCAAAATGATGGAGCGCCTTCGCTTGTGATCGCCGCATTGAGATTAACTTTCGCGACGCTGATCCTCGCCCCAATTGCATTGACAAAGCATCTTGAGGAAATAAAACGCTTCACACTTAACGAGATTCTGCTCGGTGCTTTCTCAGGCATTTTTCTGGCTGTGCATTTTGCCACGTGGATATCATCGCTTGAATACACCAGCGTGGCAAGTTCAGTCGTGTTCGTGAGCACAGGTCCGCTTTGGGTGGCGTTGCTCTCTCCGTTGCTGTTGAAGGAGCATCTTGCGCGGACAGCCATCTTCGGGTTGGGATTGTCACTCGCAGGCGGAACAATTATCGGGTTGTCTGATGCGTGCGTTTGGGACGCGGGATTATCCTGCCCCGCATTGCAAGATGTCATGCAAGGCCGCGCAATGTGGGGGAATTTCCTGGCACTGCTTGGTGCATTGACCGTGACGGGCTATCTCATCATTGGCAGAAAATTACGGTCACGTGTTTCACTGGTGCCGTATATTTTTATGGTGTACGGAATGGCGGCCATCGCGCTGATCGTGATCATGCTCATTTCGGGCAATTCGCCTTTTGGGTACGCGCCAAAAACCTATGGCTGGATATTTTTACTGGCGGCGCTTCCGCAATTGATCGGACACTCGACCTACAATTGGGCGTTGAAGTATTTGCCCGCCGCGCTGGTGGCAGTGATGACTCTCGGCGAACCAATCGGCTCGGCCATATTGGCATTTTTTATTTTGAACGAAACACCAACGCTGGCGACACTGTTCGGCGGGGCGTTGATCCTTGCGGGAATTTATCTCGCTTCACGGCAGGGTCACCAGCCTAAACAACAATAGCTCTCTTGCATAAGTAGGTGTAATGTAGCCACAGAGCACGCAGAGTCTTTTGAGAAGAACCTTTAAAACTCTGTTTTTCTCTGTGCCCTCTGTGGCAAAAAGACTTTTACAAGAGGGCAAATAAGGATCGCAATGACATGAATAAAATCATCATCATTATGGGCGTAGCGGGTTGTGGAAAGTCCACGATCGGTTCAATGCTCGCGCATGAACTAGGCTGGGATTTTTATGACGCCGATGATTTTCATTCGGAATCAAACCGTATGAAGATGGCGCAAAATATTCCGCTGACGGATGAAGACCGCGCAGGCTGGCTTGACTCGTTACGGAGTTTGATCGGTCAAAATATTCAAAATGAAAAATCAATCGTGCTGGCATGTTCCGCGTTGAAAAAATCCTACCGCGATATTCTTGGCAATCCCCACAATCAATATGTCGCTGCGAGCGGATTCACCGCGAAGCAGTCTCCGCATCAAGACAAGGAGGTTGCTTCGGGGAAAACACCCTCGCAACGACATATCGAATTTATCTATCTGCGCGGAACATACGAACAGATCGAAGCACGATTATTACAACGCAGCGGGCATTTCATGTCTGCTAAAATGCTGGCGAGTCAGTTTGATATACTCGAAGAACCACATGACGCTTTGACAATTGACATTACCCACACGCCGCAGGAAATCATTTCCGCCATTCGCAAAGGACTTGCCTTATGAAACTCCCATCCCATTTATATCTCGACAATTTAAATATCCCATACGAGGCGCGCAGTTTTTCGCCTGAGACAGAAAAAGGCGCGGCCAACGTGGCGCGCGTTTTAGGTTTCTCTGAAAGGCAGGCCGTGAAAACCCTCATCTTTCAAGTGGACACTGGCGAGCGGGTATTGGTGATGCTCGGCGGCGACCAGAACGCCGTCTCTGGCAATTTGAAGAAGGCCATCGGCTCACGCAATATTCAAATGGCCGCGCCTGAAGTGGTAAAGGAAACAACTGGATATATCATCGGCTCGATCCCCGCTTTTGGCTGGCAGCCGCCAAATTTCAGATCCTTCCTTGAGGCGAGCCTGCTCAATGAACCCATCCTCGGCACGGGCGGAGGTCAATGGGGCGAGGAGATCATGATCACGCCTGAAAATCTGGTCAGGGCGAGTCATGCAATTGTGGTGAATTTGACAGTGAGGGAAAATCAGTGAGCAGTGGACAGTGAACAGCTTGGCGTCAAGAGATTAATATGTTCAGTAGTTCATAATTCTGGAGTCCATCAGCTTGCTGATGAGTTGAAGTCTAAATTTTAGCCGTTCATTTGCCTTGTGAACGAAATTGGAGTGCTTTTTTACGGTAAAAATGTATGAAGCAGTATTTCTTTATTCATCATATCAAGCAGACAGCAAGCTGTCCGACTCCAGAGTCTTTTTCGTGAACTTCTGATTTTGTTTGAGATACAAGGCGTTATAATCTGTATATAGGATATTATAAAGAAATATTTCTGTATAACCACCCAAATTGGGGTCTTATACAGAAATCCGTCTGGTTAAATCATAGTTGGCTGGCTGTCCTCCAAAAAATAACCTGAGGGTTAATCATGAATGTATCGTTTGACAAAATTGCTCCACCAGTTGCTTTTGTTATTGTAGGTTTAATTTTGATTCTAGTCGGAGCGGCTGGAGTTATTCCAATTGGAACTCCGCAACCGATAATTACAGAGCCAATATATAGAGCCATACTTGTTGGACTTGGTATTATTCTTACTGTGTTGGGTCCGTTATTTGTTTGGAGAGAACTGAGCCAGAAAAAGACTACTCATCTGCCTTCCAATAAACCCATTGGTTCTGAAAAAACGTCAGAAATTGACACGACAAATGTACAAGGTTTTGCCGATAATCATATAAGCGGCGTGTGGGAGCAAATCATTTTTGGAGATAAAGCACCAAAACCGCCCGTGAATGTTATTAAGCGAGATATTGTCGAATGTAAGCAAACGGGAGAACTCGTAGAGGCAAGTATAGCCCGAATATTTCCCGAACACCAAAAGGGACGCAAATGGCATTTTGCAGGGCGTTTTAGGCACGATATTTTATTTGGTCATTTTTGGTCAGATAGCAACGACCATTTTAGTTTCGGGACTATTTATTTACGAAAAGAGGAGGACTACCTGAAAGGGAACTACGTTAGAGCAAGTCGGTATTCAACATCATGGAATAGCGATGTGTTAACCGTTGAGATAGTTCGATTAAAGTGGCAAAGACCAAAATAGTCGTGCTCAAAATTCAACGCCAGCCAACAAAGCATGCACCTGACGTGTGGGATTCTGCGGCATTTTCGAGCATTTTTCTGGCTTCGAGTTTTTTCTGCTCCCAAACCTTGTCCACGCCCATCCACATGCAGGTAACGCAAACCGTTGGGCGCTTTACAGCAATTGCTAATGAGGAAGCTAAATGAAGACTTCACCAAAATTATTCGCTTTCATATTGATGCCCTTTGATCATTCTTACAATGATGTCTACAAGCTTGGTATTAAGGCGGCATGTGAAGATGTAGGAATTTACTGTGAACGGGTTGATGAACAGGTTTTTCAAGAAACAATACTAGAACGTGTTTACAATCAAATTTCGAAAGCAGATATTATTGTCGCAGATATGTCTGGAAGGAATCCGAATGTCTTTTATGAGGTGGGTTATGCTCACGCACTAGGAAAAACCACTATTTTACTTACAAACAAAGCGGAAGATATACCCTTTGATCTAAAACACTTCCAGCACATCGTTTATGGGGAAAGTATCAGTTATTTGAAGGAGGAGCTATCAAAACGATTATTGTGGATTGCCGAACACCCAAGCCCAACCGAGTCCGCACAAAAAGTACACTTCGATGTATTTCTAGATCAATATAATTTATTACAACATAATGTTACATATGAGTGTCCCGTAAACCGTGTGCCATATCCAAAATTTACAATTCACAACCAAACGCCGCATACATTTGAGCAGGGTAAATTTCGTATCGGCATAATCGCGCCTGAACGGTATACATCTGTAAGAAGTTCGGGTGTCAGGGTGGTGAAGCTGCCAGACAATAAGCGAATTTTTATGCTTCCAACTCTGGACGACTTGTTTCCAGATTCTTATGCTTACTTTGACATCATATTTGACGAGTCTCCAGCAAAAGATGAAGTGGACAAATTTACCGTTCGCATATTTTCTTCAATAGGTGCCTTTGATTATCCTTTTTTTATCGCCGCAGGGTCGCCAGACCATGACGAAATCATTAGAATCGCCTAACACAGCATGCACCCGACTGGTGGGAGTCTGCGCGTTTTCAAGCAGTTTGTGTGGCTTGGACTTGGTTCCGTCAAAATGGCGTTCTCGCGTCCCACCCACCAGCGGGTAACACAAGCCGTTGGGCGCTTAGATAAATATGAAAAAGTTATCAACACGACCAGATTATTGTCAAAAGGAGACATTTTTATCATGAATGAATTTCCAACTGGCGCACACGGTTTTGATTGGTATTTTGGCACCTGGCATGTTCATAATCGTATGTTGCGGAAGCGATTAGCTGGCTCAAATGATTGGTGGGAATTTCCCGCTACCGATGTTGTTAAACCTATATTGAGCGGGTTGGGTAATGTAGATGAAATCAATTTTGACAGACCTGAAAAACCATTACGCGGCTTCAATCTGCGTATTTTTAATTTAGTCACGAAATTATGGAGCATCTATTGGGTGGATAATAATGGCACAGAATTGCAGCCGCCATTAATTGGTAAGTTTGAGAACGGGATCGGCACTTTTTTTGCAGATGACACATTTAATGGTCAGCCTATTCGAGTTCGATTCATCTGGGATGAAATCATGGAAAATTCCGCACGATGGGAGCAAGCTTTTTCGACAGACAGTGGCGCTACATGGGAAGTCAATTGGGTGATGATGTTCACGCGCAAACTGGAATAATAATTACACTTGTGTTTGCGACACTGCTACCCGCCTAACAAAGCGTCCCGCACGATCACCGGGATAACGCACTGGACGCTGGAGCGCTTCGCGTCAAGCATTTCGCGTACACGTGGCTACGAGTTTTTTCTGCTCCCAAGCAGAGTCCACGCCCGCCCCAGCGCAGGTAACGCAAACCGTTGGGCTGTTGTCCGAATACAGTTAACCTTAATTGCAAATGGAAATCTAGCATGATTGATGTAAAAAATATACCTTCTATTTCTGGATTAAATTTTCGGCACTTTCAAGGTGAAAGCGATTATTCTCAAATAGCCGCTGTCTTAATTGCAAGTGAAGCCTCAGACCAAGTGGAACGTGATGTAACCGCAGATGATATTGCCAACTCCTATCAACATCTGAGCAATTGCGACCCGTACAAAGACATTATCATTGCTGAAGTCTTTGGCAAAATAATTGGATATGCACGCGGTTGGTGGGAAGATGGAACATTTACTGGACGGTTGTACAAACACAATGGTTTTCTTATCCCAGAATGGCGGCGAAAAGGTATTGGTCATACCATGTTTCTTTGGATGGAGAATCACCTTCTTGATATAGCGGCATCCCTTCCGTCAGGAACTGAAAATTTCCTTCAAGTTAATGCCTCGCAATTTCAAAAAGGCACTACAACTATGTTGGAGCGTTCAGATTATCAACCCGTACGCTATTTTTACGAAATGGTACGCCCAACCCTTGATGATATTTTTGAATTTCAATTGCCAGACGGATTAGAAATTCGCCCCGCCAATCCAGAAAATTATCCCGCCATCTGGAAATCAGTTGATGAAACAAGTCAGGATGAATGGGGATATAAAAAACCTACAGATGATGATTATCAAGAATGGCTAACAAGTCCACACTTTCAACCGCATCTCTGGCAAGTTGCATGGGATACTGTAAGCAATCAAGTTGTTGGTCATGTATTGACATTTATTGATGAAGAAGAAAACAAACAGTGCAATCGAAAACGCGGCTACACAGAAGGTATTGGCGTTGACCAATCTTGGCGGCGACGTGGATTAGCCCGCGCAATGATTAGCCGAAGCCTTCAGGTACAAAAATCCGCTGGCATGACCGAGTCCGCGCTGGCTGCTGATAGCGACAGCACAAGTAATGTTATACGGCTGTATGAAAGTTGTGGTTTTCAAATTGTCAAACGCGATACAATTTACCGAAAGTCTTTCTAGCTGCAACAAAGCGTTCAGCAACTGACTAATGAAAAGACGCGCTGGAAATTTCCAGCGCGTCTTTTCATTTACAAAATCTTTTACCCCTTAAAGAAATTTGAAATAAAGAACCAAATATTTGCGGGGCGTTCTGCGAGGCGGCGCATGAAGTAGGGATACCAATGCGTGCCAAAGGGAACATATACGCGCACAGGATAGCCTTCCTTCACGAGTTGTTCCTGCAAGTCGCGGCGAATCCCGAAGAGCATTTGGAATTCAAGTCCGTTCTTGGGGAGGCCAACTTTGTCGGCATACTGTTTGGCAAAGGCGATGCGTTTTTCATCCTGAGATGCGATGGCAGGGATGGGCGGCAGGCGACCATCATCTGATAATTTCGTTTGATTTGCAAGGGAAGCGTCGATCAGGGCTTTGGTCAATAGATCGTAATTGGCATCCACGTCCGCTTTTTTGGGGAAGGCCTTTTCGGCTGGTTCCTTGTAAGCGCCTTTCACCAAACGGATGGGAGTCTTGTCTTGAAGCAGGCGGTGCGTGTCCGCTTCGGCGCGATACAAATATGATTGAACAGCCGCGCCGATATTGGTATAGCCCTTCTGGCGCATCAGGTAATATAGATTGATCGTTTTATCAGTGTAGGGAGTGTCTTCAATGTCCACGCGGATAAAGGTGTTGTTCTTTTTTGCCCGGGCGAGGATCCGCTCCAGGTTTTGGGCACACAGGTTTTCGTCGAGGCCCAGACCGATCTGCGTCAGCTTGATGGAGACATTGCCGCGGGCAGAGGAATCCGCCCCAAGCGCATCGAGAGTCGCAAAAATATCATCGGTCGCCTGCTGTGATTCTTCAGGTGTATTCGTATGCTCACCAAGGTGGTCGAGTGTTGCGTTGATCCCCTTCGCATTTAATTCACGGACAACGCGCATGGCATCGCTGAGTTTTGTCCCTGCTACAAAACGAGATGCGGTACGCCAGGCAAAACCCCAGCTTGTAACCAGTTTTTGCGCCCAGGCGGCTTTGGAAAGGTAAATGAGGAAAGAGCGGAGCATATCGATCCTTTTTATAAAGGGATGCGCCAGCGGACCGGCAAATCTATTCTAGCACAAGCCCCGATTTGGGTGTGTTATACTTTTTCCGTGATATTTGTCATTCCTTTGGAGGCCGTGTGAGAAATCGGAATACCAACACCATCCTTCGGGGTGTATCCATTCTTTTTTTAACTGCCGCTCTTGTACTTAGCATTGTTTCACTGATCGGATATAGCCGCCAGCGTAATAATTATCCCGCCAGTATGACCATTGGCGGCGTGCCTGTCGGCGGACTTACCCCTGTTGAAGCATCTCAAAGATTATTGGAAGTTTACACTTCGCCCATCGAAGTGCAATACAACGACGCCGTTGTTCATATCGACCCCGGCGTGGCCGGCTTTCAAGTGGACACCGAAACCATGCTGGCCGCCGCTGATTTAAGCCGCACAGGGCGTTCGTTCTGGGGCGGTTATTGGGATTACCTGTGGAATCGCACATCCATCGAAACACAAATTCCATTAAGCTCAAACCTCGCGGATGACCGCCTGCGCGAATATCTGCAAAACGAAATTTCATCCCGCTACGATCTGCCGCCATCTCCCGCCCAACCGATTCCGGGCGGGACCTCATTCCTGCCCGGCCTGCCCGGACAGGTTCTTGACCTTGACCGTGCCGTGCAACTGATCGGTGACGCTTTCCGTTCCCCCACCAACCGCTCAGTGGCGCTCTCGTTTACACGCAGTTCAGCCGCGCGCCCAACCATTGAAAACCTTGAGATCCTGCTCAAACAAATCATAACGGTTTCCAGATTCGACGGCTTGATCGGTTTCTATATGGTTGATCTGCAAACGGGGCAGGAAATCCATTTTATTATGGATAACAAAGTGGAGATCACTCCTGACCCGGATGTAGCCTTCACGGCATCCAGCACCATCAAAGTGCCGATCGTTACATCGTATCTAATCAACCGCGGAAGCACTCTCGATACAGAAACATCCAACATAATTTCCCGCGTGCTCGGCAGATCGGATAATTCCGCCACGGATCAGGTGTTGGAACGCATCGATAAAAATTCCAGCCCGCTGATCGTTACACAAAACATGGAAGCCATCGGTTTGAAAAGCACATTCATCGGCGGATACTTTTTTAATGGCGCTCCAAATATGCTGCCAAACAGGCTGACCCCCGGCAATCAACGGGCAGATATATTCGCCGACCCCGATCCATATTCCCAGACCACTCCATCTGAAATGGGAGCGTTACTCGCAGACCTGTATCAGTGCGCGCAAAACGGCGGCGGCGCGTTGATCGCGGCCTTCCCGGATAAGGTCAGTTCGGATACGTGTCAACTGCTGATAGATTTTATGGCGCAGGATAAACTCGGCTCCCTGATCCAGGGCGGAGTTCCAGACGGCACGCTTGTTCCGCACAAACATGGCTATGTCCCTGCCTCTGACGGCATTGTCCGTGACACAAGCGATGTCGGCATCGTATACACCCCAGGCGGAAACTTTGTGCTCTCCATTTATTCCTATCACCCGGTCAATAATATTTGGGACAATATAAATCCGCTGTTCGGCGATCTGACCAAGGCCGTATACAACTACTTCAACGTTACAGTTCAGTAAGAAGTCGACCCGTTTTCAATTGAAAACGGGTCTTTTCTTCACACTTCGTATATAATGCAAGCATATGAGCGCCTCACTGGGACTGTACCGCCTGCAACAAGTTGACCGTCAAATTGACCGTGCCCACACAAAGCTGGACACCATCCACAAAACACTTGAAAACGATGTCGAATTACGTCAGTCACTTGAAAAAGTTGAGAAGGCGCAAACCGAACATTTTCATGCCCACCATAAATTAAAGAGCGCCACCTCCGAAACGGAATCTCAGAAAATAAAAATTGAACAGGCCGAGTCCAGTTTGTATGGCGGCCATGTACACAACCCAAAAGAATTACAGGATCTGCAAAAAGATATCGCCTCACTAAAGAAACATATGACCACACTCGAAGAGCGGGAACTTGAAGCCATGGTCACAGCAGAGACCACCGAGAACGAACTGCAAAACGCAAAAACGGAATTGGAATTAATTCAGGCACGCCTCGGAAACGAGCACAGGAATTTATTGGAAGATCAAACTTCGCTTATGATAGAACTTGAGCGGCTGACGGAAGAACGTGAGGCCGCACTCGGGCCGATCGAAGCTAATCTGCTTCAGACATACGAGACCCTTCGTCAAAATAAGCGCGGAGTAGCCATCGCAGAGATCAGCGACAGCGCCTGCGTTTCATGCGGCACCATCTTGAACGCCGCCCTGCAGCAAACTGCGCGTTCGCCAAAACAACTGGCAATCTGTCCATCCTGCGGACGAATCTTATTTGCAAATTGATCCTTCACCATGTTCAGATTCGCAATTGACCCCTTTTCATTTTTCATCGGTTTTATAACCGCCTCTGTTTTTTGGCTGCTAGTTTCGCGCGCCCGTCCGTTGTGGCATGAATTACGCACGAACTTAAAAGAACAACGCGAGGTCGCACAGACTCGCAAGTCCAGTTCGGTTGAAGAAAATCACCGCCGCATCACATTGAGGCGCGCGCAAGGGATGCATATCGCCGCACAGCTTTTCGCGCTGGACGAGATCATCCTGGAGCCTTTGCTTATCATGCCGCCAGCAAGGGTGGAACCTGGCACGCCTCCAGCATTTGAAGATGTCATTACCCAAACTTTACCCTATCTCCCATCTTGGCCTGAAATCGCCGCCGCATATCACGCGCCGACATTAACCCTCTCTCAGGCGTTGTCAGGTAACTCCAACATCGTCATCGTTGGCCAGCCCGGTATCGGGAAGACAGTCTCCCTCGCGCACCTCGCATCTCTCGCCGCGAATCGAAGCGAGACTCTTGAAGGGTTGAAAAATGTTGTCCCGTTCCTTGTCCATGTTGCAGATTTAAAACTTCCGAACACGGATCCAAAAGACGCGCTCGCTCCGCTGATCGAGGCCGCCTCCGAACACGCTCCCATGTTTGATATTGGCCGTTTACCAAACTTCTTCCAGCAGACATTCAAGAGTGGAAACGCGCTTCTGCTTGTGGATGGCTTTGATGAGATCCCTCCCGAAAGCCAGCAAGTTGTAACCGAATATTTTAAGATCGTTCAGCAAAATTATCCGCTGGCACGCATTGTCACAACAGGCGCGCCTGAATATTTGGATGGCCTGATCGGTCTTGGGTTTGCGCCGCTGGCTTTGATCGCCTGGTCTGGTCAGCAAAGTGAAAAATTCATTCGACGATGGGGCGAACTGTGGTCTCAAACCATTGCGATGGAATCCTGGGCGCAGACTGGCCCCGAACAAGTGGACCCGATCCTGCTTAACGTTTGGCTGAGTGCCGACAATGCAAATTTAACTCCCCTTGAGTTGACTCTCAAGGCCTGGGGCGCATACGCAGGCGATAGTTTGGGATCGCATACACTCGAAGCCATCGCCACTCACATTCGCCGCCTCGCGCCCGCCAACACTCCGCTTGCCGCGCTTGAAACACTCGGTATGCAGGTCATGTTAAATGCACAGCCGATCTTTGACACCCGCAAAGCGCGCGACTGGGTCAAATCATTTGAGGTTGTTGAAGAAAAAACAGAAGATGAAACTGCCGATCAACCAGTAGAAGGATCGACGGAAAAAACCAAACCTAAAAAAGGAAAGGCAAACCAAAAAGTTGTTTCCACTCCAACATCTGGATTGCTTGGGAAAATGGCCGCCAGTGGTCTGCTGGTGCATTATCCAAATAATAAAATGCGATTTGCGCATCCTGTATTCGCGGGGTATCTCGCAGGGTTTGCGCTGACAAACTACAACACCGAAGAGGTATTGGTCAACCAGCCAGATTGGTCTGGCAAATATCTGGCCATGCGCTATTTCGCGGCGCGCGGAGATGCCAGCAAACTCGTGCAAAATTTATTGGAGACTTCAAGCCTGCCGATGCATCGTCCGCTCTTTGCGGCGGCTCGCTGGCTGCGTGATATCCCCAAGGATGCACCGTGGCGCGGAAAATTATTTAGCGCACTAGCCGCCATCCTGCAAACAGACGGCATCCCGCTCAGCTTGCGCGGACAGGCCATGGCCGCATTCGTCGTCAGCAATGATGCGGGTGCCGCCACTCTATTTCGTCAGCTTGGATTAACGCTTTCCTTTGAACTTGTTCAATTGGCAGTATTGGGAACTGGCGCATTACGCGATACAAAAGCCGTGAAATTCGTGGAGCAAACCATGGATGCTCCCAGCTTATCCGTTCGGCGCGCGGCATGTATGGCTCTGGTCGCAATCGGTTCAAATGAAGCATTGGAAGCCGTGGCGCATACATTGCTCAATGGCGACGAAGATATCCGCCGCGCTGCGGGTGAAGCGCTTGCAAACGATCCTCATGAGGGGCACGCAATGCTGCGCGACGGAATTTTATTAAGTGATATCCTCCTTCGCCGCGCTGTCGTTTATGGCCTTGGGCGTATCAATGAAGAGTGGGCAATTGAAATGCTGAAAAAATCGCAGATCGAAGACGATCAATGGATCGTCCGCAATGCCGCCACCGAAGTCCTGGATTCCAAACTACATATCAGCACGCGCGCACCGCGTAAACTCAAGACTCCATCTGAATCACCCTGGCTGATCGAGTTTGCAAGCAAACACGGCATGGGCATTTCGCCCGGTGTTCCCGCAACAGATATTCTCCTGCTTGCCCTTCAAGGAGACGACCCTGATACGCGCCTTGCCGCTTTACCTTATCTAAAATTCACACCGAGCGAAGGCGTGATCACAAAGTTATATGCGGCCATGTACAGGGACGATCCTGAACTGCGCGAGGCTGCATATAATACCCTCTGGGAAATCGGCCTGTCCGGCACGAAACTCCCACACCCCAGTCAATATGGATTCGGTTAACCATGCTTATAACGAACGCAAATATAATCACCTGGGAATCCAAAAATCGGATTCTGCAAAACCATGCGGTCTACATTGTAGGTGATCGCATCAAAGAGATCGGCACAACCAAATCACTGACCGCGAAATATCCCAAAGCAAAAACTCTCGATGCGCGAGGACAGTATGTGATGCCCGGCAGTATTTGCGCGCATACCCATTTTTATGGAGCCTTCGCGCGCGGAATGGCCATCCCCGGGCCTGCTCCAAAAGACTTCCCTGAGATTCTGCAAAAGTTGTGGTGGCCGCTTGACCGTTCGCTGGATGCGGAAGCTGTCCGCTTCTCGGCGCTGGTCTGCCTTGTCGATGCGATCAAGCACGGTACGACAACTCTCATCGATCATCATGCCTCGCCAAATTGCATTGACGGTTCGCTCGATCTCATTGCCGATGCTGTTGATAAAAGCGGCCTGCGCGGCGTGTTGTGTTATGAAGTGACAGACCGCGATGGAAGTGAAAAAGCCAACGCGGGGATTAATGAAAATGTGCGCTTCCTAAAACGATTGGCCGCTGACCCGCATCCGCGCCTCGCTGCGACCTTTGGCCTGCACGCCAGTCTGACGCTTTCGGGCATCACCCTGCAGGCTTGCCGCGCCGCCGTCCCCGAAGGAACGGGTTTTCATGTGCACACCGCTGAACACGAATCGGATGAATATGACAGCCTGAGCAAAAGCGAAATGCGTGTGATTGACCGTCTGCTGAAACATGGAATCCTTGGGTCAAACACGATCACCGCACATGGCATCCACTTTGATGCGCGTGAGATGGAAATTCTCAAAGAGACAGGCACATGGCTTACCCACCAGCCGCGTTCGAACATGAACAATGGAGTCGGTGTCACACCTGTTGAGTCCATGATGCGCTTGAGAGTTAAAGTCTGTTTGGGAAATGACGGTTTCTCCAATGCCATGTGGGAGGAATGGAAAACAGTGTATCTATTGCATAAAGCTCATCACCGTGACCCGCGCCGTATGGGCGGATATGATGTTCAGCAAATGGCGATCTACAACAATGCCGCGCTTGCAAACATGTTCTTCCCCGACGCTCCCATTGGACAGATCACGCCAGGCGCATTCGCGGACTTAATGTTCGTTGACTATCATCCCTATACTCCAATGACAGATGGCAACCTGCCCTGGCATATTATCTTTGGCTTCAATCAAAGCATGGTCACGACAACCATAGCGGCAGGGAAAGTCCTGATGAAAGACCGCGAGTTGCTGACACTCAACGAAGAAGAGATCGCCGCGCGCGCCAGAGAAATCGCGCCGAGAATTTGGAAACGATATGAGGAAGAAGTGGCGAAAAGCCATAGTGTCTAAAGTGTCGTGAAAAGTGTCTTAGTGTCAAAAGTGTCATTTGTTGCGTGGAGTGTTTATGGCATTGATAAAAAAGTTTGAAGATATTATCGTGTGGCAGGAAGCGCGTAATTTGGTGAAGATGGTTTATAAGTTAACAAGTACGGGTGATTTCAGCAAAGACTTTGGGTTACGAGACCAAATTCGCAGAGCATCCGTTTCTACAATGACAAATATTGCGAGGATTTGATTGTGAATCGAATGTAGAATTTGCCCGCTTTTTAGTTATTGCGCGCCGTTCATCTGTTGAAGTCCAATCACTTCTATATGCAGCGCTTGATGTTGGTTACATTGACGAGAACACACGCAAAACGTACTACGACCAAGCCTACAAAACCAAAGGCTTGATCAACGCCCTAAAACGTTCACTCAAAATACAATCAAAATAATCAACGACACTCTGACACATCGACACTTTCGACACATAAAAACACAGATACCATTTATTCACGGAGAATCAATGACTGACAGCAATCTTTTATTATCTATCGCTGTATTGGGTGGAACTGGCAAGGAAGGCAAAGGACTGGCTTATCGCTGGGCGCGCGCGGGTTATCATGTCCGCATCGGATCACGGTCAGCAGAAAAAGCCATTGCCGCCGCAAACGAGATCAGGGAAATGCTCGGGGATGGAGTCTCCGTCGAAGGCATGACCAACTTTGAGGCGGCGCGCGATGCGGACATCGCAGTATTAACCGTTCCATACTCAGCGCACCGTGACACATTGGAATCAGTCAAAGATGAGCTCAAGGGAAAGATGCTTATCGATGTAACCGTTCCACTCGTCCCGCCGAAAGTTGCGACGGTACAAATGCCTGCCGCAGGTTCCGCGGCGCAGGAAGCGAAACAGATCCTCGGCGATGATGTTCAGGTATGCGCCGCCTTTCAAAATATTGGATATGACCATCTGCTCGATGACTCGGAAGTTGAATGTGATGTGCTCGTGACAGGCACAAGCAAGGACGCCCGCGCTGAAACCATCAAACTGGTTGAAGCCACAGGCCTGCGCGGATGGGATGCGGGGCCGATTGAGAATTCTGTTGTCGTTGAAGGGCTGACCAGCATCCTGATCGGCATCAATAAAAAATATGGTTCAACCCACGCAGGCATCAAGATCACAGGTGTTGAACATTAACCATGTAAAGTTCAATATGTAGCGCATGCCCCTAACACTCACTCCCCTCCTTAATTTTCCACTCATCCGCCAAGACGACAACTTGGCGGATATTCTCGTTAAGTCACTGCGGGAAACTCAAATCGAATTACACGACAACGACATTCTTGTCCTCGCACAAAAGATCGTCAGCAAAAGCGAAGGACGGATGGTAAACCTTGCGACAGTTACGCCATCACAACGCGCAATTGAACTCGCGCAAAAAGCGGATAAAGACCCGCGCGTGATGGAACTCATGTTGCAGGAAAGCAATGAAGTTTTACGCGTACGGGTTGGGACGATCATTGTTGAACACAAGCTCGGATTCGTTTGCGCGAATGCAGGCATTGATCACTCCAACGTTATTGAAGGCGAAGAGCATGTTTTGCTTCTTCCTGAAGACCCCGATCTATCAGCCCGAAATATTCGTGAAAAGATAAAACAAATAACGGGCAAAAATATCGGCGTGATGATCATCGACTCACATGGCCGCGCGTGGCGCAACGGCACAGTTGGAATTTGTATTGGCCTAAGCGGATTGCCCGCAATCATTGATGAACGCGGTTGGAAAGACCTGTTTGGCTACACGCTGAAAATCACAATCGTAGGCGTGGCAGATGAACTCGCCGCAGCGGCATCTCTTGTCATGGGGCAGGCCGCTGAAGGAACTCCCGCCGTTCATGTGCGCGGATTCCCTTATCCGCTTGGCGAAGGCTCGCTGAAAGAACTCATCCGCCCGAAAGAACAGGATATGTTCCGCTAATATAATTCCAATGTTCGTCTGGTATCTTTGAGTAAATTTTCAACGAGGCACAATGAAAAAATTCCCTCTGGAATATCTCGACCTTCTCAAAGACGAAACAAAAGCATATCTATTTCTCGCGACCGCGATGCCTGACGGCTCGCCGCAAGTCACACCGATATGGTTCAACGCAAATGATGATTACATCCTCATCAACACCAACGAGGGGCGCACCAAAGACCGCAACATGAAAGCGCGTCCCAAAGTCGCCCTCGTCATTCAAGACCCCGCAACTCCTTATCGTTATATTCAAATTCGCGGAGAGATCGCCGAGTTCACCACTCAAGGCGCCGATGAACACATCAATCAACTCTCGCTCAAATATGATGATAAGCCGTGGAAATACCGCGAAGGACAAAAGCGGATCATCTTCAAAATTAAACCGACTCACATTGACGCCCACTGATCTCCACACCTTCCTGCGGACTCGCCGCTCGATCCGCCGCTTCAAACCTGACCCGATTCCTGATTCGGTTATCGAGAACATTCTCACCACTGCCACATACGCCCCCTCCGCGCATCATCGCCAGCCCTGGAGATTTGCTGTAGTGACGGACGCTGCGCGATCCGTAAAGAATCAACTTGCAGACGCGATGGCAAAGAAATTCGAACTCGACCTTGAAGCAGATTCTCTTCCACTTGAAGAAATCGAAAAAAAAGTTGCGCGTTCGCGTGACAGAATTATCACAGCACCAGTAATCATCATCCTAAGTGTAGACATGAGTGATATGGACACATATCCAGATAAACGACGTAAAAAAGCTGAATACCTCATGGCGTCCCAATCTACAGCAAACGCAGGAATGCAATTGCTCCTCGCAGCACATGCGGAAGGATTAGGAAGTGTCTGGGTTTGCAGTCCGCTATTTGCGCAGGAAACAGTACAGACCGTTTTAAGTTTGCCAAAATCATGGGAACCGCAGGCAATGTACTTTCTTGGTTACCCCGAAGAAATTCCACAAGCTAGGGAAAGAAAAAAATTATGTGAAATTCTTTTGACCGTGGACGGTAGACGGTAGACCATATTTTCAAAACAAGGAATTGAAATGTCTTTTAAATTTGAACAATTGGATGTTTGGAATTTATCTTTGGAGTACTTCGATTTGATTTATGATTTTGCAGAGAAACTTCCAGACAGCGAGCGTTTCAATCTAAAATCACAAATCACTCGCGCGGCTACATCGGTCTCGCTAAATATTGCAGAAGGGTCAACAGGACAGAGCGATCCTGAACAAAACCGCTTTCTGGGATTGGCGCTTCGATCTTTGATTGAAACGGTTGCATGTCAAAGACTCATCACGCGCCGAAAATATGTCACTGATGAAGCACATCTGAATCAACTTGACACAAAAGCTCAGGAACTTGCCAAACGTATTAGCGCTTTTAGAAAAGCATTGGTTTCTTCAAACAAAAACATCCGCGAAAATCACACCACTTATGAAATCAACGAATTCTAAAGACTCATCTCACGGTCAACCGTCCATCGTCCGTCGTCGAATTGTTGCCCTCGCGGGCGGAGTCGGCGGCGCGAAACTTGCCCACGGACTTGCCCAAATCCTTGCACCAGAAGATTTAACCGTCATCGTCAACACGGGCGATGACTTTGAACATTTGGGGATGTACATTTGCCCCGACCTGGACACGGTCTGCTATACACTGGCTGGACTTGCAAATCCAGAAACTGGCTGGGGGCGTGTAAACGAAACCTGGAATACCATTGCAAATATTGAAAAACTTGGGGGACCAAACTGGTTCCGCCTGGGCGATCAGGATATTGCCACGCATCTTGAAAGAACCAGAAGGATGAAAGAAGGCCAGTCGCTTTCACAGATCACAAGAGATTTTTGCGCGGCGTGGGGTATCAAGCATACGATTTTGCCAATGACCGATTCGCCTGTGCGAACGATGGTGGATACAGATGAAGGCGAGCTAGCATTTCAGGAGTATTTTGTTCACAGACACTGCGAGCCGAGAGTCAAAGGCTTTCGGTTCGACGGAGTCAATATCGCTGAGCCAGCTCCGGGTGCGCGCGAAGCGATTGAATCAGCGGATGCAATTGTTTTTTGCCCGTCAAATCCGTGGGTAAGTGTGGATCCGATTTTGCGAGTCATTTCCCTCACCCCAACCCCTCTCCCTTGGGGAGAGGGGCGGAAAGTTGTCGCAGTCTCGCCCATTATTGGTGGAAAAACTGTCAAAGGGCCTGCCGCCAAGATGTATTCAGAACTTGGCATTGAGCCTTCCGCACTGGCGGTGGCGGAACATTATCGCAACATTCTTGCTGGCTTTGTGTTAGATAGTGTAGACTCTGAAATGGAAAATAGTATTAAGCAATTGGGCATCCGAACACTTGTAACAGATACACTTATGAATAACCTTACAGATCGTACGCGTCTTGCACAGGATGTGCTAAACTTTATTCGGAGTTAATCAAACATGACACTTTGGGCAATTGTCCCTGTAAAACCTTTGCGACGAGGAAAGTCGCGCCTCTCTGGAATGTTAACTGAAGACGAAAGAACCGCATTAAATCAGGAACTTTTGGAACGAACACTTAAAACGCTTTCAACTTTAAAAGAGTTGGATCAGGTATTGGTGGTCAGCCGCGACCCGCAGGCGTTGACCATTGCCCGAAATCACGGCGCAAAGACGGTGCAGGAAGATGGTCAGCCGCATTTGAATACAGCGTTGGCGCGCGCGACGGTCGTGGCGCAAGTCCATTCAACACAAGGGGTGCTGGTGCTACCCGCAGACCTGCCGCTGCTTACCCCTGAAGATGTGCTCACCTTGATCGATCGCGCGGCAAAACCGCCTGTGGTGGTGATCGCGCCAGACAGACACGGCAAGGGCACAAACGCTTTATTAATGGTTCCAGCAGGACAGATCGAATATGATTTCGGTGAAGGTTCATTCCAACGTCATTGTGACCGCGCAATCAAATCTGGCGCGCGTTTGGAGATCGTTGAGTTACCCTCACTTGGCTTGGACTTGGATTTGCCAGAAGATTTGGAAATGGTACGCAAGTTGGAAGGGTTAAAATTATAAGATACAGACCCTAAAGGTTTTCTAAATTAATCAGTTAAATTTTAAAGAGAAAACCTTTAGGGTCTAATATTTTTTCAAGGAGAAAACCATGACCGAACGTGTTGCCCTTTACCTGCAAGATTCGCACGACCTGCGTGACGGATTGGACTACGTCAAGTACGCAGAGGAGAAAGGCTTTGAAGCTGTGTGGCAGGCCGAGAGTCGACTGGTGCGCGATGCAATTGTCCCGATGGCTGCTTATGCCGCAGTGACCAATAAGATCAAGGTCGGCTCTGGCGTGATCAACAATTGGACTCGCAATATAGGATTACTTGCCGCAACCTTCTTAACGTTAGATGATCTTGCTCCAAATCGCGTTATTTGTGGGATCGGTGCATGGTGGGATCCGCTAGCCAAGAACGTCGGTATTGAACGCAAGAAACCGCTGCTTGCCATGCGTGAGACCGTCGAAGTGATGCGCCGTTTGTTGAACATGGAACGGGTTACCTTTCATGGCGAATTCCACCACGTGGACAATATTGAATTGGACGTAGTCCATGGCCGCCGCGAGCCGCGCAACATCCCCATTATGATCGGCGCGACTGGCGACCTGATGATGGAAATGACAGGCGAGATCGCAGATGGCTGCGTCATGAATTACTGCGTCGCGCCTGAATATAATGACAAAGCGCTTGAGCTTCTTGAAAAAGGAGCAAAGAAATCTGGCCGCAAGATCGAAGACATTGACCGCCCGCAGTTGATCGTTTGCTCAGTGGATGAAGACCACGACAAGGCAATTGAGTACACTAAAGAACTGCTTTGCCAATATCTCGCCCAACAGCCGCACATTGCCAAAGCCTCGAATGTTTCATCAGAAGTCATCAATAACATTCAAGCCACTTTGGGATGGCCTGCTACGAAGGAACAGATCAATAAGGCCAAGCACTTTGTTCCTGATGAGTTGGTCCACAAGATCACAGCTTCCGGCACGCCCGCAGAAGCGCGCGCCAAAGTAGCTGAATACACCAAGCGCGGATGCACCTGCCCCATCCTATATCCAGTCGGCGGGAATTTCAAACTTTTGATCGATACGTTCGCTCAGAGCTAACACACAAGACCTCCGAGATTTTGAAAATCTCGGAGGTCTTAAGAATCCATGAAAGAAATCTTAGAAAAGATACTGGCTGACCCGCGTTATCAGCGAAATATCGAGTACGGCGAACCGCGTTCAGGCCATCCAGAGGGTAGGATAAAATTCCATATTGCAGATTTGGAAAATAACCTAGAGCGTTTATCAGCACGCGGTATTTCATCCTTTGATTATTGGAAGCTCAAGTTTCTGATCCATGTTCATGACACGTTCAAAGGTGAAGTTGATCGGGCCTCACCTTTTTCTTCTCGTCATCACCATGAACTACTTGCCAGAGAATACGCCAGCCAGTTCACAAATGATGACGATTTGTTAAATATGCTTCAGTATCATGATGTGAATTATTCGCTCTGGAAACAGTTCACTCAAACTGGCAGTTACGATATGCAGCAGTTTCAAAATCTTCTGGACACGATCCACGATTGGGATTTGTTTCTGATGTTCATCATTATTGATGGCTGCTCAAAGGGGAAAGATCCGCTCAAGACAGGTTGGTTCATCAATGAAGTAAAAAAACACAAAGCTACACTCGTTGATGAATCGTGGCTTCTCCAATTTTCTGTGGAATAACATAGACTTGTACCGAAAAGCCGCCTCACCTTGACGCGGCTTTTCGGTTGTGATATTCTTCACCGCTGTAGACTGACCAGTCGGTTTATGAAATTATGACAGAAAACACCCCTAACCACACCCCAGAAACCCGCAAACGCATCCTTGAAGCCGCTGTGACGGTCTTTGCCAGCAAAGGCTATCACGATACAAAAGTGGATGATATCGTGGCCGAGTCGCAGACCTCAAAAGGCTCGTTCTATTTCTACTTCCCCAGCAAACAGGATATTTTCCTTGCGCTGGTGGATACTTTTGCGGACTTGCTTGAAAAGCAGTTGCACAATCGCCTCGCCTCTGAGACCTCGGGCATGGCGCGCGTGGATTTGGCTTTACGCGTCTGTTTGGAGACTTTCGGCCAATATCGCGGACTGGCGAAGATCGCACTTGTTCAAGCTACGGGTTTGGGACTCGCCTTCGAGGAAAAACGGCGTGCGGTCAACGACAGGTTCATCGAAATCATCAAGAAGAATCTTGATGAAGCTATCTCAGATGGAAGCATCCCTGCATTGGATACAGAAGTCGTTGCGTGTGCATGGATCGGCTCACTCAATGAGATTGTGCTGCGTTGGGTTTACACGGGACAGCCCGACCCTGTCCGTTCGCTGCCTGTGTTGAGAAGAATGTTGTTACAAAGCATTGGCGTAAAGGAAGAACGGATTCAGGAGTTTGAAGAAAAGGCAAAATAATTTTGATTACATGGTGGTTTCGATATGCCTTTCGCAAAGTGCGCTCAAGGCTACTCAACCACCAAATTATATTTCACATGGAGACTCATAAATGAAATTCCGTACCACCTTTTCACTTGTTCTATTGTTTGCCACGTTACTCGCGGCCTGCGCGCCAGCGGCAACCGCTGTCCCTGCGACAGAAGCCCCTGTCGCTGAATCAGCTACAGAGGTCAGCACTGAAGCGCCTGTTCAAAATGTCGGCACGCTCAAGATCGCAGTCCTTCCCATCATTGACACACTTCCAATGTATGTCGCTGAAGCCGAAGGCTTATTTGCAAAACATGGCGTGACCGTTGAATTCATTCCTGTTGCGTCTGCGCCTGAACGCGATCAATTGCTTGCGGCTGGTCAAGCCGATGGAACTGTCAACGAAACGCTTTCGGTGATGTTGTTCAATAAAGATGCGATTCAAATGCAGGCAGTGCGTTATGCATTAAGACCAACCGAAGGCTATGGACATTTCTTCATCCTCGCATCTGCGAAAAGCGGCATCACCGATGCGCAGGGACTCAAGGGTGTCGAGATCGGCGTATCGCAAGGCACTGTGATCGAATATGTGACTGAGCGCCTTTTGCAAGCAGAGGGACTCACTACTGACGAGATCAAGACCATTGCTGTGCCGAAGATCCCTGACCGCATGGCTTTGCTTGCATCGGGCGAACTCAACGCTGGCGTTTTGCCCGACCCACTCGCGTCGCTTGCGATCAGCCAGAGCGCGGTTAAAGTACTCGATGATTCACTTCATCCTGAATACGGTTTCAGCGTGCTCTCCTTCCGCAAGGAAGTGATCGATACGAATCCAGATGCGGTCAAGGCATTTCTCGCCGCCATCGAAGAAGCCAGCGATCTCATCAATCTCGATGCGACAAAATACACTTCACTCTTGAGTGACAAGGGTCTTGTCCCGCCGCCATTGTTGGCTACATTCCAAGTGCCGCCGTTCCCCGACCAGGCCGTTCCCACCGAAGCGGAATGGAATGACGCACTGGCATGGGCGAAGGATAAAGGAATGTTGACTGTCGATGTTTCTTATACAGACTCAGTCAACGCTTCGCTTCTGCCCTAGCTGATAGTTGACACCGTTATAATGAGCGGGAGGTTGCCGTTTGGCAGTCTTCCGCTTCCCTTATGATAAATATTCAATCACTCACATTTAACTATCAACACAATATTCCGTTATTCAGCGGATTCGATTTAAGCATCTCACGCGGTGAGACATGGTCGGTTCTCGGCCCGTCGGGCTGCGGAAAAACAACACTGCTTTATTTACTCGCAGGATTGCGTCAGCCAACATCGGGACAAATATCTATTGATAGTGAAGTCCTCACCCGTCCCCGCCCGCACAGCGGACTTATTCTTCAAGATTACGGCTTGCTTCCGTGGTCAACCGTTTACGAAAATGTGGAGTTGGGAATCCGAGTCCGCGATTTTTATGGACCCGATGGAAAACACACGCCAGACAATTATTTACCAAAGGATAATATCGACCACTGGCTGAGTAGATTGGGACTCAGTGAAGTAGTTGATAAATTCCCATCCCAAATCTCAGGCGGACAACGTCAACGCACCGCAATTGCGCGCACACTTGCGCTCGAACCAGACCTGCTTTTGATGGATGAGCCTTTCTCATCACTTGATGCGATTACAAGGGAAGATTTGCAGAACTTGACTCTCTCGCTTTGTGCGGAGCAAAATTTGACTCTGGTTATTGTCACACACGCTATTGAAGAAGCTGCCGCTTTGGGAAAAAAAATCCTTTTGCTAGATGCGGCGCCCAATCAAAATACTCGCGTTTTTGACAATCCCAACGCGGGGCAAAAAAATCATCGTGGAAGTCAGGCATATCACGATCTGTGTGATTTACTGTGGAAGGAAATGCAAATTCCCTCACCCCAGCCCTCTCCCGAGGGGAGAGGGGGCACACAATGAAACGGCGTGACGTATTACTCGCTGCCTTGGGGTTGGTCATCGTGTGGCAAATCACAGCGATGATCGTACATCGCCCTATTTTGCCTGCGCCGTGGGATGTATTCGTTGTCTTCTTCAAAGAGTTGGGCAACGGGCTATTGATTCATTTCAGCGTTAGCTTATGGCGAGTATTGGCTGGAATGCTCATTTCAGTATTGGTCGCCGCTCCTTTGGGATTGGCAATCGGCGGGTCGAAGACCATGAACCGATTCCTGTCCCCTATTATTTATTTGTTGTATCCGATTCCCAAAGTTGTTTTTGTGCCAGTGGTTTTATTGTTTCTTGGAATCGGTGATACAGCCAAGATCACGCTTATCTTTTTGATTTTATTTTTCCAGATCGTCGTACTTGTCCGTGACCAAGCTGTTGGCATCCCGCCGCAATTGATTCAAAGCCTGCAAAGCCTCGGCGCTGGACGACGCGCATTGTTTCGATTTATATACCTGCCCGCGAGCTTGCCAGCCATCCTCACCGCGCTGAGACAGTCCATTGGAACAGCAGTGGCAGTGTTATACATCTCCGAATTATTTGCAACAAAATATGGATTGGGATATTACATATATTATCAAGGCAGCACATTGTTCAATTATCCCGCCATGTATGCTGGCGTGGTGGCAATGAGTCTGCTCGGACTTGGCATGTACTTCGGCGTAGATTGGCTCGAACGCAAATGGTGTAAGTGGAAGTTTGTTTCCTAACGCATCTGTTGGTCGAGTAGGCGTGTTCGTCCGCCGTATCGAGACCACCATGTCACATAAAATCCTGTGGTCTCGATACGCCCTCACCCGCACTGCACCAAACGCAGTGCGGCGCAAGTGTCGCAAAAAAACGCTCAGGGCTACTCGACCACCAAGTGTTTACGAAACCAACATCCCCACCCAAAACAAAAGGCTATACAACAATGCGGTCTGACCAGTCCCAGCAAGCGCGGCATTCAGCGGACGACCTTTTTGCGTGAACACTATTCTCAATGTTTTGATCGCAACCGGCAAAGAGAGCCATGCAAGCAAAGAAGCAACAGGGACAAATTTCAAAATCACCAGGACAGGCAAAAGCAAATATGCAATCTCCATGCACAGAACATATTCTGTCTTTGTAGCTTTTTCGCCGAGGCGAACTGCTAATGTATGCTTGCCCGCCTTGCGGTCATTTTCAAGATCACGCAAATTATTCACAACCAAAATTGCAGTGATGATCAATCCGATTGGCACAGACATCCACCACGCGGCGGCGCTGACAGAACCGACTTGCACATAATAAGTTCCCGCAACGGCAGCGAGGCCGAAGAAGATAAACACAAACAAATCACCAAGTCCATAATAGCCAAGCGGGAATGGCCCGCCGGTATAGGCTATCGCTGAGACAATGGCCGCGATGCCGATCCAGACCACGGTCCAGCCGCGAAGCGATGCGAGGTAGAGTCCGCACAAAGCCGCTAGAAAAAAAATGATCCACATGCCGCGCTTGACCTGCGCAGGCGTAAGCAATCCAGCCTGAGTCACACGCAACGGGCCTTGTCTCTCGGCGGTATCCGCGCCGCGTTCGAAATCAAAAACATCGTTGGCAACATTACTGCCAATTTGTAAAAGCAAGGCTACAAACAATGCCGCGAGTGCTGGCAAAAAATTGAACGAGCCATCGCGCCATGCCAGCGCGCTTCCCATCACCACTCCTGAAGCTGCCGCAGGCAAAGTGCGCGGACGGATCGCGAGCCACCATATTTGTAATAAGTTTTGTTTTCCCATAGCCGCGCAGTATAACGAACTTTCAGCGTTTATAATAGGCCAACTATGACCAATCTCACGGGAACGGAACGTTCCAAATACGTACAATCCATGTTCACAAAAATAGCGCATCGCTATGATTTGATGAATCGACTCATGACCGGCGGACAGGATATCCGATGGCGAAAGCAAGTGATAAAGCTTGCGCGATTAACACCCAACGCATCATTACTTGACCTGGGAACTGGTACCGGTGATTTGGCACGTGAGGCCCTTTCGCAGGAGCCGCAGGCCAAAGTCACGGCCGCAGATTTTACGATCGAGATGATGAGGGTTGGAAACAAAAATGGAAATTTGGAATGGTCGGCGGCAGACGCATTAAACCTGCCATTCAAATCTGAAATATTCGACGCAGTTGTTTCGGGGTTCCTGATGCGAAACGTGACCGATGTTCAGCAGTCCTTGAAGGAACAATATCGCACGCTCAAGCCCGGCGGACGGATCGTGATCCTTGATACCACACGCCCAAAGAAAAACATCCTCTCGCCGTTTATTTGGCTTCACATGCACTTCATCATCCCCACTGTCGGCGGATTACTCTCCGGCGAGCGCGATGCCTATAATTATTTACCCGACACCACCGAGAATTTCCTCACCGCAGAACAACTCGCCGCGCGCATGATCGCTGTGGGATTCAGGAAGGTGGATTTCAAACGTTTGATGTTTGGGACAATTGGGATGCATTGGGGAGAAAAATAATTAAGCATGGAGCGCGGACTTTTCAGTCCGCTCGCAGAATAAGCAGACTGAAGTCCGCGCTCCTATTTATATACTTCCATATTCACACAATTCGGCAAGCGCTCACCCTTCAAGCCTGCGATCAAATTCTCCGCCGCAAGCAGGGACATCATATCCCGTGTGTGTTGACTGGCACTGCCAAGATGCGGGACGATGAGACAATTTTCCAATTCAAGCAACGGATTATCTATTGGCAATGGCTCAGGGTCGGTGACATCCAACGCGGCGGCAAAAATCTTTTTGGCTTTCAACCTTTCGTATAAGGCAACCTGATCTACCACCCCGCCGCGCGAAGTATTTACCAAAATTGAATTCGGTTTCATCTTCGCCAGAAAATCCGCGTTGACCATGTGTCTTGTCTTTTCGGTCAGCGGCACATGGACTGAGACAAAATCCGATTCGCGCAACAACGTATCAAGGTCAACGGGCTGCGCGCCATACGCAGGTTGCGAGGTTGGATCGTAATAGATCACACGCATGTCAAATCCTTGGGCACGTTTTGCCACGGCCTGACCAATTCTCCCGAACCCGACAATTCCCAGTGTTGCGCCAACAAAATCTGCGCCAAGCAGTAGTTTTGGATTCCATGTTTTCCAATTCCCAGAGCGGACATACTTCTCCCCTTCCACCACTCGCCGCGCAGATGCGAATAATAGGGCGAAGGCCATGTCGGCTGTGGCATCGGTCAAAACGCCGGGTGTGTTGCCGACTGGAATTCCACGCGCGGTGGCGGCGGCCACGTCAATATGATCCACACCAACGGACATGCTGCTGATGACCTTTAGTTGAGGGCTAGCCGCATCCATGAGTTCGGCGTCAATTTTTTCGGTGAGCAAACAGAGCAGTCCATCCACGCTGCGTACGCGTTGAAGTAGTTCATCGCGCGAAGGCGGCATATCGGCAGACCAAATGTCACAGGTTGGAAAATGTTCCTTGACCAGAACCAGCCCACGGTCAGGAATGATGCGGGTGATAAATATTTTCATGGCCGGAGTATAATCCCGCGCATGTCCAAAATCAAACAACCCAACTCACGTCACTGTTTTATTTGCGGATTGGAAAATCCGATCGGCTTGCATTTGCATATTTATGAAACTGAACCGGGCGTTGTTGAAACTGCATATACCGCGCCCGATCACTTTCAAGGGTATCCCGGGGTTTTGCACGGCGGGATCGTCGCAGCTATTCTTGATGAAGTCAGCGGACGCGCACACATGGGCGATGCTGACTCGCCGCGATTTATGTTCACGGGAAAACTCGAAGTAAAGTATCGCAAGAATGTGCCGATCGGACAGCCATTGAAGATCGTCGGCAAGGCGGGCAGGGATCGCAAAAAATTCGTCGAGGCATGGGCGGGTATCTACGATGAAAGCGGCGAACTGCTTGCCGAGGCAAATGCGATTCACATCAACGTGCCGCAGGAACAGTTTGATATGTCGAAGCTGGATGAATTAGGCTGGAAAGTTTATCCTGATTGAAGATGAAAGAAATCATCCTTGCACAACTAAACGAAATCGAAAAGAATCACGATGTAGTCATTCTGTATGCGTGTGAAAGCGGAAGCCGCGCCTGGGGATTCCCTTCGGCGGACAGTGATTACGATGTGCGCTTTATTTATCTGCGTCCTATAAAGTGGTATCTCTCGGTGGAAGAAAAGCGGGATGTGATCGAAGTTCCCATCAACGATCAACTGGATATCAACGGCTGGGATTTGAAAAAAGCACTGCAACTGTTTCGCAAGTCAAATCCGCCATTGATGGAATGGCTAGGTTCGCCAGTGGTTTATTTGGATAAATATTCCATTCGATCCCGCTTGCGCGAACTGGGAAAGAATTATTATTCGCCTTTGACTTGTTTCCATCATTATCTTGGCACAGCCCGCAATCACTATCGCGAAGCCACTCAAGGTGAAGACATTAAATTAAAGTCTTATTTTTATACTCTGCGGACGCTATTAGCCGCTCAATGGATCGAAGCTGGACACGGCATAATCCCAACCGAATTTGAATATCTGCTTGAACGAATGATTACGTCATCTGTTCTCAAAGCGGAGATTCAGGAATTGCTTGTGTTCAAAAAAACTGGCGCAGAGAAAGATAACAAACCGCACATCCCAATCATTAGTGAATATATCGAAGCAGAATTGGCGCGGCTTGAAAATAGTCAGGTTTCCCTCGAAAACAAAATAGCGCCATACGAAACCCTCGACAGTTTTTTCCAAAACACGCTTGCCGAAGTTTGGGGAAACGCGTAGGGGATTTTTCCCTGTTACCTTTTGACCGCCTCCTGTAACCTATTAACGACAGGAGGTCTATGATCACAATCATGACTGAACAAACACAAAGTACGCCCGCCGACGAAACAAGCCTTGCGCGTGAGGCCTCAGTGAATGCGGATGCTTTCGCCGAGTTGTATCGCCGCCATGTGACACGCGTCTATCGCTACCACGCGGCGCACACGGGCAACGTGAAAGATGCCGAAGACCTCACTTCGCAAACTTTCATGGCCGCGCTGGAGGGCATCCGCTCGTTTCGCGGGGATGCACCTTTCGCGGCGTGGTTGATGGGAATCGCCTCAAAGAAACGATTCCTCTTCTTTCGCGGACGCAGGCCCGAGGTCCCGATAGAGGCGGCGCTTCAAATCCCCAGCCCGGGCCTGCCGACTGATAAAGCGGCATTTTCCCGTCTGCGAATCGAATCCATATCCCGCGCCCTGAAGCAAATCAGCGCCGACAGAGCCGAGGCATTGATCTTGAGATTCTTCGGCGAGTTAAGTATGGCTGAAACTGGACGCGTCCTTAATAAAAGCGAGGCGGCTGTAAAAATGCTGATCGCACGCGGATTACAGGATCTGCGCGAACGAACCTCACTTGCGCTGGAGGTGGAGAAATGACTCCTTACGAAAAATTAAATCCTGAAGATGATGCTTTTGCAAAATCACTTGCATCGGCTGCGAATGAGATCAACCCCAACTTGAGTTTTCAAAACGAATTGGAAAAACGTTTGACCGCCGCGCATAGACCGAAACGCTCTTTTGCTTTTCCACTTCGCGAAAAAATTCTTCCAACGCTTAGCTGGACGGTTGCATTGGTTGCCCTGGCGTTAATTCTGAACTGGGCCTCGCGCTCGCTTTCAGCCAGCGTTCCAGCGTTTGGAAGTGATTTCATATGCCCCGTGACCGAACCCAACGGAAGCCTGCCGCCCAATGAAACTGTTGAATCTCCCGATTATTTGGGCAACGGCAAATTGTGGACGAGTCTATGGCCTGATGGCAAAGTAATGATGGAGCAATATAATCAGGAGGCCGACGGCTCATTCAGCATGAAGTGGGGTTGGGTGCGGGCTGTGACCGGTCCGCTGACGATTGAAGGTCAACGGCTGGATAAAGAAGCGCCTCCCCTGCGCGCAGACATTCCCGATGGCTATGGCGACACTGGATTCCAGGTCTCAGCTTTGATCTTCCCCACCACCGGCTGTTGGGAAGTGACCGGGCGAGTCGGAGATGCGTCACTGACTTTTGTGACCGAAGTTGTATTCGGCGAAGCAATACCGACTCCAGATGTGACACTTGCCGCATCGCCCTCCACACCTACAGGCGATGCATACAATTGGAATGGGATAAAGCTTTACATGGATGCATCATTGCCTGAATCTCCTGTGCAGGCAAGTGTATACGTGGCACAAGCCGAGCAACCCGCCACACTTGAAAGTGTGCGGGCATTGGCAAATCAATTTGGAATGAACGGACAAATCTATGTAACCGATGGCGAGATCGCCGGCACAACCAATCTGGCTGTTGTGGATGGCAGACAAAGATTGTATGTCCGCTCGGATCGGTACTTCGTCTACTATGCAGATTACACAGCCTCAACACTTGACGGCACAACATTGGATAATCCAAGTGCGAAGGCGTTGATCGATGAATTCATGAAGTCGCACGGATTTGACTTTGCTTACAGAGTTGAGCAATCTGAACTATATGGTGGATACATTGCCATGCCGCTTGCCGCGGACGGATTCGCCCTGCATCTTGATTATTTCAAAGAAAATGGCTTACTGTTCAAATTCAATGACGCGGGCATTGTTCAGGTGGAAGCCAGCTTGATGAAGTACGATCAGGTCGGCATATACGGCGTCCGCACGGCACAGCAGGCACTTGATCAGTTGCTTAATCCTAATGCTGCTTCAATCGGTGTAATCTCGAATATGCATTCTACATCCAAACCGCCAAAGACCTGGGTGCGTATTCGTCCGCAAGATACAACAGTGACTATCTACGGCTGGATGAAATCAATCAAGTCTGCTGAAGGCGGCGCAGCACTGGTCTCTTTGGATGGTTACACTGCTACTGGCAGCCTCGCTGGGATTGCAGAAGAAATGCCCAACACCTTCGTTGAAGCCACGGGAAAATTCCACACAGATACATTCGTACTCGAATCGTGGAAAGTCTATAATGGCAATGAAGATGGTCTCGAAGGGACTCTCCAGCGTCAAGGCGATCAGGTTTTGTTGACCACCACTGATAATGAGATCTACACTCTGCCTGATATACCAGCGGATCTGTCCCTACCAACCGAGACAGTATTTGTGATTGGCATAAAGCGCGATAAGGCCTTCGAATGGAAATCCTTTGATTTGCGCGCAGGTCAGGGCGGCGGCGGAGGCGGTGGCGGAGGAACAGGGATTCGCAAACTCAACCTGACAGGCACACCCATGCCGTTTCCCACTGCTGAAACCCCTCCCCAATCCAACGGCGGAGGTGGCGGAGCTTTCGAAGTTCAACACTATACCGTGCAGGAAGGCGATACCCTCACGAAAATTGCCAGCCAGTTCGGCGTCACAGTAGACGAATTGATGCAGGCCAACAGCTTTAGCAATTCCACGATTTACGTTGGTCAGAACATCGTCATTCCCATCGGAAGCTTGACTGTCGGGCAAAAGATCGAAGGTCAGCGCGGCATATTTTCCACGACTATCTTCAAACAAACGGACGGCAGCCAGCGCACACAATATAACTTCATCACCAACACCGTTGCATCCGGAGCCATGCTGCTGATAGGTGACAACTTGCAAGACCTTCAAAAGGATAATGGGCTCCCAATCGTGATCTGGGGTACGATAGACCAGATCAACCAGCAGGGCATCCCGGTAATCAAAGTGGATCGATACGAGATTCCCTTCCCGGATCTGAAATACAAAATCCTGAAGGGCACCGAATCGAGCGCCAATGTTCAGGGCCAGGCCGCCCTGCTCTTCAACAACGCGGAAGACGGCAAGACCTATGTACAGCTCTCAACAAATTGCTCCGATCTCGTTATGCAGGCAGCGCTCCTCAACCCCGGCCTGACTGATTCACAGATCCTGCTGGAGGCGCTTGCCGTCCCTGACCTGACCTTTGGAGGTTACCCGACCCTATGCACCAACAACAAGGCCATGGCCATCAATCCCAAGAACGGCAAACCTATGGAAATGACGATCACCGCCGACCAACCTTATATTGTGGACGAATCAACATCTGCGGGCCCGGGCCTCCTACCCACTGCCACAATCGAAAAAGTGGAACTGATCTACTACGTCGCCGACCCGCGTTATGCAGTCACCGACCCCGCAGCAGGTCAGCCTTACATCCAACCCATGTGGCGCTTCACAGGTCACTACAGCACCGGCGACGAATTCGAAATTCTCGTCCAAGCCTTGAAAGATGAATTCCTCTCACCTGAAATTCAAACCATTCAGGGCCCGGGATAATAAGTAAAAAATTACCGCCATCCGAAGATGGCGGTAATTTTTTTAACGTATAATACAGAAGAATTTCACGGAGGCACACCATGATCACAACTTATCATCGCCCGCAAACATTGGAAGAAGCCCTGACTCTTTTGACTCAACCAAACACTATTCCCCTTGGAGGAGGCACGCTTCTCTCCCACCCGACACCCTTCGATCAAACTCAGGGCAAGCCTGATTCCGTCCAAGCGGTTGATCTTCAATCTTTGGGTTTGGACTCCCTAACAAAAAAAGGCAACGACCTTGAAATCGGAGCAACTGTCACTCTTCAAGCATTGCTCGAAAACGAAAATTGCCCCGAAGCGTTGAAGGCCGCCATCAAACTCGAAGCGCCGATCAACATCCGCAATTCGGCCACTGCTGCAGGCACTCTCGTCACAAGTGATGGCCGCTCGCCGTTCGCAACCGCATTGCTGGCGATGGATGCGAAGATCGAAAAGGCGCTATTCGATAATTCGAAAATCGAATACCAAATATCGAATATTGGCGAATTCCTCCCTCTTCGTCCAATCAACCTTATTACAAAGATCATCCTGCCCCTCAACACAAAATTCGCATTTGAATTTGTCTCCCGCACCCCAGCAGACAAACCCATCATCTGCGCTGCGTTGACTCAGTGGTCATCAGGCCGCACACGCCTCGCCCTTGGCGGCTACGGCAAGAGTCCCATGCTGGCAATGGACGGCACCGAATCTGAAGGACTCGAATCCGCCGCGCGCAACGCCTATCACGAAGCGACAGATGAATGGGCATCCGCCGAATACCGCATGGATGTGGCGGCTGTATTAGCTAAAAGATGTCTTGAAGCGATATAGATTTCCGACAAGCATCTCAGCCACGTTGATAATGTGGCTGAGGTGTTCATTTAATTAAATTAAAGTAAATAGTGCGTATATTTATCCCAGTACAAATGGGGCATTCGATTTCCCTCGGTAGAGAATTGAATCTTTACCTCCACTGAGTATAATCATCATCAAACATCAGTGTCTTTCTTTTATTAATGGCAATTCACTGGAGGCATTATGTCCAACAGGGAGCGAGATAATTCCAATTTTGCTGAATCAGCCCAAAGTCAGGCTGGATCGAAAATCATCCACTGGCTCAATGCTTTTTTAGACAAGCTATATCGGAATCGCCGGGATGAAAATCCGCCGAACGGAATCACCGGGCAAGTTTGGGGAATGTCGCAAACCGCCCTGCCGCTTCCATGGGCAGCCGACTCTTCACATAGAGAACACTACTTCCTGCATTATTTTCAAAGCCAGAACAATGGACCAACAAAGAATGAATGCGTTACTACTTCCGCGCTGATGAGCATGAACATGCTCAAGGATTGGGCGGCTTCACAGCAGGGCTGCCCTTGCGAGCCTGACCGGGATATCGAAACATATACACACGAACTTGATGCGCTCGGCCTTCAAGGTTGGAAGTATCGATTTTCGACCAACAGTCCGCTGCCCGGCATGATGACGCCCTGGCAGGCACTGATTACATTGAAAGACCATGCAAAGAGTCTAAAAGAAAAATACCAAAAATCCTACAGAGTGAAATTGAGCGCTCACAATAAATTGATGGATTTAATTGAACACTTGCGGCAGGGAAGCATCATTCTTATTCATGGGGCCTGGCAAATCCCGCTTGAACGCAATCCTCTGCTGGCATTTTTGGGCGGGATGCCTCACACGATGCTGCTTGTTGGCTATGACGGCAATACATCACAGTGGCTCCTGCTTAACCCTTCTGACCCATCGAGCAACAAAAACAATGAGACGGCAACTCCAAAAATTTATAAAATGAACACCAAACAGTTGATGGATTTCTGGGGCAGGAAGTTCCTGTTCTATCCGCCCCGCTTTTCATTTACGGCGGTCACACTGGATTTGTAATTTTATGGCACAGGATACTCAATTTTGTCCCATCTGCTCAAAATCCGTGGAGTCATCCGCGCGCTACCCGCGCTATTTATGCGGGGAATGCGCATCCAAAGCAAAATCAAAAGATGGGCGGCTGTTGAAGTTTTTCAATGCTGATCTGTCTGGCGGTTTCATTGCTCAGTATGCAGACACAGGAACATCGTATCCAAGCCATGAGTGTTATATTGATGAAATCCCTTGTTTTGCGGATGAGGCCAGATTTGGCGGCATTGTAATTCAGCCGCTTTAAAATTATTTCCATCCTTATAAAGTAGAGAACTCAGGATTTTACAATTCCTCCCATTTTGTATATCTTGATTTCAAATCCTGTTTGTACTATTATTAAGTTAAGAAACGAGGTGAACGCCATGGTTAACGAACAAAGAAAAATGGAACGCCGCGATTTTACCTACTATATGAAAGTGACTGACGCGGTTACTGGGAATTTGATCGGCTATTTAGTGGATATCAGCACAGGCGGATTCAAACTGGACAGCGAAAAATCACTTCCTGTAGGAAAGGACTTTCGTCTCCATCTTGAACTCAGCGGAGATATAGCCAACAAATCGTCGCTGATATTTTCAGCGCGCAGTATTTGGTGCCAACCAGACCCTATTGATCCGACTGCCTATAAAGTCGGTTTTCAAATCGTAGGGATGGGATCAGGTGATTCGATTATTTTTCAGCGCATGTACGACAGATATGCGGCATCGAAACCCAATCGAAACCAAAATTACGGTTCCTCGCAGGGATAATTTCACAACGAGCACGATCCAGTAAACGGGCGGTTGATCCGCCCGTTTTTTGTTTCATCCGATTCCTTCTACGTGTATAATTCGTCTCGTGACACTCCCCCTCAACCAGATTCTACAAGGCAACTGTATCGAGATTCTCAAGTCACTCCCTGAGAATTCGGTGGATTTGGTGTTCGCCGACCCTCCATATAACCTTCAATTGCAGAATGACTTATATCGTCCCGACTTAAGTAAAGTGGATGCGGTCAACAACAAGTGGGATAAGTTCAACAGCTTCGCAGAGTATGATGTCTTTACACGTGAGTGGCTGTCGGCTGTTCGACAAGTACTGAAAGATACTGGGACGATCTGGGTCATCGGGTCATATCACAATATTTATCGTGTTGGCGCGATCATGCAGGATTTGGGTTTCTGGATTCTGAACGACATCATCTGGCTAAAGACAAATCCCATGCCAAATTTTCGCGGTGTGAGATTCACGAACGCACACGAGACCATGATCTGGGCGCAAAAGAAAAAAGGGGCAAAATATATTTTCAATCATCACTCGATGAAAGCCTTGAACGATGATCTGCAAATGCGGTCTGATTGGGTTCTACCGTTGGCGACTGGAAAAGAGCGTATCAAATCCAACGGGACGAAGGCTCACCCAACCCAGAAACCAGAGTCGCTGTTATATCGTGTGATGATGTCCAGCAGCAATATCGGAGATGTGATCCTCGATCCATTCTTTGGGAGCGGCACAACAGGCGCAGTGGCGAAGAAGTTGGGGCGAAATTACATCGGCATTGAGCGTGATAAAAATTATGTCAAGATCGCGCAAAAGCGGATTGACGCTGTTGAGCAGTCCCCGGCCGAAGCGCTGACTCTGCCCGAGAAACGGAATCAGGTTCGGGTCCCGTTTGGTGCGCTGCTTGAGGCGGGATTTTTAAGCGCGGGCCAGAAATTATTTTTTAAAGAAGATAAGTCCATCAGCGTTGTAATTCTATCGAATGGACATTTGAAATATAAAGATCAAGTTGGTTCGATCCATTCAATGGCGAAATCGCTCGCGGGCGGTGCGGTGAATGGCTGGGAGTTGTGGTTGTATAAAGAGAATGGCAAGTTGAAAGTGATCGATGAGTTGAGAGAGAAGATACGTTTCAAACGTTAGAACGTTCAAACGCAAAAACAGGAGACTTAAATGTCCAAAGCATTCAACCTTATTGAAGAAAAATATATTCCCGAATTGAATTCAACGGCGAAGTTGTATTCGCACAAACGAACGGGCGCGCGATTGCTTTCGGTCATTAACGATGACGAGAACAAAGTGTTCTCGATCAACTTCCGCACGACACCAAAAGACTCAACCGGCGTGGCACATATTTTGGAACACTCTGTTTTAGGCGGATCGGAAAAATATCCTGTCAAAGAACCGTTCGTCGAATTGCTCAAAGGCTCGCTGGCGACATTCGTCAACGCGTTTACTTTCCCAGATAAAACCTGTTATCCCGTTGCGAGTCAGAACTTGCAGGATTTCTATAATTTGGTCGATGTGTATATGGATGCAGTTCTTCATCCGCTCATCACAAAAGAAACGCTGATGCAAGAAGGCTGGCATTTTGAAATCAACAGTCCCGATGAACCGCTGACTTATAAAGGCGTGGTCTTCAACGAAATGAAAGGCGCGTATTCTTCACCCGACGGTGTTTTGCAGACTCGCGTGATCGAGTCACTTTTTCCAAAACATATTTATGGCGTGGACTCGGGCGGCGACCCGCGTCACATCCCCGACCTCACTTACGAAAATTTCAGGAATTTCTGGGAGACCTACTATCACCCATCCAACGCGTTCATCTTCATGTATGGAAATGATGACCCTGAAAAACGTCTCAAGTTGATGGAAGGCTATCTCAAGGGGTATAAGAAAAAGAAAGTTAAATCCACAGTGCCGTTGGCGAAGCCGTTCAAGCGCGCGAAGAAAGTTGAATACGCTTACGATGCCGGCAGTGACTCGGAAATCGAAAATAAAAATTATCTCGTGGTCAATTGGTTACTGCCCGACACATCGGATGAAGTTTTGAGTTTCAGCATGGGAATTCTCGCCAATATTTTGATCGGCACGCCCGCGTCACCGCTTAAGAAGGCGCTCATGGATTCAGGTCTCGGCGAAGATTTGGCTGGACTTGGTTTGGAAAGCGATATGCGTCAGATGATTTTCTCTACAGGTCTCAAAGGCACGCGCGCCCGTCACGCGAAGAAAATTGAAAAGCTTATCTTCAACACACTTGAAACTCTTGTGCGAGATGGCATTGATCCCGACATGATCGCGGCTTCGATGAACACCGCCGAGTTCCGTCTGCGCGAAAACAACACAGGCTCGTTCCCACGCGGCATCGCGCTCATGCTCCGAGCCCTCACCACCTGGCTGTATGATAACTCGCCATTCAAGATGCTCGGCTTCGAAGATTCGCTCAAAGAGATTCGAACGCGATACTCTGCCGATAAGAATTATTTTGAAAAGTTGATTCAGACTCACCTGCTGGATAACGCGCACCGCACGACAATGCGCCTCACCCCTGACCCTGAGCTGGGTCGCCGTTTCGAGGAAGATGAAAAATCGCGGCTGGAAGCGATCCGCTCCGCGCTCAATAAAAATCAGATTGCGGAGTTGGTTGAACAAACAAAGAAGCTCAAGAAATTACAAGAGACTCCAAATTCGAATGAAGCATTGGAGACTCTGCCTTTTCTCAAACTGGAAGACCTCGATAAAAAGAGCAATTCTGTCCCAGTGGAAGAAATGCAATTACAGGATGCGACCACGCTCTATCATGATCTATTCACGAATGGTATCGTCTATCTCGATCTCGGCTTTGATTTACACGCCCTCCCCGCAGACCTGCTTCCGCTCACCGAAATTTTCGGGCGCGCGCTGTTCGAGATGGGAACCGATACCGAAGATTACACTAAACTGTCGCAGCGGATCGGAAAAAGCACGGGCGGAATCTATGCCGATGCGGTCAGCGTGGCAGCTCTCGGGTCAAAAGAGAGCGTGATCAAGTTATTTATCAGAGGCAAGGCCACAGTGGCGCAATCTGCCGAGATGTTGAACATTCTCAAAGATGTGCTCCTCAAAACAAAATTCGATAACCGCAAACGACTCAAGCAAATGGTGCTGGAAGAAAAGGCTGGACTCGAATCAGGGTTGGTTCCAGGCGGACATGGTTTTGTGAATACACGCCTGCGCGCGCAGTTCAACGAATCGGGCTGGGCCAATGACCAGATGAAAGGCATCGCTTATTTGTTTGCCCTGCGTGACCTCGCGAATGACATCGATAAAAAATGGAAGTCTGTTTTGAAGAGACTTGAGAAAATTCGTGATCTGCTCATCAACCGCAACGCGCTGGTCTGCAACGTGACTCTCGATGGCGAAAACTGGAAGACATTCAAACCGCAGCTCGACTCATTCCTTTCAGAATTGCCAGCGAAGAAAGTACAACTTTCATCGTTTGATGTTCAACTTGCAACTCAAAAAGAAGGCTTGACCATCCCCGCGCAAGTCAACTACGTTGGTAAAGGCGCGAACCTGTACGAACTCGGTTACAAACATGACGGCTCGGTCGAAGTCATTCTGGGATACTTGCGCATGACGCATCTTTGGGAAAAGATTCGAATCCTCGGCGGCGCGTACGGCGCATTTGCGGCCTTCGATGACCGCTCGGGCGTGCTGACCTATCTTTCATACCGCGATCCCAACCTTGCAGCGACCATCGAAAACTATGACAAGTCTGCTGAATTCCTGAAGAACCTGGATGCCTCGCGTCTTTCGGACTCAGAATTAACCAAAGCTATCATCGCTGCCATCGGTGACCTGGATGCGTACCAATTACCCGATGCAAAGGGATATACTTCGCTGATGCGTTATCTCACTGGCCGCACAGACGAGATGCGCCAGAAGACTCGCGACCAAATTCTCTCAACAAACGGCGAAGATTTTATTGCCTTCGGTGAAATTCTGGAGAAGGTCGCGCAATCAGATGCGGTTGCAGTCATCGGTTCACAAAGTGCAATTGAGTCCGCGAATATTGGATTGAAAGTAACTAAAGTTTTATAACCACCTATTAAAATATGCAGCCCATTCCTTTGACTCTCGCTCCGTTTTTTCAGGAATACGATTTTGCAAAATTAAATCCGCAAGCGGATTCCCATACCATCATCGAACGCATTTTGCAGTTCGGGAATCGCGTGGAAGTGCGTTGGCTGTTCAACACATATCCGCAGGAGCAGATCACCGAATGGGTAATAAAATTTGCGAATGAAAAACTTCCCCAGCCGCATCGCGCATTTTGGAAGATTATTTTGGAAATTGAAGAATGACTGGTTTATTCTGGAATACCATCAAAATAGGTTGACCGAAGAGATTAAAATAATGGAAAGAAAATGAATACTCCAACACTTGAAGACCAACTGGTATCCGAACTCTGGGCGCGGGATGTGCGATTCCTAATGGGACGCCAGTTCAGTTCAACACCCTTGCTTGCCCCCGCGAATCTCATCGCAGCGCTGGCACAGAGTACAAATGCGCGTGTGCGTTTCTCTCTGATTCCCTTCTTCTTGCGCCACCCTGAATTCTCCGCCGAGGTTGAAAACGCGGATAAGTCGCTTTCATCGCAAGTAAATCAATACGTGCTTCGGTTTTACTATACCGCCGCTGTATTTCTTCAAAGAAAATTTCAGGAGCGATTAATCTATATTCTTGGAAAACAACCACAATTGCCAGACTTGTTTTCCAGCAAATTAGGTGTCGTGCCAGAGACAAACCCCGACCAGGCTCTCGCGCAACTGGCAATGCGGCATCAAATCCTGAGCGGACAATTCGTTAATTGGCTTGGGACGTATGAACATGCGGCAGAAGTCTGGTTAAAACAAATGGAACTACAAAAGGCATAATCGTGGACTATATAGAACTTCAAACTTTTTTGACTCAATTGGGAGAACGCCTTCCGCCCGCTTCTCGCTTAACTCTGATTGGCGGCAGCGCATTGATCCTGCTTGGAGGTCCGCGCCTGACTGTGGACATTGATTTTGTCGGCGACGATGTTAACCCGAATGAGTTACATCGCCAGATCATCCAGATCGCCAGAGAATTAAAAATTCAGGTTGAGCCCGTTCCAATTGAACGCTTCATTCCCCTGCCAAAAGGAAGCGAGCAGCGAGCCATTCCCATCGCTCAATTTGGAAACTTGAATGTTTACGTTGCGGACCCATACAGCATCGCACTCAGCAAAGTAGATCGTGGTTTGGATAGTGACCTGGAAGACCTCGTTTTTCTAATTCAACGCAACCACATTAATCTAAAGAAACTGGAAACATTTGTACAAAATGCAGTATCACAAGCACAGAAGTTCGATCTCCATCCCGATATACTTGCGCATCTGCAAGAGTTAAAATCACGGCTGAAATAATTAAGCAGCGCAACAGGAGTAAACATGAACATCACACTACACATCAACGGCATAGACTACAACATTGACCTCGCTCCCTCCACCACTCTCCTCGCCGCCCTGCGCGGACTTGGCTTTCACGGAGTCAAGTTTGGCGATGAAGGCGGCTTGAGCGGCTCGGACACGATTTTATTAAATGGCAAACCTGTCAATGCGGGTTCGATTCTCGCGGCGCAGGCTGAAGGTCACAAGGTCGCCACCATCGAAGCGCTCGGCGAACATCCTGAACAAGGCTGGAAGTTGACCGACGGTCTGCATCCGCTGCAAAAGGCCTTTGTTGAATCTGGCGCGATCCAATGCGGTTATTGCACGCCCGCGCAAATCCTCGCCGCGAAATCTTTGCTTGAAAAGAATCCCAACCCAACCGAGGCCGAAGTCCGCGAGGCAATTTCTGGTGTGCTCTGCCGCTGCACGGGCTATCTCAAACCTGTGCAGGCTGTGCTGAAAGCCGCCGCGGAATTAAGGGGCGATGCGCCGCTTGAACTGGGTTCCATTCTATGGGACTTCGGCGCGCCCAAAGATGACTCCCCTCAAGATGACGCCCCCGCTTCAAACCTGACGGGTGTGCAGGTTCGGCCAAAAGTGGTTTTATCTCCCGAATCAAAGGTCTATCAAACTGTCGGCAAGCCAGAGATCAAAGTGGACGCGGTCAAACTAGTGCAGGGCAAACCCGCCTTCACCGCTGATTTCGAAAAACGTGGAATGCTCCATGCCAAAGTTTTACATTCACCACATGCACACGCATTGATCAAGAATATCGATACCAGCAAAGCCAAGGCGCTGGATGGTGTTGCCGCAGTCCTCACGTGGCAAGACCTGCCGCGGGTTGTGTATTCCACCGCAGGGCAGTCTGACCCGATCCCTGGGCCATTGGATGCTTTTTCGCTGGATAAAAAAGTCCGCTTCGTTGGTGACCGTGTGGCATTCGTCGCTGCAGAAACTGAAGAGATCGCAGAGCAAGCTCTCGCGCTGATCGATGTCGAGTATGAAATCCTGCCTGCGGTTTTGAAGTCAACCGAATCAATGACCAGCACCATAAAGATCCATGACGAACCCGAATATGTTAATTTTGCAGATTCCAATCCAGATAAAAATCTGGCCGCACACATCCGCATTGACATTGGCGATGTTGAAAAAGGATTCAGAGAAGCGGATGTGATCTTTGAGGCTTTTTACGAAGTGCCAAAAGTTCAACAAGCGCACATCGAGCCGCATGTGGTTGTGACATATTGGGATGAGGATGATCGATTGGTCATCCGCACATCCACGCAAGTTCCATTCCATGTCCGCAGGATGATGGCGCCGGTATTGGGTTTGCCTGTGAAGAGAATCCGCGTCATCAAACCACGCATCGGCGGCGGCTTCGGCGGCAAGCAGGAAGTATTGATGGAAGATGTGGCCGCACATTTGACCATTGCCACCAAACAGCCAGTGATGTACGAATACACACGCGAAGAGGAATTTATCGCCGCACGCTCGCGTCACCCCATGCGCGTGCAAATGAAAACTGGCGTAAAGAAGGACGGCACGATCACAGCCAACTCAATGTATGCGCTGTCTGATACTGGCGCGTATGGTTGTCATGCTCTAACAGTAACAGGTAACACAGGTCACAAAGCAATGGCGTTATATGTTGGCGATGGCGAATATCGCAAAGCGCCGAACATCCGCTTTTACGCTGATGTGGTTTATACCAACACACCGCCCGCTGGAGCATTCCGCGGCTACGGTGTTCCACAAGGTTACTGGCCGCTCGACCGTCACATGGAAAAGATCGCGCGCGCCATGGGCCTCGACCCAATTGACTTCCGCTTGAAGAACGCAATTCACCCCGGAGAATACCATCCATTTTCAACCGCATGGAACGAAGGCCGCGACCCGCGCCCAGAGATCATCCACACGGTTGGGCTGGAACAATGCGTGGCACAAGCCCGAGCCGCAATCGGCTGGGATGATAAATATGGGAATGAGGAATGGCGAAATTCAGCGTCGAAAGTCGAAAGCGATGCCCTGAGCGTGTCGAAGGGTCAAAAGTCAGGTATGACCTTCGACCTTCGACCTTCGACAAAAAGAAAAGGCATCGGCGTTGCGATGGTCATGCAAGGCACTGCCATCCCTTATCTCGACATGGGTGGCGCATCCATCAAGATGAATGATGATGGCTCGTTCAATTTGCTTGTCGGCGCAACGGATTTGGGGACAGGCTCGGATACTGTCCTTGCCCAAATGGCGGCGGAAATTCTAGGCGTGCCTGTGGACGATGTGATCACTTACTCTTCCGATACAGACTTCACTCCGTTCGACAAAGGCGCGTATGCGTCTTCAACAACTTATATCTCAGGCACAGCGGCTGTCAACGCAGCGAAGATCGTGGCGGAGAGAATCAGAGTCCGCGCGGCGATGATGTTAAAGCTCGACAAGCACGATGACATTAAACTTGAAAACAAACAAGCCATCGCACCCGATGGAAGATCGGTATCAATGGCTGAAATTGCTCTCGATAGTTTGCACAAGAATAACCAGGAACAGATCATGGGCGTGGCGAGTTATGTCTCACCGGTATCGCCTCCTCCGTTCGCTGCTCAATTCGCCGAAGTGACCGTGGACACTGAAACAGGCGCAGTCACCGTTGACAGACTCGTGATGGCTGTCGATTCAGGCATCATTATCAACCCGCAAACAGCGTCAGGTCAGATCGAGGGCGGTATGACTCAGGCGCTCGGCTATGCAGTGACCGAAGAAATGCGCTACGATGAAAAAGGCAATGCCATCGAACGCGACTTTGATCGTTATCACCTCTTCCGCGCTGACGAGATGCCAGAACTGGAAACCATCTTCGTCGAGACGTTCGAACCGAGTCATCCGTTTGGCGTGAAAGCCGTCGCAGAGATTCCCATGGACGGAGTCGCGCCTGCGGTCGGCAATGCCATTCTCGATGCCATCGGCGTGAATGTGGATGAAATTCCCGTTACACCTGAAAAAGTGTGGAAAGCATTAAAGAACAAATGATGGGCTTGCAAAGCTTCTTTTCGCAATGAGTACCATCGAAATCCTTCATCTGCTTCCCTATCTGGCGTCGCTGGGGCTATCCCTGGTGGCGTTGCTTTACGCCTGGAGCAGGCGCAGCGCGCAAGGAACGCGCGCATTCATATGGTATGTAGGCGGGCAGAGCTTGTGGATTTTTGGATTTATCCTGGAAGTGCTGCCATGGAGCTTGCAGGGAAAAATCTTCTGGCACGGGATTCAGTGGTTGGGGGAGTTAATATCAATAGTAGCCTTTCCCGTTTTCGCAGCGCAGTATTCAGAATATCGTCTCCGCAACGAGCGTTTACTCTTTTGGCTTTCACTGGTTATTCCGATCCTATTCGCACTCCTGCTGGTTACAGACAGCCTGCATCACCTAGTGTATGCCAATCCCCACGCGCGGGTGGAAAGTTTCTTCGTCGAACTCGAATATGATAAGACGCCAATCTTATATGCAATTTCAATATATCGCTACCTGACTGCCTTCACCGGCCTGGCTTTTCTGATGGAGCGTTTTCGCCGCCCACACATCCTATTTCGAACACAAGTCGCGGCCATCCTGATCGGATTCCTGATTCCCATTACCGGCAATTTCCTTAATTTGGCAGGTTTCCACTTCCCCTCTGAGCTGGATATCCAACCGATCGCTATTGCATTGGGCAGCCTGGTTATGTCGTGGGGGCTGTATCGTTTCCGCATTTTTGAAGTGATCCCCATTGGGCGGGATAAAGTCTTTGAGGCCATGGTTGATCCCGTGGTCATCGTGGATAACCAAAATAACATTGTGGACATCAACTCGTCCATGCTGGTGCTGCTTGGAAAAAACGCCGCCGAGGTGATTGGTGAACAGGTAAAGGATGTTTTTAATGATTTTCCCATCCCAATAAAGTTATACGCGCATGTCTCCTATGCGCGGGCTGAGGCCACATTTCAAATCGCAGGCAAGGATATATTCTACGAATTAACCGTCTGGCCTCTTTTCGACAGTAACAAACAAATGACCGGGCGTATCTACATCTCGCACGATATAACCGCCTTGAAGGAATTGGAACAGAATCTTCGAGACCTGAATCTGGAGTTGGAACAACGCGTCCGTGCCCGAACGCATGAACTTGCGGAAGCGTATGACACCACACTTGAAGGCTGGGCGCACGCGCTCGAATTGCGCGACGAAGAAACCGAGGGCCACTCGCGCCGCGTCACTGAAACCACCTTAAAGATCGCAAGGGTTATAGGATTCTCCGACGAAGAATTGGAACATATTCGCCGCGGCGCCCTTTTGCATGATATTGGCAAAATGAGCATCCCAGATAATATTCTACACAAGCCCAACAAACTAACCGATGAAGAACGCGCCATCGTACAGAAACATCCAGGTACAGCATATGACCTGCTCTCACCGATCCCGTTTTTGAAAAAGGCGCTTGAGATTCCCTATTCTCACCATGAAAAATGGGACGGAACGGGTTATCCGCAAGGCTTGAAAGGGCGGGAAATTCCGCTTTCAGCGCGCATCTTCGCCGTGGCGGATGTATGGGACGCCATTGGTTCGGCGCGTCCCTACAACGCTGCCTGGCCGCGAGAGAAAGCCATCGCGTATGTGCTGGAGCAAGCGAGCACACATTTCGATCCGCGCATTGTGAATATATTTTTAGATCTTGTTGAAAAAGGCGAGATATAATTCACGCATAATTTCAGACAAAGCCCAAAGGGAAAATAAAATCCTTTGAAACAGAATCAGCCCAAACCATGAAATGAAGCGAAACCTTATGGAGTTATTAAATAATCATGCCTGATCAAATCTACGTTATTGGACACGTCAATCCAGACACTGATTCCATCGCATCTGCCATGGGATACGCCTGGCTGCTGCGCGAACGTGATGGAGTCAACACAATCGCCGCGCGCGCGGGCGCCCTTAATGCGCAAACATTATGGGTGCTGAAATCGCTGGGCCTGGACGCGCCCTTACTCTTAACAGACGCATCGCCGCGTTTCGAATCTGTCATGCGCCGTCTTGACACCATTCGCCCTGATTCGCAACTTGGCGCGGCATGGACTCTTGCCAGCAAGACAGGCGGCATCGCGCCTGTTGTCAGTGAAGATGGCAAACCATACGGCATCATCAACGGCATGAGTCTCTTCAAATATTTCACAGCCATACTTGGCCCGCGCCCCGGCGACACAACCGTGCGCGAAATGATGTCTGCGCCCTGCAAGGATGCGGCGGATATAAATGTTCCGAAATTCGCGGCCAATGCGCACATCCGCGATGCGCTCAACAAAATTCTCAGGGACGAACATGATGACTATTGGGTTGTGGATGAACACGGTGTTTATGTTGGCATTGCCAGCCAGCGCGAAGTGCTAAACCCGCCGCGATTAAAAATCATTCTTGTAGATCACAACGAACCGCGTCAGGCCATTGCCGCGCTTGAAGAAGCCGAATTGCTTGAGATCCTTGATCATCATCGACTTGGCAACCCATACACACATCAACCCATTCGATTTACCGTGGATACCGTTGGATCAACTTCGACGCTGGTAACGGAGCTAACCGCCGAGGCTGGATTCTCCATGCCGCCCCCGCTGGCAGGGACGCTTCTTGCCGGGCTGTTAGCTGATACGCTCATCCTGACATCGCCCACCACCACGCCGCGTGACAAGACCGCCGCGGAGAGATTATCCCGCTGGGCGTTCGTGGGTGGAAGTCCGCTCAAAGGCGAATCACTCGAATCCTATGGCAAAGCCGTTCTCAGCGCTGGTGCGGGACTCTCCAACCGCGACCCCAAGGATGTTGTCAGCACAGACATCAAACCCTTTGAAGGCGGCGGATTCAAATTCGCAGTGGCGCAGGCTGAAGTAACAGACATTCTGCAATTGACAGAGCATCTTGAGCCGCTTCAAAATGCTCTCAACGAACTGCGCGACAAACGCGGCCTTGACTTCGCCATGCTGCTGGTCACAGACGTAGTGCGCGGCACAAGCCGTTTACTACTCACATCCAACACCCCTTCGGTTTTGGATGATCTCCCCTACCCGCCCCTCTCTGATGGCACGCGCGATGCGAAAGGCGTGGTATCAAGAAAGAAACAATTACTGCCCGCTATATTAGGTTTGCTGGAGAGATAGTGCATTAAAAAGTTGGAATATAAGTTACAAACAACCTTCGCTTCCGCCGCGAGGCGTTTATTACGGTACAATGGATATATGATCAAGTACGCAAAAAACCATTCTCAATTCTCGTTGGAAACAAGACAAGGCGGCCGCTTATGAGTAATCAAGATGCCGTCTATTTGCATCACATCTTCGCCGCAATTGAACAGATAGACCGCTACACACGAGGCATGTCTGAAAACGAATTCCTATCCCGCGCCATGGTGCAGGATGCTGTCGTCCGCCAGATCGAAGTTATTGGAGCAGCCGCAAATTGCATCTCAGCCGAATTTCAAGGCGAGCATCCAACCCTGCCGTGGTCCAATATGACTGGAATTTGCAAAAAGATCATCCCCGAAAATTTCAGCGTTAACCTTGCGAATGTTTGGAACACCGTCCAGGACGATCTTCCGCTCCACAAACACGCCATCAAGAAATTTTTGTAGAGAATTTTCATCAGGCCGCGCACACATCCAAAACCTGTTGCGCTATGCATTTACGCTTCCCAAGCGCGTAGATGCCGAAAGAGTATCATGGACATCATTCCCAATTCCCATTTGATCGAAAAAGACATCCCCTCACATCGCGCAAGCTGGAAAAAGATCGAACCTTTTGCATTGACCTTTAATGGTTACAAACATTGGGGTTCCTTCAAGAGATGTCGCGAAGTAGCTGAAGAAGGCGTAAAACTTTATCGTGAAAAAAAAGAACTTACCCAATCACTAACCGACCTGCGTACCTGTCTTTTTTTCGAATCCCGCCGCTGGAAGCATTATGAAAAGAACCCATCCAAAAAAGGCATGGAGTATGCGCACATTTTGGTTGAAGCAATCCGTGTGCGTGTGATCGCAAAAGAGATTGGATAATCCCACCTTACACAGTGTCATCCTGAGCGAGAGCGAAGGATCACTACTGAGGAACACGAGATGCTTCGCTTCGCTCAGCATGACAAGTTACGCCAATGATCTCCATATACCAAGCCTTAGCTGAACTTGAAAAGAATAACGAACCTGCCGCGCTGTGTACAGTGACGGGCAGTGAAGGTTCCACGCCGCGCCATGTGGGCAGTAAGATGCTCGTCTACCCTGACGGGCGTTTTATTGGCACAGTCGGCGGCGGCGACCTTGAACATCGCGTGCTCGATGAAGCGTGGATGTCCATCAGTGACGGCCAGCCGCGCAAACTGCATTACAACATGGCTGATCCCTCACGCGGCGATCCCGGCGTATGCGGCGGCCAGGTGGAGGTATTTGTGGAACCGATCCTTCCTCCCCCGCTGCTCGTCATTATTGGCGCGGGGCATGTGGGCAAGGCAGTTGTCCATTTGGCAAAATGGCTGGGATATCGCGTAGCGGTCAACGATGACCGCATGGAATTTTGCACACCCGAGTCCACACCGGGTGCAGATTCGTATTATCCCATGACAATGGATAAACTTCCCGAACAAATAAAAATTGACAAACGCACGGTTCTTATCTTAACCACCAGAGGATCAGCCGTCGATGCGGCCGGCATCGCCCCGCTGCTTGATTCCGCTGCCGCGTATATTGGCATCATCGGCTCAAAACGCAGGTGGGCAACCACAGTCAAAGCGTTGAAGGAAAAAGGGGTCAGCGAAGACAAGATCGCCAAAGTCCACTCGCCGATGGGATTGGAATTACAAGCCGAGACCCCCGAAGAGATCGCAGTCAGCATTATGGCCGAGGTGATGATGATAAAAGATAAGGGGACGGGAAAGTCGATGAAGAGTAGTGGATAGTGGGTAGTGAGAAGTGAAAAGTAATAAGTGAAACCCATTAAAACCCCGAAGGGGTAGAATGATTATAGACAAGCGAATTAATAGTTTACCAACCCCAAAGGGGTGACATGGATTTGGCAATGATTCGGGAAGAAAATTTTCCAGAAAACAGCAACAGATTGAAGGTCAGGAATGATGCGCTGTTTGAGAGCAGGGAATTTTCAAGGGTAGTACATTCGGGTCGAAGCGAGAAACGTTTTCGGGTTGGAATTCGTAAAGAAATAAGACTATAATTTGAATATGATCATAAAAAAGGAGAGAAACCATGGCTAGAATTTTTGATGTCATTGAATATGCAACTGAGATGAACGACGAGATCGTTCACCGCTTCCCCGAGACTGGGATCGGCGATTTCCGTATTGGCTCACAGGTGATCGTGCGCGAGAGCCAGAGCGCGGTCTTCTTCCGCGACGGCAACGCGTTGGATGTTTTCAAGGCGGGGCGTCATACGATTGCAACGGCAAATATTCCGAAGATCATTGATTTCATCGGCAAGGCTTTCAACGACCGCACACCGTTCCCCGCGGAAGTGTATTTCGTTTCGATGAAGGAATTTGCAAGCAAGAAGTGGGGAACACCGCAACCGATCATCGTCCGCAACCCGAACATGGGATTGGGCGTGGCGCTACTGCAAGGCTTCGGTACTTATTCATTCCAGGTCAAAGACCCGCAGCAATTCGTGACCCAGATCGTTGGCACGACTGGCACGTACCGCACGTCAGAAATTGAAGAACGCCTGCGCACCATGCTGCTCTCGAAATTACAGGATGTGCTCGGCGAAACCGCCGCGAAGAATTCCGTGCCCGAGATGATCGGCTTGACTGAAGAGATCGGCTCGGCAGTCCGCGCGAAGGCTAAGGAAGAATTCGAAGCCATTGGTTTGGTATTGAAGACATTCTATGTTGGCAACTTGAAGCCTTCTGATAAATCGGCTCAGGAACTGCGCGACATGGGCATGCTTGATATGCAGACCTACGCCCAATTGCAGGCTGCGGATGCGATGCGCGATGCGGCCCAGAATGAGGGCGGCGGCGCTGGCCTCACGGCTGGCATTGGCGCTGGGATGGGCATCGGCAATTTGATGGGACAGGCTTTGCAAGGCGGCATGCAGAATACGTCGCAGGGCGGCGCTCCTGCCGCTGGCGCGAGTATGCCTAATATCATGACCCCCGCTGAAGCGGCTCAGTTCATGAAAGTGACCGAAGCTGACATTATGTCTGCCATCACGGATGGAAGCCTGAAGGCGAAGAAAGTCGGCAAGGCATTCCGAATCAGCAAGGATAATCTTGACGCGTTTATGAATAGTTAGCGTTTAGCTGTTCGCAACTAGCTGTTAGCTTTTAGTAAAAGAGACTTTCCGAAAAGGAGAGTCTCTTTTGTTTTCAAGCACCTAACATTTTGTTATAAGAGTAATCCGTTGGTTGAGTAGGCGGTGCGCGAAGCGGTCCGCCGTACACTTGCACCAGCATGCACACCTGCCCTGGCGGGCGGTGCCAGGGAGTGCAGGTGTCGAAACCAACAGTAAGCAAAAAATGCCCGGAGATGTGGTTTCGATACGCCCCTCAAAGAACATTCGGGGCTACTCAACCACCACTTAATTCGAAAGCGGCTGGCATCATTCCAATTTGCACATTACATCCACAACGTTATTCAAAATATCACTTGCCATCACAGATGCTGTTGTTCCGAGATCTTCAGCAGCGAGCAGCCCCGCTTCAGCGTGGATGTATGCGCCTGCAACGGCAGCATCGTAAGCGTCCAAACCTTGCGCGCGCAAACCGACGATCAGGCCAGCTAAAACGTCACCTGTGCCAGCACGCGCCAACGCGGGCGATGCAACTGGGATTACAGTCGTCTGTCCATTGGGGGCGGCGATCACTGTGAACGCACCTTTCAATACCACTACGTGTCCCCATTCCTGCGCATATTTCGTGGCAATGGCTTCACGGTCATTTTGAATTTCATCCTTCGGTAAACCCGTCAGCACAGACATCTCGCCGGGATGCGGAGTCAACACACTGAGCGGAGGAAGTTTTTTGTGCCAGTCGGAAATTTGCGCGAGCAACTTCAATCCGTCTGCGTCTACAACCATGGACGGCAACTCATTACTTGTTTCTTGTATCCTGTTTCTTTCTCCATGAACAAACCCTATTTGCGATGTCTGCTTCCTGGCATTGGATTTGCCTGTGAGCAATCCTTCCAAAAATTCTTTTGTCTTGGCTTCGAGTCCGAGTCCTGGCCCGACGAGTAAAGCTGATGCGCTTTCAAGGGACTTGGTCAGCGCTTCGGCAGCGTTGCCCGCAATATTGCCCATGTCATGCGGAAGCAAAATCCATGTGGCCTCTGGGAGCTGACCTGCCAGCACAACATGCAGCGGACCTGGCACCGCCATCGTGACAAGTCCCGCGCCCGAGCGATACGCCGCCATGCCAGCCAGCAACGCCGCACCAGTGTAGTTGATGGAACCGGCAGCTATCAGTGCAGTACCAAACGTCCCTTTGTGTGAATCGAGCGCGCGCTCAGGCAGGAGTCCCGCCACCAGTTCATGATCCGCCACTTCAGTTTTCAAATCATAAAAGGATGCAAGATCATCAGGCAGGCCAATATCTACCAGCGCCAAATCACCGACAAATTCGAAGGCGGGCAGTTTCAATAGTCCGCGTTTGACCGCCGCCATTGTGACAGTCAAATCAGCGGGCAAACACTCCAACGCGGCTTCGCCAGTATCGCAATCAACTCCAGAGGGACAATCCACCGCGATGATAAAAGGCGGCACATCCATCTCATCCATGATGAAAAGGGACTGCTCCAGCACAGCCGAGATCTCAGCCTTGAGCGGAAGTTTTATGCCAGTTCCAAGCAGACCATCCAGCAAAATATCAGCGGATTCAAAGCACATACCCAGCGCGGACAGATCCTTATCAGTTTCAGCGAAGGTCACTTCCCCGCCCGCCTCAGTGAAACGCGCCACTAATTCATCCTTCTTCTTGCGCTTGACCACATAGGCGCGCGCATGCCAGCCATCCTCCAAAAGATGAGTCAACGCGACCAGCGTATCGCCGCCATTATTGCCAGGACCAACCAGACCCAGCACTTCCTCCCACTCATCATCGAATGCGATCTCATTGACTATTTCCGCAAGCCCGCGGCCTGCGTTTTCCATCATCTCGGCATAAGGCAAGCCGTTTGTGTCTGCTTCTTTTTCAATATCACGCATCTGCGCGACAGTTACGAGTTTCATTTTTTCTCCATGACATTTGTTAGTTACGAAAAATCGAATAAGGATTTATATTTTATTGAAATATGGGAAGTATTGGATCTCTCACAAAAGTCCTTTTGCCACAGAGGTCACAGAGAAAAAGAGAGTTTTAGGAGGTTTTTCTCAAATATCTCTGTGTGTTCCCCTAGCACCGCCCGCCACATCGGCTTCGCTTCGCGACGCGATGCAAAGGGCAGGTGTGCCGCTACTTACGCAAGAGGTCAATTAGATAAACTTCACACAAAATCACTCACAGAAATTATACGTCCATTAACCCTAAACAACGTCAATAATGGATAAGCAAAAGTCAACAGTGTGTCGCCCTGAGGGAGTGTGTTTTTCGCGACCGAAGGGTCTCTGAGCCAGACAAGAGATGCTGAGTGCCTAAAAAGCGGCACTCAGCATGACACAGAATCGTTATCCACTATTCACGTTAAACAGGGTCTTATATGATGATTGTGAGTAAAATCCCATACGGGGATGCCATAAGGAAAATCAAATTCATGAATCGAAGTCATTTCTCATCAATTATTCAAGCATTAATTGCCGCTCTTTTATTTGGCGCAAGCGCACCTTTAGCAAAACTCCTTTTAGGTGAAGTGGAGCCAATTCTGCTTGCCGCCTTTTTGTATCTTGGCAGTGGCATTGGTTTACTTGGCGTAAAACTATTCCAACGTATTAATCAGCAAGGGTTGAATAGTGAAGCACAGATTCGGAGGCCCGATTATTTGTGGTTGGCGGGAGCAACTATTGCTGGCGGTATTGCAGCTCCGATTACCTTGCTTTTCAGTTTGCAAAACACACCTGCCGCAACAGCATCTTTGCTCTTAAGTTTTGAAGGCGTGGCAACAACTCTTATTGCATTTTTCGCTTTCAAAGAATCAATCAGCCGTCGTGCGTGGTGGGCAATTGCGTTAATCACTCTTGCAAGTATCTTTCTTTCAGTAAATCTAAATGCAGAATGGGGTTTTTCTTTGGGCGCATTAGGCATTATTGCCGCATGTATCCTTTGGGGAATCGATAACAACTTTACTCGGAATATCTCCGCCAAAGACCCTTTGGTAATTGTCACCATCAAAGGCCTGGGAGCAGGCAGTTTCTCACTGGGAATGGCGATGGTTCTTGGAAATAAACTCCCCGCTTGGGAAGTTGTTTTAGGCGCATTAGTCTTGGGTAGTTTAAGTTATGGGGCAAGCATTGTATTGTTTATTCACGCCATGCGTGGCATTGGGGCGGCCCGTACAAGTGCGCTGTTTAGTTCTGCGCCACTCGCAGGCATGATGTTATCTTTTCTTTTATTTCGAGAATTTCCGAGTTGGATGTTTGTCATTGCTTTTCCGCTCATGGTTGCTGGAACGCTATTTTTAGTGAGTGAAGAACATGAGCACGACCATGTTCATGAAATGACAATTCACGAACATGCACACGTTCACGATGATGGGCACCATGAACACGACCATGAAGGTGAGTATGCTAAAAAACACTGTCACGTTCATAAGCATGATGAATTAATACATGTCCATCACCATATGCCCGATTTGCATCATCGGCATATCCATCCAGCAGAGTCGTAAAACCCTTAAGCTCTGTATTAAACCAAAGACCTCGGAGTTCTTGAAGAACTCCGAGGTCTATTACATTCATTCCCAAATATCCTTCGCCACATCATCCAACCCCAATTCAAGCAACTTCTCTTTCGATGGCTTCCCGCTTTCCTTATCCCATCCGCGCGCTTCGTAATACGCATTGAGCAAGGCAGGGAAATCAGGGACAAATCCTTGCGCGCCGCCTTCCTTGTATGGTTCAAGCAAAGCCTTCGGCAATTTATCATTGGCGCGAGTTAATCCCAAGCGGTTGTTGATAGCTCGTTTGAGATTCCAACCGCGTTCGCCTGAGCGCATCATATCTTCGAGAGTCCATTCGTAACCGCAGGCCGCATTGACCAGGTCCACTTGCATTTGCGGGTCAACATTGGCAAAGATGCACATCACGAAGGAATTAAAGAAAGTCCGCCAGTCTTGATGACGCGCCACATTCGCGGCTTTCTCAGCCTGCGCGTGACGGTCAAAATAAGTGATGCCTATATTCTCCTGAGTATTGCCCCAATCCACGAGGAAATAATCCGATTGGTTATGACACGCCCCGCGCGGACTGGTCGCATAAGAAAGCGCCATGCCCGAAACGCCGCGCGGGTCGTGATAGGCCACTTCGAGTCCATTCACCTGCACGGCTTCATCTTCCGCGTTGAATGCCTTTCCAAATTGACGCGACCCACGCGAAAGCAAGTCACCGAGTCCCTCACGGCGCGCGATCATTTGGATCAACTGTCGCACCGCCATGAAGTTTCCCCATGTCAGTTCAAGTCCGCCAGTGTCGTGCTTGGTCAACTTGCCCATTTCATACAAATGAAATGCAAGTCCGATGGTGTTGGCCGTACTGATCACATCCATGCCATATTTATCACATAGTTCGCCGAGTCGCACCACTTCAACCAGGTCATCAATTAAAAGATTCGGGCCAAAGCCAACGATCGTTTCGTATTCGGGTCCCTTGCGCTTCTTGCCATCGCCAATATTCACCACACGCCCGCACGCGATCACACATCCCTGACAGGCGCTGTATCCCACCAAGATACTTTCGGCCATCTTCGACCCAGAGACATTATCCACGTTTGCGAACGAACCCTGGTGATAATATTTCGCGGGCATCGCACCCAAATACTCCGCATAATTCGCCGCGCTTGATGAACCAAGTTCATGAATGATCTTCGCCTGATTATCCTGTTTAAGCACGCGGTTGGATTCAGAACGCAAGGCGGAATACCGCTCCAAATCTGCAACCTCAATTTTCTTTTGTCCATGCACCGCAATGGCTTTGAGATTCTTCGAGCCCATCACCGCACCAAGTCCAGTGCGTCCCGCCATGCGTCCGTGGTCACAACAAATGGATGAATACAAGACTCCGCGCTCCCCCGCCTGTCCGATCACCGCGACGTGTGCGCCTTTGACTCCGATTTCCTCTTTGATTAATTCCTGCGTCTGATAGACATCCTTGCCCCAAACACTCGCCGCATTTCTGACCTCAAGCCTGCCTTCTGCGATCCAAAGATAGACGGGGCTTTGAGATTTTCCTGTCACCCACAACCCGTCATAGCCAGCCTTGCGGAGTTCAGGTCCCCAGAATCCGCCAATGTTGGATTCGGCCCATAATTGAGTCGCTGGGCTTTTTCCGCAAATCACAAAACGGCCAGTAGTTGGCCCCGAAGTTCCCGTGAGCGGACCATTGATAAACAGCAAAGGTGACTCTGCCGAGAGCGGGTCAAGTTCCTTTGTGAGATATGGATATAAAATCCGCGCCGCGAGAGACGCGCCGCCAAGGAAATCACGCTCCCATTCTTTGGGGATAATGAATTCTTCGGTTGTTCCAGTTGTGAGGTTTATTTTGAGGATGGGCTGCATAATCTAATTTATGTCATTGCGAGGCGGTGCTCTTCCGCCGAAGCAATCTCCTTCTTAGTTGGAGGTTGCTTCGGGCGAAAGGCAAGAACGCCCTCGCAACGACATGGATATTCACATTATTTCTTCCGTCGCTTCATTCGCCACGCGGACAAAGTCCAATACAGTTGGCACATTGCGCATCATATACCCCATGCTGCCCTGCACTTTAAGTTTCATGGTCATCATGGCGGTCATGGGATTCAGTTTGCCTGTCAGAATGGCGGTGATATTGTTATAGGTCGAGGTCAATGTGAAGGCGGGTTTTGGGTAGGCAGATGCGTCAGGTTTGTAAACTGCTTTTCGACACCTCCCATGCCACAGGTCAAGATAGAACGTGAGTTCCTCTTTAAGATTGCCCTCTGGTTCGATCCGAAAGAACAAATCCCCTTCCCAATGTTTGGCGATCTCGGCATATTTCTCATCTGAATTAAGTTTTGTTTCAAGCCCCTGTAACCATTCTTCACTTGGAAAGATAGCAGTCATGGAAAACCTCCAGATCAAAGATAGCGGTATTGTACCATTATGAAATTATGTACAAAAATCCTTGCACAAATGAAAAAAATAGTCTATGCTTAGACTTGCGGGATGAACATCATCCCGTGGCAATTTAATAATTGCCCAATATTTCATGTCTCTTGGAGGAGCAAATGAAAAAACTTTTGACACTGGCCAGCCTGCTTGTTCTGGCCTCCCTCGTACTAGCCGCCTGCGGGGGCGGTGGAGCTTCAACAGCCACCGATCTATTAGGCGCGGTCAATGAACGTGGCTACATCCTCGTTTCCACTGACCCAAACTACGAGCCTCAGTCATTCCTCAACACCGAAGGCAAGCGACCCGCTGACACCAAATGTCCTGCAGACGCCTTGACTACCGCCGAGTTACAAGGCTTTGATATTGATGTAGCTCACAAGATCGGTGATGCGCTCGGAGTTGAAACCTGCTTTGCAACCCCCGCCTGGGATATCATCACCGCTGGCAACTGGGCTGACAAGTGGGATGTCAGCGTTGGCTCAATGACCATTCTGCCCGAACGTCAGAAAGTTTTGGATTTCAGCGTACCCTACTACGGCACACCCGCTGTTGTCGCAGTGAAAGCTGATTCCACATTCACATCTCTGGCCGACCTGGCTGGTCAGGCGTTGTGCGCAGGCACTTCCACCACTTATGAAACCTGGCTCAATGGCGGCGACCTCGGCCCGGGCATTATCATCTACAACAAAGCGCCCGAAGGCGTGACATCTGTACCATTGGAAACCGATCAGGAATGTGCTCAATCCCTGACCGCTGGCCGTGAAGATTTCGCAGGCTACGTCACAGCGGTAACCGTTGTCGATGCCAACATTGCGGCAGGACTGCCAGTGAAGCAACTCGGCGCTGCTGTCTACAACGAAGTTTTGGCAGCAGCCTTTGATAGGGCATCAACCCTCGACTCAACCACATTACGCGCTGAAGTGGACAAGGCCATTACCGCCCTGCACACAGATGGCACCCTCAGCAGCCTTTCTACACAGTGGTTTAGCAAGGACCTGACCCAGGGCCTCATCAAATAAAATAGATGAATTTAAAAGAGAAGCGGCTAAATGCCGCTTCTCTTCATTTTCTTGCAGAAGGAAAACTCGTAATGAACCTTTCAGCAAAAAAAGATTCCAACACGCCGAAATCACAAGCAGACCTGATCTTCGAAGCGCAGCAACGCAAGGAACTACAATTCAAGGCCAACGTGGCACTCTCGTGGGCGGTACTTATCATCATCCTGCTCTTTCTATTCAGCGGACAGAATTTTCTGGGCATCAAAACCATCAAGCTAGATACTACTTTTATTAGGGACAACCTGGTCTTCATTGCGGGAGGCCTTGGGGAAACGATAAAAATCTCCCTGCTTTCAATCGCATTAGCCACATTCCTTGCGCTGCTGGCCGCCCTCGGACGTTTATCCACTTTTCCACCCATTTACGCAATAAGTACTTTTTACGTCTCACTCATTCGCGGGACCCCACTTTACTTACAGATCTTTTTTTTCTTCCTTGCCCTTCCCCAATTAGGGATCATTCTTCCTGGACTTTGGGCTGGCGTGATCGCCCTTGGCCTAAACTACGGGGCGTATATGTCTGAGATCTTCCGCGCAGGACTAAGCTCCGTTGGCAAAGGTCAGCGTGAGGCCGCCATTGCGCTCGGCATGACCCCGGGACAAACCATGCGGCGTATTGTCCTGCCGCAAGCCTTGCGCTTTGCCATTCCGCCCACAGGCAATGAATTTATTGCCATGACCAAAGACTCCGCGCTCGTCTCAGCCACAGGCTTTGTACACGAACTGATGTGGCGCTCTACAAAAGTTGGACGCGCACAATTTCATAACCTTGAGGCTCTCATCATGGCAGCCATGTTCTACTGGGCCATGACCCTGCTCCTTAGCTACCTGCAAAGCCGTATCGAAGCCCGTTTATCCAAAGGAGACCGCTAACATGGTTCCCATTGTAAAAATCTCCAACCTCGATAAATATTTCGGGCGCCTGCACGTCTTGAAGAACATCAGCCTTGAGGTCATGCCGCGTGAAGTGGTATGTCTCATTGGGCGCAGCGGTTCGGGCAAAAGCACATTATTGCGCTGCATCAACTTCCTTGAAACACCCTCACGCGGAACCATTGAAGTGGACGGCGTCAAAGTGGAAGGCAATGAAAAAGGGAAATTGAACCGCGAACTCGTCCATGAAGTGCGCTTGAGAACCGGCATGGTCTTTCAGGAATTCAACTTATTTCCACACATGAGCGTGCTGGAAAATGTGATCGAAGGGCCTGTCATGGTCAAGAATATGGATCGCGACAAAGCCATCGCATTGGCAGAGAAAAATCTAAATCATGTGGATATGCTTTGGAAAAAAGATGAATATCCCATGCGCCTCTCCGGCGGACAAAAGCAACGCGTTGCCATTGCCCGCGCGCTCACGATGGAACCAAAGGTCATGCTCTTTGATGAGCCCACATCCGCGCTTGACCCTGAGTTGATCGGTGAAGTGTTGACCGTTATGAAGAAACTCGCTCTGGATGGCATGACCATGCTTGTGGTCACCCACGAAATGGGATTTGCAAAAGATGTAGCCGACCGAGTCATCGTGATGGGGGATGGCGAATTGATCGAAGATGCCAAGCCAAGCGATTTGTTTAACAATCCGCAGGACCCGCGCACAAAAGCGTTGATCGACCGCTATCGCTCCGGTGAACAATAAATGACAATCGCGATCACGCGTGAGGTCAGTTCGCGATTCAACGAATGTGAACTGACTCACATCGAGCGCACGCCGATCAATGTGGATGTGGCACGCGTTCAACATCGTGAATATGTCAACGCGTTGGTTGGGGTCGGTTGTCAGATGATCGAATTGCCCGAAGAGAAGGATTTGCCTGACTCGGTATTTGTGGAGGATATCGCTTTTATTCTGGATGAAGCAGCGGTCATCACCCGACCCGGAGCTGATTCTCGCAAACCTGAGACAGAGTCCATCATCCGGGCATTGTCGCCCCACCGCGCGCTGGTGCATGTCACAGCCCCCGCCACAGTAGATGGCGGCGATGTGCTTGTACTTGGAAAAAATATTTACGTTGGCCTATCCACACGCAGTAACTCAGCCGCAATCGAACAATTACAAAATTTACTGGATCATTATGGTTACAAGGTAATCGGTACAGAGATGACAGACTGCCTGCACTTAAAGACAGCCGTCACCCGTGTGGACGATAATACCTTGCTTATCAATACAAATTGGGTTTCGCCAGATTATTTTTCAGGCTGTGACCTGATCGAAGTTGATCCGTCCGAACCTTTTGCGGCCAATTGTTTACCCGTGAATGGTCAGATCATTTACCCCACGTCATTTCCGAAAACACGCGCCAAGCTTGAAGCACGCGAATACAAAATTCAAGCCGTTACTGTGGATGAACTCGCAAAAGCCGAGGGCGCGGTCACCTGTTGCAGTTTGATCATTTCACAGTAAACAGAATCAATTCCAGGTTAAGCGCGAAGCGGGTTCTTCATCAAAAAAAGAAAAATCCCCGAAAAAAGATCGGGGATTTTCATTGCTTGTGCGCTGGAGAGGACTTGAACCTCCACGTCTTACGACACACGCACCTCAAGCGTGCCTGTCTGCCAATTCCAGCACCAGCGCAAGCAGGCCGTATTATAATCGGCTTGCTTTTCTTGTCAAGCACAGAAAGCATAGGAGAGATGTCATGGTCCGAATCGTTGTAGATGCAATGGGAAGCGATAATTTTCCAACGCCAGATGTTGAAGGCGCGGTGCAGGCCGCGCGCGAATATGGTGTGGAAATTATTTTGGTGGGAGACGAAGCGATCATCAAGCCAGTGCTTGATGCGCAAAATACCGAGGGGCTAAAGATCAGCATTGTGAATGCACCTGAAATGTTGACGATGGAAGATAAGGGCGAAAAGCTTGTTTTAAAGGCGCGCAGTAAAGATGCGAAGAATTCAATGGCCGTTGGGATTGACCTGGTCAAGAGCGGTAAAGCAGATGCATTTGTCAGCGCAGGCAATACAGGCGCAGGCATGGTGACCGCGTTGTTCCGCCTCGGGCGTATCCGCGGCGTTGACCGCCCTGCGCTGGCTCCGATCTTCCCAACCGCAACTGGCACATGCGTTGTGCTCGATATTGGTGCAAACCCCGATTGCAAACCTGAAAATCTTTTACAGTTCGGAATTTTGGGAAGCATCTATGCCGAGAAAGTACGCGGTGTGAAGAATCCCAAAGTTGGTTTGATCTCGAATGGTGAAGAGGAAGGTAAAGGCAATGAATTGGTGAAGGGAGCCACACCCTTGTTCAAGGCCTCCAAGTTGAATTACTTCGGGAACGTGGAAGGCAAGGAAGTGATCGGCGGCAAAGTGGATGTGGCCGTGACGGACGGATTTACAGGCAATGTGATGCTAAAATCATCTGAAGCAGTTGCCAAGTTAATTACTGATCGAATCCGCGAGATCATCAAGAACGGCAGTATCGCCACCAAGATCGGCGGACTGTTGGTGAAGCCCGCGCTCGGCGCGATCAAGAAACTGCTTGACCCAAGTGAACAGGGTGCGGCTCCCCTGCTTGGCATCAATGGACTGGTCTTCATCGGTCATGGCCGCTCGGATACATTTGCCATAAAGAACGCGGTCCGCGTGGCAAAACATGCCGTGGATGTAAAAGTGTTGGATGCAATGAAATCTGCTATAGAAGAGAGTTTGAGAAACTAAAATGAAAATCATCAAGAATGAAAAACTAATATCTCGAAACGGCAAGATCGGTCAATATACAAGCTTGGGTGCCTTGGTTGTGCTTGGCGGAGGCATGTATATCTCATTTTCAAAGCCTGATCTTTTCGCATACTCTGTTGTTTGTCTGCTGGTCGGGTTCATTATGACCCAGGTCGGAATGTATATGGGCAATCGCTGGGGACGGTCTCCGCGCCCCGATGAAAAATTTGACGCGGGACTTAAAGGCTTGCACAGCGATTTCAGCATGTATCACTATTCAACACCTGTATCGCATCTGCTGGTCGGCCCATCGGGCGCGTGGGTGCTGCTCCCCTATCACCAAAAGGGAAAAGTGGAGTTCAAAAAGAACCGCTGGAAGATGAGCGGCGGTGGATTTATGCAAGCCTATATGCGCATCTTCGGTCAGGAAAGTATCGGCCGCCCGGATGTTGACGCGGAAACAGAAGTACAAACACTCAGGAAGTTCTTTGCAAAAAATCTGGAAGAGTCATTCGCCCCGGAGATCAAACCCATTTTGGTGTTTACCAGCGACGAGGTTGAATTAGTGCCAAACGATTCACCCATCCCTGCGATGAAACTGAAACAGCTCAAAGAGTTCATGCGGCAGGGTGTAAAAAACCGCGCGCTCAACAGTGACCAGATCGCAAAGATCACTGGTTTGTTTGCTCAAGAATAATCAGTAGGTCACGTCTGAGACGTGACCTACACTTTTTGTTATGGTACACTTGTTCTAATATGACATCCATCGTTTCAATTGACATAGAAACCACCGGGCTCGACGAAAACCGCGAAGCCATTATTGAAATCGCCGCTGTTAAATTCAACGGCCGCCGCGTGGAGGATGAATTTTCGACGCTCATCAATCCGGGCAAGGCCATCCCTGATTTCATTACAGGTTTAACAGGCATTGATAATGCCATGGTGCGTCAGGCTCCGCGTTTGATTGACATCAAGCAGGAGCTTTTAGCCTTTGTCGGTGATGCGCCCATTCTCGGACATAATGTCAAATTTGATATTGGCTTTCTGCGCAAGGCGGGACTGTTTCAATATCATCAAACGATAGATACCTATGAACTTGCATCCGTGCTGATGCCAACCGCGAGCCGATATAATTTAGGTTCGCTCGGTCAGCAGTTAAACATCCCCCTGCCCGCCACACATCGCGCTCTGGACGATGCGCGCGTCACGCAAGCCGCATATGTGCGCCTGCTCGATATTGCGCGCGAACTTCCGCTTGAAACTTTGCAGGAGATCGTAGAGCTTGGCAACTTTGTGGATTGGGATGCGGGCTGGGCATTTGAACAGGCGCTACATGCGCGCGCCAAAGAGGGGATAAAACCCAAGGCGATTCACAGCGCGTCACGCTCCGCGCCAAAGCCGAAAATTGATTCAGCGAAAAAGAATTATCCGCCCATTGAGAGGAACGAAGAACCAAGTCCGCTTGACCCCGAAGAGATCGCGTCTGTTTTGGAGTACGGCGGTCCGTTTGCGCAATACTTTGAATCTTATGAGCATCGCCCCGAACAGGTGGACATGCTCAAAGCGGTGACCAATGCCCTTTCAAACGGCAACCATCTCTTGGTCGAAGCGGGAACGGGTGTTGGTAAATCGTTCGCATATCTTGTGCCGGCGGCCATGTTCGCAGTCCAGAACAATGCCCGGGTGGTCGTATCCACCAACACCATCAACCTGCAAGACCAACTCATCAAAAAAGACATTCCCGATCTGCAAGCCGCGTTAAATTTGGATGTGCGCGCCGCCATCTTAAAAGGCCGCTCGAATTATCTTTGTCCGCGCAGACTGCAATTCATGCGGCAGCATGGCCCGAAGGACGCGAATGAAATGCGCGTGCTCGCCAAGATCATTGTTTGGAAACTCGAAAATGACAGCGGCGACAGAAACGAACTAAACCTGACTGGCCCGATCGAGCGCGAAGTTTGGGGCAGGCTTTCTGCGGAAGATGACAATTGCACCACCGAAACCTGCCTCGGACGAATGAGCGGCACGTGTCCGTTCCATCGCGCCAAGCAAGCCGCGCTCAGTTCACACTTGTTGATCGTCAATCACGCCCTTCTGCTTTCGGATGTTTCCACAGGCAGCAAGGTTTTACCCGAATATGATTACGTGATCGTGGATGAAGCGCATCACATGGAAAATGCCGTGACCAGCGCGCTTTCGTTCCGCATGACTCAAAACGATCTGGAGCGGATGCTTAAGGAATTGGGCGGATCGTCAGCGGGCTTGCTCGGCAGATTGTTGACCGAGACTCACGATGCGCTTCGCCCCTCTGACTTTGGGCTGCTTCAACAAAAAGCAAAACGCGCCACCGATCAGGCATTTCGTCTGGAACAGATCAGCAGGGAATTTTTCAATGTGCTCGGTGATTTCATCGCCATTCAACGTGAGGGACAGCCTGCAAGCAATTATTCATGGCAATTGCGCGTCGTGCCTGCCACACGCACCATGCCCGGCTGGGACGATGTGGAGATCATGTGGGACCAGATCAGCGAGACGATGGGCCTGCTTCTGAAAACACTCGAAGAAATTTACAAAGCTCTTGGCGAGGTTTACGAGGAAGGGCATGAAAGCGTACAGGATGTGATGGGAACCCTGAGCAACCTGATGCGCCGAATGACCGAAGCAGAAGCGGCATCTTCCGGCATGATGAGCAAACCATCCAATGAATTAATTTATTGGGTCGAAGTAAATCCGCGCGGCGAAAGACTGTCACTTAATGCCGCTCCGCTGCGTGTTGGGCCATTGGTGCAGGAACATTTATGGCATAAAAAAGCTTGCGTCATTATGGCCTCTGCCACACTCACAACGCACGGCGAGTTTCGCTATCTGCGTAACACACTGTCTGCTGATGAGGTGGATACGCTTGCGCTTGGTTCGCCATTTGATTACGAATCAAGCACCCTGCTTTATGTGGCCAATGACATGCCTGAGCCGAACGCCCAAGGCTATCAGCAGGCACTTGACCGCGCCATCATCTCCACTGCCAAAGCCACCGGCGGACGAATGCTCGTGCTATTTACATCCTATGCAGCACTTAAGAAAACAGCGCAAGCCATCACCGGTCCGCTGGGACGCGAGGATATCTTCGTCTTTGAACAAGGCGAAGGCGCATCACCAAATGCATTGCTTGAATCGTTCAAATCCACTGACCGCGCTGTGCTGCTTGGCACACGTTCCTTCTGGGAAGGCGTGGATGTGCCCGGTGATTCATTATCCGTTGTTGTCATCACCAAACTCCCCTTCGGCGTGCCGTCCGACCCGATCATCGCGGCGCGTTCCGAGTTATACGAAGACTCATTCAATGAATACTACCTGCCCGAATCCATTTTGAAATTCCGCCAGGGATTTGGCCGCTTGATCCGATCCGCATCCGACCGCGGCATTGTCGCAATCTTCGACAGGCGCGTGTTGACAAAGCAATACGGCAAACTATTTCTGGAATCACTTCCGCAATGCACGGCACGTCAAGGCGCTGCGGCCGGGTTGGCGAAGATGGCAGGCGATTGGCTGGGCGTATAGCATTTATGCCAAAGATCTATTTCATCCTCTTTGAATTAAACATCTATCTTCAATTTGCAATTTGCCTTCGTCACGCGCTAAAAAACGGCACGCCCAACCTGCTCAAACTAATTGCTGGCACGGCATTCGGGGTTTTGCTTGAAATCGCCACCATCCGACAATTGAATGCATATGAATACGGTCAATTCACACTCATGGTGCTGGATGTTCCACTTTGCATTGGTGTGGCATGGAGCTGCATTATCTACGCCGTGATGGAATTCTCTGACGGCAGCAGTCTGCCCTATTGGACACGTCCTATTCTCGACGGTCTTCTCGCGCTGAATATTGATCTGGCATTGGATACGGTCGCGATCCGCCTCGGCTTCTGGGATTGGGGTCAGGGATTGCGCTTCCAATATTTCGGCGTGCCTTATGCCAACTTTTGGGCATGGTTCTGGGTGGTTTCATCGTTCTCTCTGGGCTACCGCCTCCTCGCTATCCGTAGTGACTGGATAGGCAAATGGCTTCCCTCGTTCTCAGGAATCGTTGTCGGATTGGTTTGTGTATTATTTACAAATGCATTCATCACTTTTATTGTCCCCTTTGATTATCACACCCTGACCATCGCCCCGGTATTTATCAGCGCTCTTTTTATTGTGATCGTCTCACGTCCGCGTTTTTACCAAACCCCAGTTGACCCTTTGGCTTTTTGGGTTCCATTCCTTACCCATTTTTACTTATTAGTCGCAGGGCTGGCCTCTGGTGTCATTCTTGATCCTCCCGCCTTATTGTGGATCGCCCTGTCCATGTTAATCCTTGCACTGGTTTTACATAAACCATCCATTCAAAATATCTTTATAAAAAAACCAAGTTTCAGTGAGCAATGAAGCTAGATAAATATTTACACAGGATTGGCTACACGCCATCAGCAAGCGCAGATATAAAAACTCTGCGCGGACTTCAAGCCGCGCACATGCTAACTGTCCCATTTGAAAATTTGGATATTGGATTCCGTCCCATTCTGCTTGACGAGAATTCCTTATGGAGCAAACTTATCACCCACAAGCGCGGCGGGTTTTGCTATGAGTTGAACGGTCTCTTCGCATGGCTGTTGAAAGAGATTGGATTTGAGGTCACCTATTTCAATGCACGCGTTTACAGCCAAAAAGATAATACCTTCGGCATGGACTTTGATCATCTCACGCTCATGGTGCGCATACCACACGAGTCCACCCGCTGGCTGGTTGACGTTGGCTTTGGAGACTCTTTCACACAACCCTTGAATATTGACGATACCAATGAACAGGTCCAGGGTTTGCGTGGATATTGGGTGGAAGCATTCAGAGACGGCTATCAACTCTGGCAGCGAAATTATGATGGCTCACGTGAACGTCAATATTTTTTCGATCTCATCCCGCGTCGTTTCCCTGATGAATATCTGGATGCCTGCCTCTATCACCAGACTTCTCCCGAATCCATGTTCACACGAAAGCGAATCATTACAAGACTCACAGAAGATGGCCGCGTTTCATTGGACAATGAAAAATTAATCATCACATCAAATGGGGAACGGACAACACAGGAAGTCAAAGAAGCGGAGAGAACTTCACTCCTCAAAAAATATTTCGACGTTACGTTATAAAAAGATCTGCTCCTTGCGAAGCAGATCTTTTCTTTACAGCAAGTTAAAAATCTCTTACCACTGAGGGCACGGAGTACACAGAGATTTTTAAAAGGTTTGGTCAGTGATCTCTGTGTACTTCGTGGTTAATTCTTTTTACAACTTGGGCAGAACAATCGATTGCTGATTTTGGTACTTCCCCTTTTTATCCGCATATGAAATATCGCACTCCTCGTCCGCTTCAAAGAATAGGACTTGCGCAAGACCTTCATTGGCATAAATTTTGGCTGGCAGCGGAGTAGTATTTGAAATTTCAAGGGTTACAAATCCCTCCCACTCGGGCTCAAATGGTGTCACATTGACAATAATGCCGCACCTGGCATAAGTGGATTTTCCCAGGCAGATCGTCAACACCTTGCGCGGAATACGGAAATATTCAATTGTGCGCGCCAGAGCAAACGAGTTCGGTGGGACCACACACACATCCCCGACAAAATCCACCATGGATTTGACATCAAAGTTCTTCGGGTCAACAGTCGCTGAAAAAACATTTGTAAATATCTTGAATTCATTCGCAACGCGCACATCATAGCCATACGATGAAACGCCGTAGGAGATCACGCCCTCGCGGACTTGATTCTCCACGAAAGGTTCGATCATCTTGTGTTCATGCGCCATCTTGCGGATCCAGTGGTCAGGCTTTAATCCCATATTTCTCTCCTTGGTGAACTTTAAATTAGACTATAAACTGTCACCATTTTATAACAAAAATGTAAACCTACAATCCCCAAATTCTGGTATAGTAGCGCCCGCACAGTCTTTGACTGATTTCGATTATTACGAGGAGAGAAAAAGAAATGAAAAAAGTTGTAAGTTTTCTGGGCAATGAGCTTCTACTCGGCTTGTTGATCACCCTGTTGAGTGTTTTTACAGCCTGGGCCAGCTATCAGGGCGCGCTCGCCGATGGCAACCAGAATGATTTCGAGATCCAGGGTATGGCCAGCCTGAACGACGGCAATGTTTTTTATCTTGAAGCCAATCAAACCTGGATTCAGGATGATGGCAATTACGACAATTGGTATATCAATCTGGATACCAACCCCGACGTCGCAGCCTACTATGAAGGAAATTTCACCGAACTGTTGGCTGGCGCCATTGAGCGTAACGGCGCAGATGAATATCCAATAGATGATCAATATGTAACAGAATTGTATGCAGACGCCACTGAGCAATTCGAAATCTCTGACACCAGTTTCGAAACCGCCAATGACTGGAATGGTCGCGGCGATCACCTCCAACTGGTTCTGACGATTATGGCGATTGGGTTGGCCTTTGCAGGCTGGGCATCCATCAACAAGGAAGAAAGCAACCTGCGCGCATTCTTCTCGCTGCTTGCCATCATCACCTTGATCTTCGGCTTGATCTCTTACCTCGCCACACCCATCGTTGGATAATACACTAAATTTTCTACAGGTCTGCCTTTATAAGGCAGACCTTCTTTATTTAACGAGACTTCCGAAGTCTTTTTAGTACAGGTATAATTCCAGTATGGCAAACACTAAATATCAGCAATCCATCAATGAATGGCGCAAGGAACGAAACGAAACCATCCGCAAGGAAAATGGCTGGCTTTCGCTGGCCGGTCTCTACTGGCTGAAACTTGGAAAAAACCAACTCGGTTCAGATCCAAAATCTGAGATCGTGCTGCCAGAGCGCATCCTCGCCAACATTGGGTATCTCGAATACAACGGCAAATCCGTCTCCCTGCGCACTCTGCCTGCACAGAAAATAAACGTCAACGGCACAGAAACTGATTTCGCAGTTTTGCAGCCAGACATCTCCGAAGACCCAAGCTATATTAATTTACAGGATGTTCAACTCGTTGTCATTCAACGCGGCAACAAGGTCGGCGTACGCATTTGGGATAACCAACGCGAAGAGCGACGGTCTTTCCCCGCCCGCACCTGGTTCGACATCGATGAAAATTTTCGCATCCCTGCGGCATATACTGCCTATGACCGCCCCAAGATGTCCTACTTCCCAGATGTGGCAGGCGAGAAATCCGAATTCCCCGTTGACGGCTATTTGTCTTTTGAGTTCAATGAAAAGCAATACCAACTGGACATCAACAAGGAAGACGACGGCACTCTTTTCATCCGCTTCTCAGACCCAACCAGCAAGGAAAATACCTACCCCACAGGCCGCTATCTCGTAGCAGATGTTGAATCCGATGGGAAAATATTCATTGACTTCAACAAGGCCTACTGTCCGCCCTGCGCCTTCACAGATTTTGCAACCTGTGTTTTCGCCCCCGAGCAAAATCATCTTGATTTCAGGGTGACAGCCGGAGAAACACACTTGAGTCATTAAAACAGAAAAGCCGCCGTGATGAACGGCGGCTTTTCTGTTTTTGGGAGTGTGAACGCTTCGCGTCCCAACTTCGCACTAATCATCCAACGTCAGGAGACGTTGGACTCCTGAATTAAAACATTCCCATCAAAGCTTCTGGCACCCAAAACTTACCGAGCCCCATAAAAGCCAATATAATCGAAGTAATCAATATTGCAACACCAACCGCGATCAAGACTCGATCCCGCGTTTGATAAGTCAACACATCCAGCCACGTGCGCGGACCAACGCCAAACGCCCGCAAGTCCATCGCATCAATAATATCCTCGCTGCTGATGATCGCATGAATGGTCACTGGCACAACAATCGGACCCAGTTTTCGTACCTGCGCGATCAAGCCGCCATCTATCTTCTCGAGTTCATAGCCGCGCGCCCGCTGGGCATCCATTGTCAGTTGGAAATCCCTGCCAAAGGTTGGGATGAAACGCATGGTCAGGTCCATGGCGTAGGCAAATTTATCGGGGAGACGCAGCCCTTTAAACGTGATCCCATACAAGGCGGGGTTGAGCGAGTAGGGAATCAAAACAGTCATCACAGCCATGCTTGATGCTCGCACCAGTTGACTGAGCGCATAGAATGAACGCTCAACAGTGACTTTCAAAACAGGAGTCCAGCCAAGGATCGAAAAAGATGCCCTAAACTCGCGAATCAAATGCTCCTCTGCATACACTTCCGTCCCGCCGCGGCCTGTGAGAAAGGTCAGGATCGAGAAAAAGAAAACCAGAATAATAATGAACAAAAACGCGCGGCGCACTTCATGCCATTTCACGCCAGAGGTGAGCAAAGAAAACATGGCTATGGCGAAGAAGGGAAGCAAAAAGCGCACATCCCAAAATGAGAGCGTGGAAAAAAGAAAACAGAGAAAGAAGATGACCCACGCACGCGGATCAAAACTTTGGATAAAGGAATTTTCACGTTTACGATAACGCCAGGCAACCAGCATAATACCAACTTTTCGTCATTGCGAGGGCGCTCTTTGCCCGAAGCAATCTCCAATTAAGAAGAGATTGCTTCGTCGCCAAAGAACGGCTCCTCGCAATGACATATTAAACTAACGACCAGACTGTCTGCGAGTGGAGGCGTACGCAACTACCAACATTGGGACAAGAATGGCGGCAAAGATCAGGTTGGGCCCAGCCGCAGGCAGGAATTGACCGACGATGGTGGCAGGCAGGCTCAAACCGTTGATGACAATATCGGAAAGGGAGGCAAAGAGAAGCCCGACAATATTGCCCAACATACCCCAGGTGACTGCTGTTGCAACATCTTCGTTATCCTTGAAGAAATAGCGAACTCCAAACACCAGCGCAAAGCCGATCAGGATCGCAATGCCTGCAAAGAGGGATATCTGCGCGTCACCGAAAACTCCGTTATCCACATCGAAATACAGCATATTAGGGAGACTGCGATTCAGGAAGAACAGCAAGGCAGTAACAACAGCCAATGCACCGCTGATATACAAAACGGTATCCATGCTCTTCTTCTTATCTGAGAACAGCATCCACATGCCTGAGACAAAACCGATCAAGCCATTGCCGATGCTCCATTGCGGAGAAAGGCCAAAGCCAGTTAACGCGTCACCGAACATGTTGCCAACTGCGCCTGTAAAGAATCCAACGATAGGACCAAAGGCGAAGCCAAAGAACATCGGAATTGCAATTGCGGGGCGGAGCGCCACTTGGCTCGCGGAGGGCACAACAAAAACCGTTCCGTTAAACAGCCAGGAGAACACAGCATACAGCGCCGCGCCAATGGCCATCCACACTACTTCGCGTGTTCCAACTTCCCAGGCTTTGTTGGCTTGGGTCGCGAAGTACACTCCGAACGCAATGGCGATGCCAACTACAACGAACACAAAGCGGGAAACCACACTGGCCTGATCGACCGAGAAATTAAACAAAGCGCCTTCGGCGGGTTCTCCAGTGCCAAGCACGAACATAACCACCGCAAAAAGGGCAAGCACTACAACTAATGAAATTAATACATTGGTAAATTTTTTATCCATCTCACTCTCTCCTTTTTTATCATGTCACACTGCACTTGCGTGCTGTGCAAGTGTTGCGAGGGCGCTCTTGCTCTTCGCCCGAAGCAATCCCCAATTCGTGAAGAGATTGCTTCGTCGGGTAGTGCACCCTCCTCGCAATGACGTACATCAAATATGCGCCAACGCCTCGGCTCTCATAAAACGGCCTGTCGTGCTGAGTCGCTTGAGGTTGAGAGCCAGCAACGAGGTTGGAATGATGCGGTTGGCTTTGAGTCGATCAAAGTCGCGGAGCACATCCTGCGGTTTGCCATCCGCAATGAGTCTGCCATCCGAAATTATCAAAACACGGTTGGCGTAAATTACCGCGAGGTCAACATCGTGTGTGATAAAAATGATGGATTCAAATGCGGGCATTTGCAAAATCGAATCCATGAAGTTCATGTAATTCTGATAATCCTGCCCGGCGGTCGGCTCATCCATTACAAGAATTCTGGAACGCATTGCAAGAATGGCCGCAATGCTCACGCGCTTTTGCTGGCCAAACGAAAGCGCCAGCGGCGGGTCTTTCTCTTTCTCAACAAGGTTAACGATCTTCAGCGCCTCTTTCACCTCCAGTTCAATTTGTTCCTTTGTGTGTTTCATATTGGTCGGGCCAAACGCCAGTTCCTCACGAACGGTCGGCGCAAACAACATATGACTCGGGCTTTGAAACACATATCCCAACATACTCGCGATATCCGCCACACTTGCCTCGCGCGTATCGCGGCCGCCCACTAAAACCCTGCCAGACTTCGGCTTCAACAAACC
>JABFSL010000113.1 GCA_013140605.1 Anaerolineales bacterium
AACCTGCAGCCAGCCTATAACCACCAGTGTCAAAAAGGTGAATATGGTTGCCGTGACGCTGTAACGCAGATCAAAAAAAACCGCTGTCAGGATAATCAGGGCAAAAAAGAAAATACGCCCATCTCCGCTGAAAGAGGAAAGCGCCATTCCGATGGTGCCGAGCGCATAAAAAACGAAAAGCAGAAGAATTGCCCGTAATTTAAATTTAATATTTTTGTTAAACGTAATGAAAGCGAGGATCATTGTCGCAGCAAGATAAAACAGGATGACGGCACCTGCTGTCATCACTGGGTTTTCATAAAGGTGACCCTCAGAACGATATGCTTGAAGCACATTATTTATTCCCCCGACCAGCGCGAACATCCACAGCACAAAAATAATGCGTAAAATTCCATTCAACACACGTGTCCGCCATTCGCGCAAATCGCGCAATGCAGATGTGTCTGTATCTTTGAAGGAGGAAAACAGGTTAGATATCAATCTGACGCCAACTTTGGGTAAATGACTTTTCCATTATACAACCATCAAATAAACAAAGTCCCCGGGCTTGATTAGAATTTTCTTAGGCCTCAGGTGGATGGGGCCACAAGTGACAGGCATACTTGCAAATCACATTTTAGTGAAAGGTTTCAAATACGGTTAACTGATCATTGGAACGATTCAACAGCTGGGAAATGTCCGGGAAACAGAGAGCAGGCTACAGGTCAGAGTGAAGCGGAAATAAAGTCATGTTAAATAAAAACGACCCCGTCAAATCTGGCGGGGTCGTTGCTTTAATTTTCAATTTTCTCAGATACGTTTCCTGTCTCTTTTCGCAGCTGCTCTTCCTGTACCATGCGAATGCCGTTGCTGACCTGATTGCTTAGTTTTGCGATCTGTTCCTGCAATTGCATGAGCGTATCAACCACATAATTGTCGGCGTCGGCGCGGGTGGATTCGGCCTCGGCGCGCCCCTGACTGATGATCTGGTCGGCGCGGCGTTGAGCCTCCTGCATGATCATATCTTTTTGCATCATCTGATCTGCTTTTTCACGCGCCAATTGCAAGGTGCGGTTGGCTTCTTCCTGCGCCTGCGCCATCACGCGGTCACGCTGAGCCATTACCTGCTGAGCCTTCTTCACCTCTTCGGGGATGGCAATGCGCATTTGGTCGATCAGTTCCAACATTTTGTCTTCATCCACGAGAACATTGTGCGTAAAGGGCACAGCCTTCGCTTCGTTGAAGAGTTCTTCCAATCGGTCAATCAGTTGAAGTATATCCATGATGCGCCTCGCGCGGACTATTTCCTATAAAGAAGAGATATTGTCAATTCTAGCACAAATTAATCACGGAGTGAGTTGGGCATGGATTGCTCTCCCATATTAATTACTTTTGCATGCAAAGCCTTTTTTACATGCGCAGGGACCATGCTGGAGACATCTCCGTTCAATGTGGCGATCTCGCGGACTGTGCTAGAGGATAGGAATGTATGCTGTTCGGCAGTGATCAATGCAACTGTTTCGATATCCTTCGCAAGCCGTTGATTCGCCAATGCCATGCGGAACTCAAATTCGAAATCAGAGAAGACGCGCAGCCCACGCACAACCACCTGCGCATCCATTTTGTGAGCAAAGTCAATTGTCAGACCGCTATAGCCTGTGACTTTGATCTTGGGGTTATCGTGAAAAGCTTCCTGCACAAGCGAAATGCGCTCTTCGGGTGAGAACATCAAACTCTTGAGTGGCTTATCATACACAGCCATGATCACTTCATCAAAGAGACGCGCCGCGCGCGTTGCAATGTCCATGTGGCCGAGATGGATCGGGTCGAACGTACCGGGGAATATTGCTCTAACCATGTTTAGTCTGCTAGTCCTTAGTCAAGTAGTCGGGTGGTTTGGTGGTCAGCTAGTCAGCTAGTCGACTAGTCTGTTAGTCGGGAAGTCTGTAAATGTTTTGACTATCCGACTACGAGACCAGGCGACTAGCGACAAAACAACTAACTCACATCCCCTTTGCCTTCGCCCCAGAATCTTTCAAAGGCTTCGGCAAGCAAGGCATGTTCAGTTTGTTGAAGATATGGATCACGTTCAAATAATAACTGCGCTTGTGTGCGCGCTTTTTCGATCAAGACAACATCGGTGATGCTTGCCATCTTCAACGTGGAAGCAAAACCAGCCTGACGCGTTCCCAAAAATTCGCCGGGACCGCGCGTCTTGAGGTCGAGGTCAGCCAGTTCAAATCCGCTGTTGGTGCGAGACATGGCTTGCAGGCGTTCATTCTCTGTTGCATCTTCGTGCGTGGGAATGAGCAGACAATACGACTGCGCCCCGCCGCGTCCCACACGCCCGCGGAGTTGATGCAACTGCGCGAGGCCAAAACGATCCGCGCCTTCGATCAACATCACGGTCGAATTCGGCACATCCACGCCCACTTCAACGACTGTCGTGGAAACGAGAATATCATATTGCCTGTCGCGGAACTTCATCATCACATCATCTTTTTCACTGGGCTTCATGCGTCCGTGCAAAAGTCCAAGTTTGAGATCAGGGAAAATTTCCTTCGATAATTTTTCAAAATCATCCACCGCCGCGCGGGCTTCGATCTTTTCGCTTTCATCGATCAGCGGATACACAATGAAAGCCTGTCTGCCTTCCTTGATCTGTCCGCGAATTAACGTAAACGCGCGTTCGCGTTCCTGCGGACGAAGCACAAAGGTATTGATCGGCTGACGTCCTTCGGGCATTTGATCAATCACTGAAATATCGAGGTCGCCAAAAACCGTCAACGCCAGTGAGCGTGGAATCGGCGTAGCGGTCATCACCAGCAAATGCGGGTTCGTGCCTTTGTCGCGAAGTTCCTTGCGCTGTTCAACACCAAAGCGATGTTGTTCGTCGATCACGATAAATTGCAAATCCTTAAACTGGACTGGTCCTTCAATCACCGCGTGTGTGCCAATGACCATTTTCACAGAACCGTCTGCCAGCCCCTGACGGATCGCTTCTTTCTCCGCTTCAGGCGTGCTCCCCACCAACAAGCGGATCTCACTCTCTTGCATCATCCCGCCATCGCTTGCAAGCATGTTCGTGAAGCTACGATAATGCTGTTCCGCAAGAATGGATGTCGGCGCCATGATCGCGGCTTGTGCGCCCGCGTTGATTACTATCGCGGCGGCTAAAGCCGCTACTACGGTTTTACCAGAACCAACGTCACCTTGAACAAGCCTATTCATAGGCTGACCAGAGTCCAGGTCGGCGCGAATGTCTTCGAGCGATTTTTTCTGGGCATCTGTCAACGTGAAGGGCAAACTGCTTAACCGCGCATCCAGCCACTCGGTCAAGACAGGGAAGCGGCGGCCTTCCACAGATTTCCAATCCCGCTTCTGGCGCAGCACTCCCATTTGCAGATAAAAGATTTCATCGAAGCCGAGTCGCTCACGCGCAGCTTTAAGCCTGGCCTGCGAATTTGGAAAATGGACCTGCTGCAAAGCCTCGCTCAACGACACGAGCCGCGCGGCGAGTTTGATTCTTTCGGGCAGCGCATCCGCAACCGCAGGCGCCCAATGTGTAACGACCTGATTCATAATTCCGCGCAGCCATTTTTGAGTCACTTTTTCAGTGAGCGCATAAATGGGAACAATGCGTGCGGTATGTAAATTTTCAACTTCAACAGGTTCCCAATCGGGGCTGTTCATCACGAGGCGGCCAAGATATTGATCAACCTTGCCAGAGACAGAGATGGCATCATCCTTCTTGAAACGATTCGCAAGCCACGGCTGATTAAAAAATGAAATACGAAGTGATCCCGTGCCATCGCTAATAACCACTTCAATAATGGAGGCCTTGCCGCCGCGAATGGGACGGGTATGCACACTTTGAACTGTACCGATAACGGTCAGCACATCGCCATAAAAAATATCCTTGATCGGTTTGAGCTGGCTGTAATCTTCATAGCGGCGCGGGAAGTAATACAACATGTCGCCCAGCGTTTGCATACCGAGGCTGACAAGCGTCTCAGCATGTTTGGGACCAACACCTTGAAGCACAGTCAGGCTGGCGTTCAGCGCGGCAGGAGTTTGGCTGGTCTTCGCGCCCGGCACAGATTCAGATCGCGGTTGAGGCGCCTGCCGCGGCCTTTGTTGAACAGGGAGCTGCGGCTGATTCTCTGGACGCTGGGAAGGCAGCAGAGTTGCCTCTGTATTTGGATTCATTTCCTGCTCGGGTCTGGGCGGACGGGGCGGCTGATTCTGCATCTTCGGCTTTTGCCCCGCTTCGGGATAGGTCTCGCCAATGCGCTTCCACAAGCCTTTAAGCGACTCAGCCCGTCCATCAGGGCTGAGCTTTTCATAGGAACGCAGGCGCGATGTAACCGCCTGAATCACTTCCTCGGCCACACCGTCAGCGCGGGCTTCACCTTCCCAAAAATCAAGCATTTGAGCAAGTCCGCCAATGATGGCGGTGTTCGCGTATTTATTTTCGTGTTCTAAACGAAAGAATTTTCTAAGTTTTTCCAGGGATGGTTGCATGAGGCCAATTTTATCATGAGGGAGGTGATGAAAGGCGCAACCGCATGGTATTATCCTCCAAGGAGATTTAAAATTATGAAATGGTTTACAGAAAGCAGATTGTTCGATCTGGCACGTCAAGGACAGCGGTTGACTCATATTGCGGTGGTTATTCCGCTTTCATTTTTATTTGTACTTATCAGCCAGTTTGGGATAATTCCCCTGGTAATCATTATGGGCTCGATCTATGGAATTACCGGGAACGGCGTTTCCATGGAAGGCCTTCCCGCACTTGAGGCCGGCTTTTGGATGGGGTTGCAGTTGGTGTTTTCCTTTATCCTGATCTACGTCATTCTTTGGGCATGGTTAAAATTCTTTGAAAAACGTCCGTTTTGGACCTTGGGGTATGAAGCAAAAAACGCCTTGATGAAATATGGCCGTGGTTTATTGTTCGGCGCACTGATGTTCGGCGGCGCTGTTGGAATCCTCGCAATATTTGGCGGGGTTGCCTTCGAAGCAGGCGACCCAACCCAACAAGGGATAGCCGCCCTGGGCGGAGTGGCTTTGGTCTTGATCGGCTGGGTCGTACAAGGCGCCGCGGAAGAAGCCCTCATCCGTGGATGGGTATTACCTGTGATCGGTGCTCGCTACAAACCCTGGATCGGTTTGCTGGTTTCATCCCTGATCTTTGCTCTCTTGCATGGACTTAACCCGGGCTTGAGCGCAATCGCACTTGTCAATCTTGCTTTGTTCGGCGTGTTCGCTGGCTTGTATGCCATGCGTGATGGTTCCATATGGGGCATCAGCGCCTTGCACAGCGTTTGGAATTGGGTCCAGGGAAATTTCTTCGGCTTTGAAGTGAGCGGAACAAACGCGGGCGGTGGCACATTATTCAACCTGATGGAGACCGGTGCAGATTGGCTGACAGGCGGAACGTTCGGTCCCGAAGGCGGGTTGGCTGTGACAATCGTTTTGTTGATCGCGATTGCGGTTACTGTATTTTGGAAAACAAAAGAAACCCAACAGGAATAGTGATCGGGTAGCGTAAACTTTTACAGGCAATAAAAATAGTGCTGTCCTAAATGGACAGCACTATTTTTGTAAAGATCAAGCTATTAAATTTTTTATTCAGCAGGAACCGGCTTCTTCAAGAAAAAGAGCATGCCAGTGGTGACGGCTGTGCCAACGAGAATGGCAACAATGTACAAAAGCAGGTTATCAACCGCGTTAGGGATGGGCAAAACAAATACTCCGCCATGAGGAACATGCAGTTTTGCGCCAAAGACCATCGAGAGCGCACCCGCAACTGCGGAACCGGTCATAATGGAAGGAATGACACCGAACGGATCGCGGGCGGCGTAGGGAATGGCTCCTTCGGTAATGAAGGAGATTCCAAGTACGGCGGTCGCACTGGCGGATTCTCGTTCATCTTCAGTGAAGCGATTCTTGAACAGATATGCAGCCAAAGCCAAACCAAGCGGAGGAGTCATCCCAGCGGCCATTACAGCAGCCATCGGAGCGGTCACATCGCTGGCGAGCAAACCCACAGAGAAGGTGTAGGCAGCTTTATTGACGGGGCCGCCCATATCGAAAGCCATCATGGCGCCGAGGATCAAACCAAGCACCAATGCGCTGCCCGTCTGTAAACCAGTTAACCAGGCGGTGAGAGCGTTGAGTGCCGCACTGACCGGCACGCCAACAACATAGAACATCAACAAACCGACCACGAGTGAACCGATCAACGGCAAAATGAGAACGGGTTTAAGACCGGAAAGATTGCGTGGAAGTTTGATCGCGCCGTTCAACCACTGGGTGAAATAACCAGCGATGAAACCAGCGATCATGCCGCCGAGGAAGCCTGATCCAGTTAAACCAGCCACGATACCGCCGATCATGCCCGGGGCAAGGCCGGGGCGGTCTGCAATCGAGTAGGAAATATAACCAGCCAGGATCGCGACCATCAGGCCGAATCCGCCTTTGGCGCCAATGGCAAACACATTCGCCCAGAAAGTTGTCCAGGCGGTGGCTTCCATTGTGGAGCCATCCATGGCGAGGGTGGCATCGTAGGCATAAATACCGCGAGCCGCAAAACCAATAGCGATCAAGAGACCGCCCGCCACGACAAACGGGATCATGTACGATACGCCTGTCATGAGGTGCTTGTATGCACCTTTGAAAGAATCACTTGCCTTACCAGTTGCTGTAGCCATTTTTCTCTCTCCTTGAGATTATGAATTCAGAGCGGTCGTAATCAGACCTGCTCCGTCTTTGATTGCCGGGTTACTGGCTGTTTCATAGATCTTCTTGCCAGTAAAGCGGCTTAAATCCACTTTTGTATCAGCGGCAATGATGACCAGGTCGGCTTCGGCGATCTCGCTTTCGGTCAACCGATTTTCCACACCGATGGAACCCTGAGTCTCCACTTTGATGGTGTGACCCAATTTCTTCGCGCCGCGCTCCAGCCCTTCTGCGGCCATATAGGTATGGGCAATACCTGTCGGACATGATGTGATTGCTACTATTTTTGCCATTTATTTCTCCTTTCAAAGAAAAACATAAGAACTCAGCTTTTTAGCTGTTCGATCACAAGGGGGTAATCTCAACCTGTTTTTGGAATTCATCGATCACACTCGATTTCGGCAGGTCGCGGCCAAGGCGGGTGACAGCGCTCAGGGAAAAGGCTGTTGCAAGTCTTGCGCAATCTTTCAATGAAAGTTTTTTGCTTAGGCCTGCCACCAATCCAGCCACCATCGCGTCTCCCGCCCCGACTGTGGATTTCACAGCCACGGCAGGCGGGCGCGCGATGAAGGCATTATCTTTTTCAACAAAGAGCGCGCCGCCGCTTCCCATCGAGATCACAACAATGGTTGTCTCTTCATTGATCAATGAAATGGCAGATGAATAAGCATCGGCAATTTCAGCGAGAGGTTTACCCACCAACAAACTCAACTCATGGATATTCGGCTTGATAATGTTCGGGCCAGCCTTCACGGCTTCTGCAAGCGCATCACCGCTGGTATCCAAAACAACCATGCGTTTTTTGGATTTCAACAATCGGATCAAGTCTGCATAAAAAGTGGATGGAAGCCCCGCCTGCAAATTTCCAGAGATGACAAAACACTCACACGCTTCCGACATCGCCTCGACCTGCTCGTAAAAACGAGAGACAGCATACTCCCCGGGAATTTGCCCCGGCGTATTCAAGTCTGTCGTGATTTGATTTTCTTCATCCATGATCTTGATATTGACTCGTGTTTCACCCGGCACACGCACGAAGCGGTCTTCAATTCCCTTGCGGGCAAAGTGACGTTCAAACACATCCGCATTTTCTTCGCCAAGGAAACCCGTCACAACCACGTCCAAACCATAGTCCGCGAGAAAGGAAGCCACGTTGACTCCCTTGCCGCCCGCATCGAAACGCATGGCGCGGCTGCGGTTGACCGTGCCCGTTTGGAAGTTGTCCACCGAAACGGTCTGGTCAATAGCCGGGTTGACGGTGATGGTTGCTATTTTCATAAAGCACGAACCTCTGCCGCTGTACGACACGCCAAAGCAGTTTGAGCCAAAGCCTGCAAGTCAGTTAAAGATGTTTTGCGTAAATGAGCCTTGATGGTTGGGATGGTTGGAACCGTGACGCTTAATTCCTTCACGCCCAAGCCAACTAAAATGGATGCGCCTTTTGTATCGCTGGCCGCGCCACCACAGACAGCCACCCACTTACCTTCTTTGGTCGCTGCTTTCACAGTCATATCCACCATGCGCAGAACAGCGGGGTTGAGCGCATCGGCCTGCTTTGCCAACTGCGGATGGACTCGGTCCATGGCGAGGGTGTACTGCGTCAGATCATTCGTGCCGATGGAGAAGAAATCTACCAATTTAGCAAAATGATCCGCAAGAATGGCCGCAGATGGAACTTCAACCATGATTCCAATTTCAATTTTCGGCGCATTCAATTCAGCGCGGACTTTTTCAGTAATCTCAAGCACCTGTTCCACATCTTCCAACGTGGAGATCATCGGGAACATAATGCGAATGTTGACTTCTTTTGCGGCACGATACACAGCACGCAACTGCGGCAGGAAAAGATCGGGCCTGGCAAAGCAAAGCCGAATGCCGCGAATTCCAAGGAAGGAGTTATCCTCTTTCGGCAAATCCAAATGCGGTACCTGCTTATCGCCGCCAATATCCAACGTGCGGATGGTGAGCGGAGCGCCGTTCAAGGCCTTCGCCATATCGCGATAAACTTCGTATTGTTCATCTTCAGTGGGGGTTTTGCCGCTTTCCAAAAAAAGGAATTCAGTGCGCATCAACCCCACACCTTCCGCGCCGTATTCAATCGCTTTGACAGCGTCCGCCACGCGGTTTACATTGGCAAATATTTCAACTTCATGGCCGTCGGTTGTTACCGCAGGTGAAAGACGCTCAGCGTAATCAGCATTCAGTTGGCGTTCAACCTCTTCATGTAATTCCTGTGCGCTCTCAATCTCTTCTGCCGACGGATTGAGATATAGTTTTCCGTTGAAGCCGTCCAAAATGCAGTTTGTATGATTTTCAATTTCCAAAACAGATTCGCCCGCCGCGACGATGGCTGGAATCCCCATTGCGCGCGCAATGATCGCGGTGTGTGAAGTCGGCCCGCCTTTGGCGGTGATGAAACCCAGGATCAGATCGGGGTCGAGGTTGGCTGTATCAGAGGGAGTGAGATCATCTGCGATCAACACAGATGGGATATGTGAGGTGGACGGAGACTCGTCCGCAATGCCGAGCATGTGACGCAGCACACGCTGACAGACATCGCTCAAATCCATGGCGCGGCCTGCAAGCACGGGGTCGTCCAGTTTCTTTAATTGATCAATACGGATTTGAATGGTCTGTTGCCAGGCCCAGGCCGCGTTATGTTTTTCCTCGATCAACTTTTCAGTTTCCTGTAAAAGTTCATCATCCTGCAAAAATTCGGCATGGACCAAAAAGATCGAAGCCTGCCCGGAGCCCAAACGCACTTTCACTTCATCATAAAGTTTGGTCAATTCCTTATGCGCCGCATCGAGCGCTTTTTTAAATTGTCTTTTTCCTGCCGCTGAACTGGAAGGTGAATCATCGACTTTAATTTCCTTGGGCAAATGCTGACAGATGGGGCCAACCACAATACCGTCTGAAGCGGGAACTCCCTCAACGGCGGCAACTGTCGATTTTGGCGACCAGTTCAAACGGTCATGATTAAGAAGCGGGGCTTGCATTTGTTCCTCTTCGCCCAACCCACTCTTGATCGCAAATCGCAATGACTCGAGCGCTTCATCTGCATCCACACCTTCTGCAGAAACGCGGATTGTGACTCCTTTCGCTGCTCCCAATTTAAGAAGATTGATTAGACTCTTCGCATCCACGACAAGATCACCGCTTCGCACCCGTACCTGGGCTTGATACCGTTTCGCGATATTGACCAGCTCTGTGGCAGGGCGCGCGTGCAGGCCCGTGGGGTTGACGATGATGGCATCAAAATATTTTTCAAAATCAGTTGTATTGTTTTTTGTGGGAGTTTCGGGGCGCATGCCCGTAAGTGATTCGATAATGTCGAGTTTGTCTTCGGTAATGGCAAGGCGATTGGCTTCTTCTTCATCGGACACAACGCCTGTCAGTTTGCGAAGAATGCCAAGGTGTTCACCAGATGCTGCGGCGATCCCCACAATCAGGCGGACGATTTCGCCTTCGTTCCATTCAACGCCCTCGGGAACTTGCAATACGGCGATGCCTGTCTTCAAAACCAATTCACGATTTTCCGGCAGCCCATGCGGAATGGCGATGCCGTTGGCGAGGTAGGTATTGGCTACTTTCTCGCGCTCGAACATGCTGTCCACATAACGCGGATCAATGTTGCCGTTCTGAATCAGAAGCCGCGCAACCTGGCGGATTGCTTCCTGCTTCGTTTTTGGCGAAGCGCCCAATTCAACTTGTCCGAGACTAAGCTCCAACATATGACCTCATAAGGTGATGAATTACCTGAAAGTAGTACCAAAGAGCTATAACAGGCGAGAGTGTAAACGATTACATTGTTTGTGTCAAGGTTTTTGTTATGGAATTAGACAATATTGTATTATCGTTGCGAGTTTTTAGCTAATTATTGTATTTTCCAGCACTAAGTGGTATTATCGTCAAAATTACAACCCCAACAAATAGTAATCGTTTTCATTTCTGTTACATTAAATGGGATAATCCGCATATGACCAGTATCAAAGATGTTGCCAAAGCCGCCGGAGTGTCCACCGCAACGGTTTCTCGTGTTCTTGCAAACAACGCCCCCATCAAAGCTGAAACGCGCGAGCGTGTGCTTGAAGCTATTTCCCAGCTGAACTATCGTCCCAACTTAATTGCCCGCAGTTTGCGAGCACAAAAAAGCGCAAAGATCGGACTGGTGGTTTCCGATATTCGCAATCCGTTCTTCACCGCCATTGGCCGCGCCGTGGAAGATGCCGCCTATGAGCAGGGATATTCCGTGCTGATGTGCAACACAGATGAAAATCCTGAAAAGGAGGAACTGTATCTAAACCTGATGCATGATGAAAATGTGGCGGGCGTGATCTTCTCCCCCACCCAGCAATTTAGCGCTTCTTTCAATGCCTATAATGCAAAGATGCCTTTCGTGGTCATTGACCGCGTGGTGAACAGTAAAGAGATCGATATGGTACTGCTCGATAACGTCTCTGCGGCTTATGAATTGACAACGCATTTATTGGAAAATGGATATCGCAAACTGGCGGGTTTATTCGGCGACGCGAGCACGACGGGACAGGAACGCAGCCGCGGATTTCATAAGGCGCTCAAGGATTATCAACTAAACCCAGTTGCGGCTCATTTTATTTCCCCAAGAATCAAACAAGGCTATGATACGACGATTGCCTTGCTTGAAAATTCCAACCGTCCCGATGCGATTTTCACCAGCAACAGCTTGTTAACCGCGGGCGCATTCCAGGCTTTACGTGATAAAAAAATCTCCGTCCCAAGTGAAGTGGCTCTGGTTGGTTTTGATGAAACCACCTGGGGCGAACTGGTGGACCCGCCAATCACCGTTATGTCACAGCCAACCGAAGAGATCGGGCGCACGGCAACCGAGTTGCTGTTCCAGCGAATTCAGGAACCTTCCCGCTCAACAAAGACTGTGATTTTAAAAGGCACTTTGATCGTAAAAGGATCCAGCGGAAAAAAGTAATTTGACCTCTTGCAAAAGTCTTTTTGCCACAGAGGTCACAGAGAAAAACAGAGTTTTAAAGGTTCTTCTCAAAAGACTCTGTGTGCTCCCCTGGCACCGCCCGCCAGGGCAGGTGTGTGGCTAATTTACACCTACTTATGCAAGAGATCTATTACTTCCTTATTGCCGCAAAGCCCAAACCGTTCGGACCCAAATGTGTACCGATGACCGCTGTGACATTTACAAACAAAATATCACGCGGAATGGATTTTCGCGCGCGGGTCATTAATTCGTTTAGCAGTTGCTTCGCGCGCGGCTCGGCGTTGGTATGTAAAACTGCGAGCCGCTCCAAATCTCCAAGTCCAAGTAAAAAATTCAAGATGCGTTGATCGGCTTGTTTTGTTGTGCGGACTGCGCCGATGGCTTTCACTTCCCCATCTATTAATTCGATCATCGGTTTGATGGATAATAATCCGCCCAGGGTTGCCACGGCCCCGGGGACTCGTCCGCTGCGTTTGAGGTATTCCATCGTGTCCAGCGCGGCTGAGACTTGAAGCCGCTTACGAGTGGACTCTATCGCATCCAATGCAGGTCTCAATCCAAGCTCTGATTCTTCAGCGGCGGCGATGACTTGAAATCCAAGTCCCAATGAAAGCGAGCCGCTGTCAATGCAAGTGACTTTGTCAGGAAATTCCTGCGCGGCTTGCCGTGCCACATTGACGATGGTTGTCAATTGGCTTGCGGCGTGAATTGAAATGATATGGTCACAGCCTTGCGCGAGCAGAGTCTCATAAGGCGTGGTGAAATCTCCAATGGAAGGGGCGGCAGTTGTCGGCGGGGTGCGAAGCGAGGGCAGGCGGTTATAAAATTCTTCGCGCGTGATGCCAATTCCATCCGCGTATTCTTTTCCCTCCAAAATCAAGACCGTGGGAACTACTTGAATATTATGTTCTTCAACAAGATATGCGGGCAGGTCTGATGTTGAGTCTGTGACGATTCCGATTTTCATATCCGAAGTTTAACATAAAAAATTTCCATCATTGCGAGGAGGGCGCTCGTCCCGACGAAGCAATCCCCGCGACAGTGAGGGAGATTGCTTCGGGCGAAAAAACATCGCCCTCGCAACGACATAACACTTGCCCCTTGACATACTATGTAATACACAGTATCATGTGACAAAGGTTGATATATGGCAAACACTGAATCGCTCGATAATGTTGTCCTTGAACTGCGGCGCGGCGTGATCGTGCTGGCAGTGCTCAGTCAATTGAATGACGAGCAATATGGCTACTCCCTGCTTAAGTTGCTTTCAGATCAAGGGCTGGAAGTTGATCAGGGAACGTTATACCCGCTTCTCCGTCGGTTGGAGACGCAGGGGCTGTTGGAATCCGTTTGGAAACTTGAAGAGGCGCGTCCGCGCAGATATTATGTGATCAGCGCGGAGGGGAAAAAACTGCTGCCGAAGTTGAAGAAGGAATGGGCTGGCATTGTGGCTGTGATGGACAAGATGCTGGCGTAGGAAAGAAGGAGAAAAAATGAAACTAATTAATCGGTATGTTGCTGAAGTTGGAAGGCATCTTCCGCTCATTCAGGGGCGCGAGGATATTGAAAAGGAACTCCGCTCCACGCTGGAGGATATGCTCGAAGACCGCGCCCAAAAAGCGGGACGCGCGTCAGATGAAACCATGGAAATCGAATTGTTAAAGGAATACGGCTCGCCTCAAAAAGTGGCGGCGACCTATAATCCGCATCCCTACCTGATCGGGCCGCAGATGTTTCCGTTTTTCATCTTTATCCTAAAGCTCGTGGTTTTCGGAATCATGGTTGGCTTGTCAGTGGTAATGGGAATTCAGATCATCACACAAATGTCAGTAATGGGAAGTGAATTTGTGAGCATTGTTGGAAAGGGAATTAGCAATATCGTCTCCACTTCCATCGCGGCTTTCGGCTATGTTGTGCTGGCTTTCGCAATCATAGAGCGCTTTGTCCCTGCTTCTGAATTCAAGATGGGCGAAGAGCAGGAATGGGATCCCACAACTCTTACCAGGGAACCCAGCCCCGATGCAGTCAAACGCGGAGAGTTGATTGCGGAGATTATCTTCACATTCCTTGGGCTGGCTGTTTTGAATCTGTACCCGCAAGCGCTGGGGATGGGTTTCTTCACGAACGAGGAATGGTTCTTTATCCCCCTGTTCTCTGCGGCATTCATGGCCTTTATCCCCTGGATCAATATAACCTTCCTGACAGAGATCCTGTTGGATATTAATCTCCTGCGTACAGGGTTATGGACTCCATTGACACGTGTCTTCAAGATCATCATTGAAGCCGCCGGCCTGGCAATCACGGTTGCTGTCTTCCGCACACCGAATATCATTGGGTTTACAGCCGAGATGTTTAAGAATTCGTCGATCACTGCGGAAGCAGCGCAAACCCTTACAACTATATTCACAACCATGTTCCCATTCATTCTGATCATCATTATGATCATTCAGGGAATTGAACTTGCAAAATCAGTGTATGGATTATTCAGGGTCAACTACGAGACAAAATAATTTAGCTTTTTGAAATTTAAAAACGGGCGCAAAATTTGCGCCCGTTTTTGTTTGAGATGGGTCATTGCCCTGTTTACCTATCTACTGTTTCCTTATCTACTTTTCTCATTCAATCGAAATAATGAACTGATAATGCGGCTGCCCGCCTTCCTGCACTTCAACCTCAAGATTTGAATATTTCTTACCAATTACATCTTTGATGCGATTCGCTTCGGCATGCGGCATACCTTCGCCGTAAAACAACGTGACCAACTCATGCTGATCGGCGCTGGCTTTTTCAAGCAAATCCATCACACCCTGTTCGACAGATTCAGCCGAAACCACCAGCTTGCCATCCAGCAGAGCGATCACCTGACCATCTTTCACATTCACGCCGTCAATTTCAACGGTGCGGGTTGCAATGGTGATCTCACCCGTTTTCACGTTGGACATGGCTTTAGACATTTTCTCCGCGACAACAGACAACTCTCCGTCTGGAATCAACGAGAGCATGGCGGCTAATCCCTGCGGAACAGTGCGGGTTGGCACAACCGCCACATGTTTTACAGTCACTTCCCTGGCCTGGTTTGCCGCCAAAACAATATTCTTATTATTCGGCAAAATGATGACCTTATCGGTCGGCAGATTTTCAAAGGAATTCAAAATATCCTGAGTGGATGGATTCATGCTCTGCCCGCCAGCCACAATGGCGGCCACGCCCAAACTTGCGAAAATGCGGCTCAAGCCGAGTCCCGGTGAAACAACCACCACCGCGATATTTCCAGGCTCCACGGCTGCAAATTGAAGTTGCTTACTTTTTTGAATATCATCCATCTGCGCGAGCAAATTCTCGATCGCAACTTTTGTCACCGTGCCGATACCCATAATGTAATCAATGGGTTCATAGCGTTTTTCAAGCGGCACATGGATATGCATGCGGTACATGCCTTCGCCCTCGCCCACCTGAATGGAAGTTCCCATTTCTTCGAGCCGCCCATAAAACGATTCCAAATTCAACTCGCCGGTCGGCACAAAATCCACAACGATTTCATAATCCTGCCCCTCTTCCACTTCATCCAGCGCGCCCTGCAAATCCATTGCGGAAAGTGAATGCACCATCGTAGTCGGCGTCTCAAGCGACTCGCCATACACATGCCGCAGCATACCTTCCAAAATGAAGAATAAACCTTTACCGCCCGAATCAACCACACCCGCCTGTTTGAGGACTGGGAGCAGTTCCGGCGTCTTTTTGACAGCCTCGTCCGCGGCTTTGACCGCCACTTCGAGCATTGCTATCGGATCTTTGACCGACCCCAAAGCTGCCTCTGTTGCAATGGCAACTTCTTTTATGACGGTTAAGATCGTCCCCTCCACCGGGCGGACCACTCCCTTATAAGCTGTATCACGCGCCTCGCCAAACGCCTTGACCATCGTCGCGACATCCAATATGGCTTTATCGTGAACGCCGCGCGAAAATCCGCGCAGGATCTGGCTGGTGATCACGCCGGAATTTCCACGCGCGCCCATCAACGCGCCTTTGGAAACCAGAGCCGCCATCTCACCGAGATTTGTCGCACCGGAATCCTTGATCTCATTCCATGCGGCTTGCAGGGTGAGAGTCATATTCGTGCCGGTATCGCCATCAGGGACGGGGAACACATTCAAGGCGTTGACCGTATCCTTGTTCGTGCGGAGCCAGGTCAGGCCGGCGTCAATGAGGCGTTTGAGAGACTGGCCATCAATTGGCAGCCTGCGAAATTTGTCAATGCGTGCGGGGTCCACTGCCATAAGAATATTCTCTCCTAATCCGAATCGCTAATGCGCAAACCCGCCACATGCACATTGACTGAGTTGACTTGCAGGCCAAGCGCTTTTTCCACATGGTAGCGCACTGTGTTCGCCACGCTTTGAGCCACAGAGTTGATACGTGTGCCATACTCAATGATGATATGAATATCAATGTCAATATCATCGCCCTTGTACATGACAGAGACGCCGCGCGAGGGTTCACGCGTAATGGAGGATACGATACCGTCGGTCAGGTTTTTCGGCGCAAGGCCCACCACGCCATAAGATTCCAAAGTGGCGTGATATGCGATGGTCGCCACAGCGTTCGGGGAGATGTGTATCCCGCCCATTGAAGTTGTTTCTTCGCCCATAGTTTTCCTCTTTGCACTAAAGACTTCGGAAACTTCCGAAATCTGGTTAATATTCTTTTCCGTTCCTATTTTAACATCTAATCTTGAATATGGTTGCGTTCTATGGTAGAATGCCCTGCCTCTAAAAAAGGCAGATCATCTGGAATCAACGTACGGAAAGGAATCTATAACATGGCTAAGTGCAGTACTTGTGGTAAAGCAACTACCTTCGGACACAATCGTTCATTCTCCCTGAATGCGACCAATCGTACTTTCAAACCCAACCTTCAAAAGGTGACGGTGATGGAGAAGGGCCGCATGGTCAAGAAGACTTTGTGCGCCAAATGCATTAAGACGCTCGGTAAATCTGCGGCTTAAGGTTTGTTTTCCATTTCGAGATAAAAATCACGGCGTGAAGCCGTGATTTTTGTTTTTAATTCAACATGTCATTGCGAGGGCGTTCTTGATCTTAGCCCGAAGCAATCTCCTGATTAATAAGACTTCCCATGTAAGGAGGAGATTGCTCACCGCACTAGCGTACGGCGCAAGTGTCGTCGTTCACTATCGTTCTCTCCTCGCAACGACATTTCGTAGTGCTTTTATCCCCTCGCCTGCACCTTGCGGATGGCCGAAAACGGCACTGCCTGCCACAAAAACATTTGCGCCCGCTTTTTTCATGAGAGGTAACGTCTCAGCGGACATGCCTCCATCCACTTCGAGATGGGCATTGGAGCGAAGTGCGTTTAATTTATTTCGAATTTCTTCAACTTTCGAGATCATTTCTGGCATAAAGGTTTGGCCTGAGAAGCCCGGGTTCACGCTCATGACTAAAACCAGATCAACGAGCGGGAGAGCCGAATCCAATGCGGAGGCGGGGGTGGCGGGATTCAATGTGATGCCCGCAGTACAGCCCAGGGATTTTATTTTCTTTATCGTTTGCTGTAGGTCGGGACAGGTTTCCACGTGAACAGTGATATTGTTTGCGCCTGCTTTGGCGAAGGCTTCCAAATATTGATCGGGATTCGAGATCATCAAATGAACGTCAGTGGGAAGTTTGGTGGCGCGTTTGCAAGCCGCCAAAAAAAGTGGACCAACTGTAATAGCTGGAACAAAATGCCCATCCATTACATCCACATGGAGCCAGTCTGCGCCGGCAGATTCACAGGCGGAGATTTCGTCAGCAAGATGGGTGAAATCAGAGGCAATGATGGAGGGGGCGATTAGAAATTTATTCATAGTGGAATGCGGACTTCAGTCCGCTATTGCAGAACGGCGGACTGACACTTCGACAGGCTCAGTGCAAGCGTCCGCGCTCCGAAAAAACTAGCGATTGTAGGCGAAATAGATCATGATCCAAAATGGGATGAGGCCCCCAACGGCCACGACAGCCAAAAGGCCGAGTCCGACAGAGAGCCAGTCAATTTCCTCGAAGGCTGATTCAAGCCCGGGTGAGTCCAGAAGCGCTGGCTCGGGCGTTTGAACCTGCTGATAAACAGGTTCCGGTCGAGGCGTGGACGGCCGCTCCTGGGAAGGGAGTCGAGATGAGATTTCTGGTTTGACTGCGATCACTACCGGTGCTGGCGGAGGTACGGGAGTTTGATCGGGCTGGGTTCCAAATCTTTGCAGTACGCGTCCAAGTTGATCGGCGGTGCGGTAACGCGCGGCGGGTTCCTTGGAAAGCACCTTGGTAATAATCTCTTCGAGCGCAGCGGGAATTTCGGGAATGTACTCGCGGATGGGGATCGGACGGGCGGAGATATGCAGGCGTGCAAGTTCATCGGCGGTGGACGCGGTGAACGGTGGTGTGCCGCTGAATAATTCGTACATGACCACGCCAATGGAATAAACATCGGAGGCGGGCGAGGGCGCTTCTCCCTGTGCCTGCTCGGGCGAAAAGTAAAGCGGCGAACCCCAGACTACATCGGTGCGTTCACCGGGGGTCATGGTGGCGAGGGCGCGCGCAATCCCAAAGTCTGTGACTTTGAGACGGCCATCCGGGGAAACAAGCATGTTATGCGGCTTGACATCGCAATGGACAAGCCCGGCGCGATGGGCGTATCCCAACCCCGCACAGGCTTGAATAATAAGCTGGATGCCATCTTCCAACGGAAATCGTCCGCGTTGACGAATGAGTTGTTTCAGGTCCTTGCCGGGGATATGCTCCATGACGATAAAGAGCAGATTGTCTGCAAACCCAAAATCGTGGACTGTGACAATATTGGGATGTGACAGATTGGCGGCGGCGCGCGCTTCTGTCCGAAAGTGTTCCTGAAAATCGGGGCTGCTTGAATAATCTTTGCGCAGGACTTTAATGGCAACGATGCGATCCAATACAGAATCGCGCGCGCGAAATACTTCAGCCATGCCGCCAGAGCCAAGTTTTTCAAGTAGTTGATAACGATTATTGAGAAGTGTGCCTTCGTCCATTGGGTGAGATTATATCATTGGGGTGAGGATGGTCGGGAGAGTGGTGCAACGAGGTTATTGCCGCACATCGTTTTGTTCATTCAAAGTATCCCAAATAACATTCAAAACTGAGTCAATATCGTTCATCACAGCATTGTTCCAAAATCGCAAAACCTTATAGCCTTTGGATTTCAAAAATCCAGTTCTTTCTGCATCGTATTCTTCCTGCTCTAAATGTTGACTCCCATCCAACTCAACAATAAGTTTCCTGCGCGGGGCACAGAAATCCACAATGTAATTTCCAATTGCATGTTGTGGTCGAAAGTGAACATCAGCCATGCGGTGAGCGCGTAAGCGAGCATGGAGTTTGAGTTCGGCAGGTGTCATGTCACAGCGCAATTCTTTTGCGCGCTTAAAGATTTTGGGAGTGGTGCGTGTGTGTTTCAAGAACCCACCCCCTCCGTCCCAAAAAGCGGGACACCTCCCCCATTGTCAAAAACCAAGTGCGACAATGGGGGAGGAATAACTGTAATTTGGGTTTGAACTTTAAGTTTCATAATAACAGCACATTCCCCTTCCCCCATTCGTGATCTTCGAATGGGGGAAGGACGGGTAGGGGGTCAATTGCCTTCCACAATCCCTATCTCTTCCTCACTCAGCCCATACAACTCATAGACTAGCTTATCAATCGCCTTATCCGTTGACTCGATCTCGCGCTTCACCATATCGGACTCTTGCGGACTGCGCGGACTTTGCTTGTGCAACGCCAGCATTCGCTCCACCAGCGAGACCATCTTATCGTGCATGGCTTTTTCGTCAGGGTTGGAGAAGTTGATAGCACATGTCGGAAAACGCTCAACATACTGCGCTCGAAATTCATAATAATTTTCTCCCATCCCTTCAAGGCGAGCGCAAACAGACGAAAAAAAGAAATGAGCAAGAGAAGAATTCAAAACTCCCAAAAGAAATAGGGAATCTGTTGGCAGAACAAACAGCTTGTCATTAATTAGAAATCCCTGTTCGTCTAAAGTAAAGCGAGGTTCTGGTGCAATAATAGGATATACAATCTTGGGTTTCTCAAGCAGAGGAATCAATGAAGTCGCTGGCTGTTGCAATTCAAACCATTTTTGAGATGCAGCTCGATTATTGAGTTTTGAACGAAAAGTCTCTAGATACTTCTTTAAAGCAGGATAATCATCAATATTTTTGTTTGGGTGCAGATATATAACATATCGATTTTCATTATATATTTCATAGGGCTTAACATCTTTTCCGAAGAGAATAGGACGCAATGCTTCTGCACTAGACTTATCTTCTATAATAAGTTTTTTTCGAGTGCCATCATCAATAACGAATGCCTCATTCAAGCCTGTTTTTATGCCGAATAAAGGACTCCAGTCGAAAGATTGTTGAAGAGTTGGAAAGTCGTTGTTTAACCGATTTAACAAGTTTGATTGTGTTGCAGAAATAAGTTGCCAAGGTGAAGCAGTAAGTTGATCGCTTGCCAAAACCACAGCAGAATGATTTGCGTAATCACTTACAGATAACACCCCTCGTTCAATTTGATTAAATTCATTGCGTGCGGGAACAGGAATATAGCGTGCCTTTATATCTTTTTGAGTTAATGGATGTCCCAAGAACAAAATAAACGTACGAACTGTTGCACCTTTAAATACTCTTGCACCAGCAAAATCTGTGATTTCTCGAATGACTGCTTTTTGTTGAATTGTTTCTCGAAGAGGTTTCCCATATTTAGCAACTGAAAACTTATTTGAAACAATCATTCCAACCAAACCAGAATCATTTATTGAGTGGATTGCCTTTTCAATAAAGTAAGTATAAAAATCTGCTCTTTCTTCGTGAGCACTGTAATGCTCTTTTAAGTAATTTTTGATTGGCGTAAATCCTTCCATCCTTACATACGGCGGATTTCCAATCACCACATCAAAGCCGCCGTGAATGAATACATCCGAAAACTCACCGCGCCAGTCAAAGGCATTCACCCGGTAGCGTTCTTCTTCACCCTCAAAGCCCATCGTTAATTGCTGTCCCTCATAATAATCAGGCCCGATCAACGAATTGCCGCATTTGATATTATGTCCCAAGTCTGGCAATACCCGCTCCTGAAACAAAGCCAGTTGCGAGCCAATCGTCTCACTGCTTTCGCCTTCCAACACCTTCAAGAGCAAAGAGAGTTTCGTCACTTCCACGGCCTGCGCGTCAATGTCCACGCCGAAGATGTTGTTGAGCAAAATCTCCTTCTTCTTTGCAGTCGTTAATCTATAACCATCTTTCACTTGATAAATGGCAGGGGTTTTGCCTGTCAACCATTTCTCAGGTAAATTCGCCGCGTCAGCGTACCATTTCAAATGCCAGTCCAGCAAATATTGATACGCCCCCAAAGGGAAAGTCCCTGATCCGCAGGCGGGGTCAAGTATCTTCAACTTTGCGGCATCTTTGGGCGTCTTACCTTCCAGTAATTTCCCGACCGTGTTTTGCACAATGTATTCCACGATATAAGTCGGCGTGTAATACACCCCGCCCGCCTTGCGTACTTCGGGCTTCTCCTCCACCTTCGCCTGATGTCCCGCTGTCAAGCGGATCACCTTGCCAAGAAAACGCTCATACACCTGTCCCAAAATATCGGATGGGATTTCACGGAAGACATACGGGCTTTCGGGATAATACAGATTCTTGAGGATGTCCTGCAAGACCTTATCATCCACGTTCAGACTTAACGTGAGGCTGTCCGCTGAACCCGATTGTTCCTTCTCCTCTTTGAAATGGAAAAGTCCAGAGTTATAGCGCGCATCTGCTTTTTTGAACAATAGACACAGACCCGCGTACACCGACCCCCTCCCGGCCTCCCCCAAATCCGACAGAAGTTCGTCGGATTTGGGGGAGGTGCCCAGCGAAGCGAGGGCGGAGGGGGTTGCAATTTCTTTTAGCTGCTCATCCCGTTCCACACCGCGGTCTTCGCAGATACGCAAAAAGATAATGCGGTCAATCGTGATCTGCACTGCATAATTCAACTCACGAACATTCAGACTTGGGTTTCGTAAAGCGATATTCTTTGCCAGCAAATCACGCCAGCGTTCGATCTCCGCTAAAAAGGCATCGTCAACTTCGGTTGTGCCCTTCTTGCCTTTCAAGCCTTCGGCATACTGGTCGAACGAACCTTTGAGAACCGCATCGCGTGAAAAGATGGCAGCAATCTCATCCCATTTTTCGATGTAATCCTTGTAAGTGTATAAGGCAATCCGCCCCAGCGAAGCCTTGTCTTTTTTATCGGGCTTCATGCGGCAATCGTAAATCGCAAACTCTTCAAAATCTGTCAGAATCCCCAATGGCAATTTTGCAGACCACGCATAACGGCGCAATTGAAAAGCGGGATGAATATTGAATTCAATATTTACGGCTGGTTTCTTGGCTTCCACAAAAAACTTGCGCATTCCCCCAACACGGAAGGCGTAATCGGGCGCTTTATTCTCCCCTTCGATTTCAAGGCTGTCTTCGTGAATGACATCCTTATACGTTTCAGCATAACCGCCCTTGTTGAATATATCCCAACCCAACGCTTCAAAGAACGGGTCTAAAAACTCGCGCCGTAACTGCGTCTCGTTATATCTTCCTGAACGATACGACTCACGGTTATTCTCAAAACGTTGTACAAGCTGACGAACATTTTCAGGTGCTGTCATATCTCTTTTGTCCCTTTACTGAGTTAGGCAATTATAGCATCCCAAATCCCCTCAGGTATAATCCTCGCCATGCGAAAGGGACTCTTACTTTACAATCCAACCGCGGGACGATATCCCGTGGGACGCTTTGTGCATGGGATCATTCATCCGCTGAAGAACGCGGGCTGGAGCATGGAGATCGCCGAGACATTAAGCGGAACTCATGCCACGCAGACAGCGCATCAGGCCGCCAGTGAAAAATATGACGCAGTCTTCGCCATCGGCGGTGACGGGACGGTTGGTCAGGTGGCGAGCGGATTGATCAACACCGAAACAGCGCTGGCTGTGCTCCCTGCCGGCACAACCAATGTCTGGGCGCTGGAGCAGGGACAAAAACCTTTTAGCTGGTTCAACTGGAAGGCTCTGCGTGAAAATGCAGAACTGTTGGCAAATGTCGAACCGCAGCGAGTGGATGTCGGCATCTGCAACGACCGTCCATTTTTGTTGTGGGCTGGCGTTGGGCTGGATGCGCAAACCATTCACAAACTGGAACCGCGTCATCGCTTCTTTAAACATATTTCCGTTCCGCATTATTTTGCGACCACCGTTTGGGAAGCCACCTTCTGGCATGGGCTTGACCTGCGCGTGTGGACTGACGGTGAATTTGTGGAAGGACATTATCTCGTAGCAGTCGCAACAAACATCCGCCATTACGCGGGCGGCATGTCATTAATCTCACCCAACGCCCTGCTCGATGATGGTGAAATGGATATGTGGCTCTTAAGCGGTGACAGTCTCGCCGATGCGCTTCGTCATTTCTTTGACCTTGTCGCTGGCCGCCATCTCACATCCGATCAGGCAAGGCGGCTTCCCTTCCGCAATGCGCGAGTCGAATCGGATGCGGCCTTCTCCATTCAAGTCGACGGCGACCCTGTCCTCGGCGGCAAACAGGCCGAAATCAAAACCCTGCACCGCGCGCTGAAAGTGCTCATGCCCAAAGATGCTTTACAATTGTTGAAAGACCCGAAGAAAAACTCTGTTGGTTGAGTAGGCGGCGGGAATCATCCTGCCTCTGCAAGTTACAAAATCCCGCCGCCTACTCAACCAACCATTATAGGCAAATATAAAATAAAAAGTAAACTTGAAATTGGTGGTTTCGATACGGGCTCACTTGCACCAGCACGCAAGTGCAGGTGTCGCCCTACTCAACCACCGAGTTGCTTATTTTTTAGGTGATTAATAATGGACTTAAGACCCTATCTAAATCGCTACGTAATCATCGGCACATTGACCGTCGCCGGGATTTTGCTGATCATCACCCTCATCATCATCGGCTGGACATCTCCCCGCTTCTCTCCTGACGTTGGGTTTGCTCCTGCTGACCTGACTATGATCCCAGCCCCGACACATACACCCAATGTCACAGTCGTGCCCACCAATGACCCGCTGATCGCAACTCCCACCCTTGCCGCCAATACCATTGGCATTGGCGGATACGTGCAGATCACCGGCACCGAAGGCCAGGGATTACGCATCCGCTTATCGGCGGGCTTGAACGCTGAAACAGTCTTTCGCGGCGAAGAGTCCGAAGTTTTCCTTGTGAAAGATGGCCCCCAAACCGCAGACGGATATACATGGTGGTATCTTGTCGCCCCCTATGACGAAACCCGCGCAGGCTGGTCTGCTGCTGATTTTCTGGCGGTAGTTCCTTCGCCGTAAAGAATAATAAAGACCCTAAAGGTTTTTAAAAACCTTTAGGGTCTCATAAATCATATAGAGGAAAAATGTCTGAAAAACCAACCGGCGTAACCGCCAATAAAAGCAAACGTGAATTCACCCTTACCTGGGACGATGGACACGTCAGCAATTATCCATTTGGATTATTACGCGCCGCCTGTCCATGCGCCTCCTGCCGCGGCGGACATGAGAATATGAAGTCCGAACCTGATGCGGATGTGTTCAATAAAATAATGGAAGACTCCCCCTCCACGCGATTGGTTAATATTGTCGCAACCGGCTCCTACGCGCTGACCATTGTTTGGGAAGATGGTCACGACTATGGCATTTTCAACTGGCATTACCTGCGCGCATTATGTCCATGTGATGAGTGCCGGGGAAAAAGAGTAAAGGCGTAGTACATGTAAAAAGGTATACAGGTACACAAAAAGAGAGACTGGCAAAAAATGCAGTCTCTCTTTTTATTACACATATTTACTTGTTTACGTGACTACCTGCATCGCCTACGGCGTCACAACCGGCAGCGGCGTGCGAGTGGGAGTACGTGAAGGAGTTACACCGGGCTTTAGCGAAGCTGTGGCGCTTACTTTTGGCGTTGGGGTCTTTGCGCCGCCTTTCGGTGTATTGGTGGGCGTAATCACCGCTTTAAGATGCTGTTCCGCTTCGGCGCGCATTTCAGGAGTCATCACGTCTGCTTTCATGGCAAACAGCGCCTTCCAGCTTCTGAGAGCGTCCTTCGGGTCATTGCGTTTCTCCTGAACAAGCGCGCGCCAATACAGCATTAACGCTTTCTCCTCATCCGTATCCGCCACGGAATTGAGCACTTCCACTTTGAGGAAGGCGCTTCCAAACTTTTCCTGTATGTAATATCCGCGCACCAGACCCAGATT
>JABFSL010000034.1 GCA_013140605.1 Anaerolineales bacterium
ATTACACACTTGTCTTATGGAGTACCATCGGTATTGCAGCCGCGCAGCCGTTCCTGCTCAACACATGGACGAAAGTCCCAGCCAACTGGTTTGCGCTTGAAGAACGTGCCACTGCAGTTGGGCTGGTGACATTGGCGAGCCTCGTCGGCACTGCGCTAGGCATGGTCTTGACTCCGATTCTCATGGAAAGCGTTGCAATTTCCACCATACAACTTTATTACGGCGGCGTTGCAGCAGTTTCAGCAATTTTATTTATTGCGTTTTCGCGTGAGGTACCGCCCACCCCGCCCTGCCCGCCTGGACAGGAAGTCCGCGCGCTGATGTTGAACGGGTTGAAACATGCGCTTACCGTGAAAGTATTTTGGTTTGGGCTGGCGATCACATTTGTTGGGCTTGGAATTTTCAACGGCGTAACCACATGGGTCGAGAACATCATCCGCCCGCGCGGATTTACACCCACAGATGCGGGTACACTTGGCGCATTGATGATCGTCGGCGGCGTGATCGGCGCAGTGGTGATTCCTGCCCTATCCGATAAGCAGCGCAAAAGACAGCTATATCTTTACGTCGCATTCATCGGCGCGATCCCTGGGTTGATTGGATTAACATTCGCAACCACATCCACGCTGTTATTTGCCTCCGCTTTTGTGCTGGGGTTTTTCCTGACGAGCGCCATGCCTGTCATCATGCAATACACCGCAGAAGTAACTCATCCGACACCCGAAGGCACATCCAATGGTCTCATCCAACTTTTTGGACAGGCCTCAGTGGTTTTTGTTTTCTTTATGGAAGCGTTGAAAAATTCTGATGGCTCATTTACACCTGCGTTGCTTGTTGCAATTGGATTTCTGATCGTCAGTCTATTCTTTGTTTCGAAGATGAAAGACCCGCAGGAACTCATCCAGAATAAATAAGGAAAGCCTATGACACCTACACTAAATGACATCCTCCAGGCTGCAGAGCGGATTCGTCCCTACGCACACCGCACGCCTGTCCTGACCAACGAAAGCCTGAATCAACAAGTAAATGCTCAGGTATTTCTCAAGTGCGAGAATCTACAAAAAGTAGGCGCGTTCAAATTTCGAGGTGCGTGCAATGCCGTTTATTCATTAGGTAATGAAGAAGCCGCGCGCGGAGTCTGCACACATTCATCGGGAAATCATGCGGCGGCGTTGGCACTTGCCGCAAGAATGCGCGGAATTCCCGCGTATATTGTGATGCCAAACAATGCCCCATCAGTGAAGAAAAATGCCGTGGCTGGGTACGGCGGCTTGATCACGTTTTGTGAGCCAACGCTTGAGGCGCGAGAAAGCACATTGGACAGAATCAGGCTCGATACGAGTGCGACCGTTGTCCATCCATATAATGACGAGCGTGTGATCGCAGGTCAAGGCACGGCGGCGTTGGAATTGTTGGAGGATGTCCCCGATCTGGATGTGATCATCACACCTGTCGGCGGCGGCGGATTGTTGAGCGGCACATCCATCGCGGCAACGGAAATCAAAAAGGGAATTCGCGTGATCGCGGGCGAACCTGAAATGGCCGATGATGCGTTTCGTTCGTTGAAGGCGGGCGAGATCATTCCTTCAAAGAATCCGAAAACTATTGCGGACGGTTTGCTGACTTCACTTGGCGCATTGACTTTTCCCATTATTAAACAACGCGTTGAGCAAATTGTCACAGTGAGTGAAACAGGAATTATAGAATCAATGAAGTATGTTTGGGAACGCGCGAAGATCATCATCGAGCCGTCGTCGGCTGTTGCGATTGGTGTGTTGTGGGAAAAGAAAATTGATCTAAGCGGACTCAAAGTTGGCGTTATCATTAGCGGCGGCAATGTGGATTTGAAAAAGTTGCCGTGGCAGGATTAGCAAAACACCTCCGAGGTCTTTGAGACCTCGGAGGTGTAGGAGAAAACATGAACCCGATCGAAACCATTTTACAAAAAAATCCTGTCGCAATTTTGGATGGCGCGCTCGCGACAGAACTTGAACGGCGCGGCTGTGACCTGAATGACGCGCTCTGGTCTGCAAAAGTATTGATGGAGCAGCCTGAATTAATTCGTCAGGTACATTTAGATTATTTCAACGCGGGCGCGGATTTTGCGATCACGGCGAGCTATCAAGCCACCGTTGAAGGATTTGCCCGTCGCGGCTTGAGCAAAGATGAAGCGCTTGGTCTCATACAAAAATCAGTGCGGATCGCGCAAAGCGCGCGTGATGAATTTTGGGCAAATGAAAATAATCATATAAATAGAGCGCGTCCATTGATTGCGGGTTCGATCGGGCCATACGGCGCTTTTCTTGCGGATGGCTCGGAGTATCGCGGCGATTACAAATTGACAGAAGATGAGTTGATCGAGTTCCATCGTCCACGGGTGGAGGCGCTCATCGCCTCAGGTGCGGACCTTTTGGCCTGCGAGACGATCCCATGCTTGATCGAAGCTCAGGCATTGGTTAAATTACTGGGCGAATTTCCCAACACATCGGCATGGTTTTGCTTCAGCGCAAAAGATGACGAACATATTTGCAATGGCGAAAAAATTTCGGACTGTGCCGCATGGCTGGATCAATTTCCGCAGGTGGCTGCGGTTGGAATCAACTGCACATCGCCGCTTCATATTCCATCCCTGATCCGTGAAATCAAAAAGAACACGCGCAAGCCTGTCATTGTTTACCCGAACTCAGGCGAAGTGTACGATCCTATTACCAACACCTGGCACGGAGAAACTTCCTGCGATGCATTTGGCCTGCAATCAAAAGTTTGGTTTGAGAACGGCGCGACCCTCATCGGCGGATGCTGCCGCACGACACCCGATCACATCCGTGAAGTGAAGAACTGGGCAAGCGCGTAGACGATAGTCCATTAACCATGAATTTCCAGTCAAGGAGAATTCCATGAATAGTGAATTTTCAACTGATGAAACACCGATCGAAGAAAAACTTCCCTACCCAACAAAACCGATGGTTTTTCCAAATGGGACAAGCGTGGAGGAATTTATCATCCCTGAAGAAGATAAGGAAATCGTGCTTGAACAGTTGTATCCATTCTCGCCGATTCCAAAACTGACCGATGTCATCTACGACCTGCACGCGGATAAAACCTTCACAGTAAAGGATTTCCGCGTCACATGGGAACATGGCATGAACTATCTCGTCAGTCCGTATTATCCTGAAAGCGGCGGTACAGTCATAGATTGGATGGACGAGGATGCATGGGTGGATAATGAGTCTGATGAAGACGATTCTGATTTTACCGATTGAAGCTGCAGATTACTTCTTAAACAAAAAGCGAGTTGTTTATTCCACAACTCGCTTTTTGTTTTCATTATTTGCGTTATTTCAAGGCTTCTTTTGCCGCATTGATGACTTCTTCGTAATTCGGTTCCTGGCTTAACACGGGCAGGTAATTGACATAGGTCAATTTCCCATCGCGCCCGACAATAAAGACCGAACGGCGCAGGTAACGGCGCTCCTTGATGACCAAGCCATACTTCAAGCCAAAATCGGTTTCGAGAACATCTGAAACGACTTTTACCTTGTCCACACCAGCGGCTCCGCACCAGCGCTTTTGCGCCATCGGGAAATCGGTGCTGATGGTGTAGATGATGATGTCATCGCCAAGTTTGGCGGCTTCTTCGTTGAAGCGGCGCGTCTCACGGTCACAGACATCGGTATCCAGCGAAGGCACTGCGGATAAGATAATAACCTTGCCTTTTGATTCTTGTATAGGGTTGACAGGTTTCCACCCAGGGACAACGGAAGTAAATTCAGGCGCATCTTGCCCAACCCTCACATCATCGCCAAGCAAAGTGGCGAAATTTTCACCAAGTTTAATCACATCAGTACGAACTGTGGTCATATTTATTTCTCCTTTTTGTAAAGTCATACTTTAGAACACAAGGCAGTAGGAACTCTTACTTTTTCGGTGTCTGGGTTTGTTGCAGAAAAAACTCAAGGGTTTGAAAATATCCTTGAGCCGAATCAATTCAAAGTCCAGACAGGAAGCGGGGAATCTTTTTCGGCTGATCAATCCGCAGCGATTTCCACAAATTTTAGGTCGGGATATTTTTCAGTGTAATGCTTCAAGAAGAAGGTTGTACTAAACAGCGCGACCCATTCATCGCGCGAGTCGCGCGCAATAATGACTTCGCCGCGGTTTGGCAATTTTTCAATAACCGCATCTGAACCCTTGATCCAGCGCATCAGTACATGTGGCAATCTTTCCAACTCGGTCGGCACGTTATATTCAGCTTTCAACCTGGCTTGAACAACATCAAATTGAAGTTGACCAACCACAGCCAAAATCGGTTCGCGTTTGAAAGCGTTGAGGTTGTAAAGCACCTGAACTGCGCCTTCGCTCTCCAATTGACTCAGTCCTTTTGCAAATTGTTTTTGTTTGCCGAGATCGGTGTTGCGCAGCAATGCAAAATGCTCAGGCTGAAAACGAGGGATGGATGCAAAGCGAAACGGCGCGCCAGAACACAGCGTATCGCCAATGGCAAATTCACCGTTGTTCGGAAGCCCAAGCACATCGCCGGGGTAAGCCTCATCAATGATCTCGCGTTCGCTGGCAAAAAGTTTATATGGTCGCAACAGGCGAATCACTTTTCCAGTTTGAGAATGAGTAAGATCCATGCCGCGTTCAAAACGGCCTGAACAAATCCGCAGGAACGCGACACTGTCACGATGCTTGGGATTCATGTTTGCTTGAATTTTGAAAACAAAGCCTGAGAAATCCTGCGCGTCCGGAGGGATTACCCCGGCATCACTCTGATAAGGCTGCGGCGGCGGAGCAATGTTTACAAAGGCATCCAGAAATAACCGCACGCCAAAATTAGTGACCGCACTTCCAAAGAAGACTGGCGTTTGTATTTCATTCAAAACACTTTCGTGGTCAAAGACGACTCCAACTTCATCTAAAAGATGAATGCTTTCGATAAGATGGTCGAGGCGGACTTTGGATAAAATTTTATTTTGCGCAAGATGTTCGAGAGGAACAACCACTTCGGGAGCCATGCGCTCGTTACGCTCGGTGCGCTCGAACAAATGGACATCCTTCGTGGCGCGGTCATAGACTCCACTGAAATCTGGTCCGTCACCTATAGGCCAATTCATCGGGATGGGTTCCATGCCCAAAACTTTTTTGATCTCGTCCAATATATCCAATGGATCACGCGCGGGGCGATCCATTTTGTTAATGAATGTGAAAATTGGAATTCCACGCTTTCGACAAACTTCAAAGAGTTTGAGCGTTTGCGGTTCAATTCCTTTGGCCGCATCGATCACCATCACCGCGCTGTCCACTGCGGACAGAGTGCGATAGGTATCCTCGGAAAAATCCTGATGCCCGGGCGTATCCAGCAAGTTAATAATATGTTCATGATACGGGAATTGTAAAATGGTCGAGGAAATGGAAATACCGCGCTCGCGCTCCATTTCCATCCAGTCGGAAGTAGTGGCGCGTTGATTCTTGCGGGCGCGGACATTGCCCGCCAATTCAATGGCATTGCCATACAAAAGCAATTTTTCGGTTAGTGTGGTTTTACCAGCGTCTGGATGCGAAATAATAGCGAACGTGCGCCGGGAGGCAATTGATTCGCTTAGGGATGTATTTTGGTTTAAATTGAAATTCGGTAGATCAGCCTGCATGTATTTTTCTCCAAGCCTTTGGAAAGGCATGAAATTTTAGCATAGATTTATGAGTGACTAAAACTGTCCCTCCCATTTCACACAAAAGCAGACCTCCTGCCTATTGAGCAAAAGGTCTGCTTTATTCTTTATTTTATTAATTTCTCAGATAATGACTATGGGGCCGTGACTGGAACTTCCACAACGATCGCACCTGCTTTTTCAAACACCAATGTAACGCTGACCGTTCCACCAGCCGCCAAATTCTCCTTGAGATCCATCAACATAATATGATAACTACCCGATCTCAATTCGACACTTGCCCCGGCGGGGATTTCAATGCCTTCCACTTCGCCCATGGACATCATGTCCCCTTCCATGTGGGTATTCATCACCTCTACCATACTGGCCGTTTCACAGGTAGCGGTTAGCAATATGTCCGATTCAGAGCCGGTATTCTTTACAAGCATATATGCCGCTGTCGTTTCGCCTGAATTTACAGCGCGCGCCGTGGGTGTATAAACTTCAATTCCATTTTGAGAAACAACTGGCACCGGCGCAGGACCGCAAGCAGAAATCAAAATAAGTACCATAATAGGAACCACCAAAAACTTTTTCATAGACAACTCCTTAACGATTTGCAGGTTTTGATAATATTTGATAAATATTGAAACATTATACCAAATAGCCCAGCACAGGTATTCTCCACTTAAATTTTGAATCGCCCATATAATGGTGTTCTGCATGAACATAAAGCGACCTTAATTTCATGACAAATATCACTGATATTATATAATTCAGTTATTTATAATCAACTTTGGAATAAAAAGCATCCCCTCAATTACCATAGTTGAGTAATTTCCAACCATAAAGTTAAACTCAGGAATAAAAGGTGTCTCATGGGTGAAGTACGAAATGTCACAATGCCGGTTATCGGCATGACTTGCGCAAATTGCTCGGCAGCGATCGAGCGCAATGTGCGAAAACTACCCGGTATCAATGTTGCCAATGTAAACCTGGCCAATGAAAAACTTACTGTTGAATTTGATTCCGCCCAGCTCAATGAACAGGAAATTATCGAAAAAGTTGAGAAGATCGGCTATGGCATTGCAATTGGAAAAGCCGAGTTGCCCATTACCGGTCTGCGCGATAATTCAGATGCCGTCTCGCTGGAAAAATTACTGGTTAAACAAAACGGCGTATTGACTGCAACCGTCAGCCTTGGGACTGAGCGCGTCTCGCTGAGTTACATCCCCGGCATGAGCAGTATTTCTGAACTCGCAGCGGTCATTCGCAAGGCGGGATATGATCTCGTTCAAGTGGGAGAATCTGAAGACCTTGAAGATGTGGAAGCAAAAGTCCGCTCGCAGGAAATTGAACGCCAAAAACGATTGCTGATCATTGGTCTGCTCTTAACGGTTCCACTCATGACCTACAGCATGTCACGCGACTTTGGGCTAGTCTCATTCCCGAACGACTTTATTGCCATGATGATCCCCGCCACCATTGTCCAATTTTATGTGGGCTGGCAGTATTACGTGGGGGCATTCAAGAGTTTGCGGGCCGGCGGCGCGAACATGGACGTACTAATTGCGCTCGGTTCGTCTGTCTCATATTTTTACAGCGTGGGCGTAACCTTCCAATGGATACTCAGCCCGATGGTTTATTTTGAAACTGGCGCAACCATCATCACATTGATCATGCTTGGAAAATTCCTCGAGGCACGCGCCAAAGGAAAAACATCCGAAGCCATGAAGGCTTTGATGGGTTTGCGCGCCAAAACGGCGAATGTAAAAAGAAACGGGATTGAATCCCAAATTGAAATTGAACAAGTTGCGGTCGGCGATACCATCGTAGTCCGCCCGGGGGAGAAAGTGCCCGTCGATGGCATCATCAGCTTCGGGCGCTCCACGTTCGATGAGTCGATGATCACCGGTGAATCGATGCCAGTCGTCAAAAGTATCGGCGATGAAGTCATCGGCGCAACCATCAACAAAGAGGGGTTGATCGAGTTCGATGCAACCAAGGTTGGCAAAAATACAACCCTGTCTCAGATCGTGAGATTGGTGCAGGAGGCGCAGGGCAGCAAGGCGCCGATCCAAAAACTGGCAGATCGCATCAGCAGCTATTTTGTCCCAGTGGTGATTCTGATTGCCATTCTTACATTTAGCAGTTGGATGATGTTCACTCATGCTGAATGGACCGGCGCATTGATCAATGCGGTAGCGGTGCTTGTCATCGCATGTCCGTGCGCGCTTGGCCTGGCCACTCCAACAGCGATCATGGTCGGGACAACCAAAGGCGCAGAGAATGGCATTTTATTTAAAAACAGCGAAGCACTGGAGCGCACTGGCCGTGTGAATGTGGTGGTGCTGGATAAGACCGGCACGATCACCCGCGGCGAACCAGCGCTGACAGATACAATTGCCATGAAAGGTTATACAGAAAATGAAATTCTGCGTCTCGCCGCCAGCGCGGAACTTGGATCAGAACATCCATTGGGGCGCTCCATTGTCGCCGCCGCAAAAAGTAAAAACCTTGATCTAACAGAGCCTGATAAATTCAAAGCCGTCAGCGGGTTTGGTATTCGCGCCACACTGCAAGGTCAATCCGTCATCATTGGCAATCCACGCATGATGCAAAATGAAGAGATAAATCTTGGTTCTCTTCAAAACGATATAACGCGCCTTCAATTGGAAGGCAAGACGGTGATGATCGTTACAGTCAGCGATGCGAACAGTGCTGAACCGCCTCACCCCATCGGGTTGGTTGCTGTGGCCGATACTGTGAAACCAGATTCGCGTCTGGCGGTTGAGGAACTCCGCAAGCTTGGTCTCGATGTTGTCATGATCACAGGCGACAATAAAAGCACAGCCGAGGCAATTGCAAAGCAAGTGGGCATCACACAGATATTGGCTGAAGTGTTGCCCCGCGACAAAGCAGTTGAAGTTAAGAAATTACAGGAACATAATGTTGTAGCCATGGTCGGTGACGGCATCAATGACGCGCCCGCGCTCGCTCAAGCGGATGTGGGGATTGCAATCGGCACGGGCACAGACGTGGCCATGGCCGCCGCCGGAATCACATTGATCAGTGGCAACTTGCGGGGAGTCGGACACGCGATCTCCCTCTCACGCGGAACATTGCAAACCATCATCCAGAATTTATTCTGGGCTTTCTTCTACAATGTATTCCTGATCCCGATTGCGGCGTTTGGTCTTCTCATTCCCATGATCGCCGCCGGAGCCATGACATTTAGCTCGATCTTCGTGGTAACCAATAGTCTGCGCCTCCGCTCCTATAAAGTTGAAACACTCCCGGCGCGCAAAAATATCTTCCAACAACTAACTGAACTCGCCCCCCGCCTTGTTGTACCCGCCGCCACGTTAGGACTCCTGATCGCAGTATCGGTCGGGTGGCTGCGCCCGGCGCAAATGGATGAAATGTCAACAGGGCGTAATACAAATAAATATCGCGCCTTTTTGGATCCAACCACACCAATGGTCATGGCGGGAATGCCTTCTGAATTAAAAATAGAAGTCATTGATCAATTTGGGAAAAGCTATGCAGATTTTGAAACGCTTGAATTTGGCAAATATGTTTATTATTCCTACGTTGCCGTGACTTCCCGTGACCTGACCTATTTGGAGGCACAGCCTTTGCTGATCAACCCATTCATCTATAGTGGCGGCGGGGCGGGCGGCATGAATGAAATGGGCTCGTCTGGCGACACTGCTTCACAGCCAACAAATTCAGCCAATGCGGAACAGGCGGCATATGAAAGCCGTCTCATTCGACCGACGATCCTGTTCCCAGCCGATGGTGAATATATTTTGTTTGTGAATTTCCTGCCGCGCGGCGGAGAAAAAGTGACGCTCGCCGTGCCCATTGAAGTTGGGTCAGCAAAAACAGAAAACGCCGAATTATTGCCAGACTCCGCGCTAACGCAACGATTTGGCAGCCTCACCATCAACATGCAACTCGATGGAGAATTAAAAGCCAAACAAGAACACAGCGTGGATTTTGAGATCATCGATGAACAGGGTCAAGTCCGATCGCAGGATTTTGGGATCATGTCCGGCAATCGTTCCAACATGTATGCTATTGATGAAAAACTGGAAAGCTTTATCATGGCAAATATCGTTGATCGTGACAATCTTCAATTTTCAATAAACTTTCCCAAACCGGGCAAATACAAAATCTGGTTCGAGTTTTTCCATGAAAATCGCATAAGACAAGTTTCCTTTGTTGTTGATGTAAAGTAACCCATATTACGAAGCTTCCAAACCACAGTTAAAAACAAACCCGCCCTCGAAAGATTGATTTCGAGGGCGGGCTACATTTAGTCACACGAGTTAGGATGGTATTTCATCCATCGGCACGAAAGGCTTGCGATTCGGCCCAACGTACAATTCTGGTTCTTCTTCAAACATATGCTTGCAGCCCGGCGCGCAAAAATAATAATCCTCCCCTTTATACTCGCTGACATACTTCGCCGTTTTCTCTTCCACTTCCATACCACAAACTGGATCAATTGCGATTGCCATAATAGACCTCCTTAATAAGTGTGAGCATCAAGCTAAACGTAACCTGGCGCACTACACTTTATAAATACTCCCAGCCGATTCTGGTAAACAGATTTTACCAAAATTTATCACAATTTCACTGAAACAATTTTACGCTGGCTGTTTATAAAATTTAATTGATTTCAACTTTATTCCTCTGTTAGCAAAATTTTCACATCTGCCGCAATATCATCGGATGACGCATCAGGCGAAAAGGTCTCACGCAAATTTCCTTTTCTATCCACTACATAAGTGAAACTTGAGTGCGTTTCGCCGCCGTCTTCGACAATTACCCCGTAGTCCTGCCAGGCTTTCGCCAGTTCATCGGGAGACCCAAGCAAACCAAGAAAATCTGGATTGAATCGTTCCATAAATTCTTTCATCGATTGAGAAGTATCATTGACAGGGTCAGTGCTGACCATTACAACCAATACATCTTTTGAAGTGACACCATCTGTATCAAGGGCCTGTCTTATTAGCGCCAGTGTTGCAGGGCATTCATCAACGCAATTTGAAAAGCCAAAAAAGATCAAGGCAACTTTGCCGTTGAAACTGCCAAGGTGAAAAGGCTGTCCATTATGATCGGTCAAGTTAATGTCAGGTGCGGGGGCTATTTGCAACATAGCGTCACCCTTAAGGGAAGGACCCCGCCCTCCACAGGATACTGTCACCATCACGATAAGTATCGCGAGCGCTATCATTTTGAATGAAAAGGTTTTATATTGCATAAAAATTCTCCTATGATTTTTTAATGGATTTTTGATATCTGCTACTCGAGAAATCGCGATAAATTGTGATAAATTTGCGCAATATTATCATACTTGGTTGATTGATTACAAGGATAAAAATTTTTGTTACGTTCACATAATGTCACAAAAATCATAAAACATGCCCGTAATTGGAATAAAAAAATTGAGCTATTTTTATTCAGTCATCGACGATTTAATGGATTACTTGCAAGATAAATATTCAAGCTCTTTGAACAAGCTCAACAAAATCATCAACAAGAATCAAATTATGTTGCTGCCGGGAAAAAACATCCACCGAATTATCATTTGAATGAAATATGATCATCCGTAGTTTTGCAAGAGCGGGGTTGCTGGTCAAAAGTTTGTATAACTTTTCAAGTTTTACACCTCTGTTCTGACCCATCACAAGTACCTCAGGACATCTTGAAACAATATCTTTCACTAAAACATCCTCACCGTTAAAATCGATTGTTGAAACATCCAAACTTGTCCTTGAACTGATCAAACGCACAATCCCTTCATCAAGCAAGGAACCCCTGTTTACAACAAGAATTTTATGGGGCGACTCGGAGTTATATACTTTGAAATCGGCGTAAGTCATGTTGGATCTCCGTTTTAGAATTTGCAATTACATCCTGTACAAAAATCTGCTTATCAAAACTTCAAATCTGATACAATCCATCTAATCTTTGATAATGAAACTAGTTTGTTTATCAGATCATTTGTAATAAATAATGATAAACTTATCATTATTTATGTAAGGAGTCAACCATGAAAAATTTATCCCCCCGCCAACGCGAGATATTAAAACTGATCGAAGAAAAAAAAGATCTGTCCATTGAAGAGATACGTCAGGCTATTGGAGTTTCCCAGGCTACCGCCTACCGCGAAACCCAGGAGCTTTCCCAAATGGGACTGGTCGCCAAGATTCCCGGCGGCATCAGCCAGATCGAAGCATCAACCACCCGTTGTGTCCAATGCAGAGGTGAGACGAACGCAAGAACCACATTCATTATTGAGCAAAAAGATGGGAAGAAATTATCAGCCTGTTGTTCCCACTGCGGAATGATGGCACTCGCGAACAACCCGAATGTCAGCACGGCCATGACCATTGACTTTGTGTATGGAAAAATGTTGAATGTCAGCCAGGCTTGGTATGTACTTAACAGCAAGGTTGTACTTTGCTGCAGTCCTTCCATCCTGAGCTTTTCAGATCAAGGTGACGCAACTCGATTCGCACAAGGTTTTGGGGGCGATGTTATGGACTATAAAAACGCGCAAAATAGCCTCAATAAAATGATGACTTTAATTCAGATATAAAATCCTTATCCACTCAAGACATTGTTAAAAAATCGGCCTGAGGCAAAAACCTCAGGCCGATTTTTTTGCGTCTTTATTATTCCATCCGTACTTCAACGGAAACAGTGATCTCACCAGATTTTTCAAAGACCAGGGTTAGATCAATCATCGACCCCGGCTTGAATTGATCATCTTTCTTCATGATGCACATAATGTGCAAGTCCCCGCTCTTCAATTCAACCTGACCACCGGCTGGGATCTCAATTGGTTGATCCAATAAGTTCATTCCCATGGTGCCATCGCTCTTCATGACCATCTCATGCAACTCAATCGAGTCGCACGCAGGGCTTGAACCGGAGAGCAGTTTATCAGGCGCGTCGCCGCTATTCTTGATTACCATGAAAACACCGCCCGCAGTCGGCATATCCATTGAAGGGCGTCCCCACGCACTTTCAATTGCCAGTGATGGCGCAGGCGCCGGTGCACAGCCCGCAATCATCGAAACCAACAACAAACCAAGAACCAATCCCTGCAACAAACGTAATTTCATTCGAGCCTCCTATTTTTTTGAACGCATGATAATTATTGAGAAATTTACATAATCCTATCGTTTTTTATAATTATTGGCTAGTTATTATTTTCCGTAATTTATCTGACATATTACGTACTAAAAAACTCACAAGCCTAGAAAATTAATGATAAAATTATTACAAATTATTAGGTTTTATTGAAGTTGTGATAAGCTCAAGTAATAAAGAGGTTTTCTGTAAAATTGAAAACAAAAAAGAGGAAACATGGATTTAATCGTGGCTTTCATTACAGGTTTGACCACAGGCGGGTTGGGGTGTCTGGCTGTTCAAGGCGGACTTTTGACCAGCACACTTGCGCACCAGATCGAACAGGATTTGCAGGCACACAACGGCACGAGTTCCTCTCAAAAATTTAAACCCCATATTGCTCAACCAATATTATTTTTCCTACTAGCGAAGTTGATCGCATACACGATCCTTGGTTATTTATTGGGTGCAGTGGGGTCAGTACTTCAGCTCACTCCCATGATGCGCGCCATCCTGTATTTTGCGATTGGAATTTTCATGATCGGAAATGGCCTGCGCATGTTCAATGTACATCCCATCTTTCGATATTTTATTATCGAACCGCCGTCATCATTGACTCGCTACATTCGACGCAAATCAAAAAACGGCGCTTCATTCTTTACCCCAATCCTGCTCGGCACACTGACGATTTTCCTGCCCTGTGGGGTTACGCAAGCCATGATGGCCACCGCTCTTGGAACAGGCTCCCCGCTTCAAGGCGCAACACTCATGTTTGCATTCATCCTCGGCACATCTCCATTGTTCTTCTCTGTCGCATATTTCGCCACCCGGCTGGGCTCAACAATTGAAAAATATTTCACGCGGATCGTGGCAGTGGCAATGCTCATTATGGGGCTGATCCAGGTAGACACCGGACTCAACTTATCAGGGTCAGCCTTCTCGTTTTCCCGGGCGGTCAGCATATTATCTGCCTACGCTCTCCCTGCGCAAACCGGTCTTTCCATTGAAGTCAATGAAAATGGTTACTCTCCACAAATTCTGCATTTACCAGCCAATCAAGATTTGACCATTGAATGGGTAACGCGCAACACACAAACCTGCGCTCGATCCGTTGTAGTGCAGGATCTTGATTACCAGAAAATTCTTCCACCTACTGGCCGTGTCAAATTTGATATTCCGGCACAGGAAAAAGGCACGATTATTCGATATACTTGTTCCATGGGAATGTATCCCAGTCAATTGGTATTTGATTTGGAACCAACACAGACTAATCAATAGGATAGCAGAAGTGAAAATGAAAAAAACATTCAACGTTCCCGACATGTATTGCTCCAACTGCGTCATGCACCTCGAAGGCCTTGAAGATGAAATTCCCGGCGTGAAGAGCGTCTCAGCCAGCTACAAAAAATTAATGATGGAAGTGGATTTTGACGAGTCAAAAGTAACCATTGAAGACATTATTGCCGCCGCAGTTGAGATCGGCTATCACCCGGAGCCTGTCAATAGTTAATGCATCAACTTAGTATCCAGATAAAGGACTTCCCAAATTTATGGGGGTCTTTTTACATTAAGTTATTTCGTGTTTACAATGTGCGGTTTGGGGGGTTGCAAAGTCTAATTCGGAGTTGTATACTCGTATTATTGTAAAATCCTTTTGACCCACTGGAGGTAGTATGTCACACCGTCATTCGATATTCTGTATCCTTCCCCCTTACATGCTTGATCAAGTGGCACAGAACGGCACAAGCGCACAACGCGATATGGCACTACGAACTTTAGCCGCCTCTCAACATCTCCGTGATAAGCGCCTTAACATGACAGCAACAGTGATGCGAGCGGCCTATGCTGTCACAGGAACAAAAAAACGAATAGTTTATGATGCAAAATTTGGCACCAAACTACCAGGCATCATTGCTCGCCAGGAAGGAGATGCCGCAGTCGCAGATATAGCCGTAAACGAGGCCTATGATGGCTGTGGCGCCACTTTCGATCTTTACTCCGTTGTGTACGGTCGAAACTCCATTGACAATAATGGAATGGATCTCAATTCAACTGTTCACTACGACAAGGGCTATGACAATGCTTTTTGGGATGGACAACAAATGGTCTATGGCGACGGTGATGAAGACCTGCCTGCATCTGACCGGTTGTTCAACCGCTTCACCATTTCACTGGATGTGATCGGACACGAGTTGACTCATGGCGTCACGCAATATGAAGCCAATCTTGTTTATAAAAATCAACAAGGCGCGCTCAACGAAGCCGTCTCGGATATCTTTGGCTCACTCGTCAAGCAATATCAACGTAATCAAACCGCCGATGCTGCTGATTGGATTATCGGTGAAGGTCTGTTCACCTCCAATATTAATGGCGTGGGCATCCGCTCAATGAAGGCCCCCGGCACAGCCTATAACGACCCCGTGCTTGGCAAAGACCCCCAGCCCGCTCACATGAAAGATTATCTGACAACAAGTCAGGACAATGGTGGAGTCCACATCAACTCAGGCATTATCAATCACGCATTCTATGTCACCGCCATTGAGATCGGCGGATACGCATGGGAAAAAGCAGGACAGATCTGGTACAAGACCTTAACTGATAAACTGTCCAGCAATTCCAATTTTCAAAACGCTGCCGACCTCACCTTCCAAACTGCTGGTGATATTTTCGGTGCAGGCAGCCTGGAGCAGATGGCGGTTAAGACGGGCTGGTCTGAAGTCGGCATCGCTGTTGCAGATTCAGGTGGCGGCACACCGCCTGGACCAACTCCCGGCGGCGATGGATGTCTAAAGGGACTCATGCGTTCCCTCGGTCTGGCAAAATGATGCGGATACTTTTCGAGCGCACAGGCGGATTCATGGGACGACGAGTCAGCCTGAACCTTGACCTGGACGAGCTTCCACCCGATCAAGCCCTGACCTTGAAGCGGCTCGTTGACGAATCAGATTTCTTCAACCTGACAGAACTTCCGCCAAAAAAAGCCGTGCCTGACGGGTTTACCTACTCGCTTACTATTATTAATGGGGAATCCGAGCGCACCCTCAAACTTGATGACAGCAACATCCCGCCTCCCCTGCGCCCACTTTTTGAAAACCTTATAGCCCGAACAAGAAAGCATACCTGACAGAACAGGGACACAGTACTGTGTCCCTGTTTTATTTATGGGGATTTTTCATGCTCACAGGAAATTTCCGCTTTTTGAATATATTCAACATAACAGATAGGGCGTTCAGGGTTTGCCGCAATCACCGTTGAAGCAAAGGGATAAGCGCCGGGTAAATTCAGCCTGGGATAATTTTCGTGTAAACTTTTTTGATACCAATCGAAATGAAGCAGATCCGTTGCGACAACAGCAATATCTGGCCGCCCCTGTAAAGCGTAATGAAAATACCACATCGCAAAAATTGCCTTATCCCCTTTTGCAAAGATAACCGCATTCTCAGGCGCTCGCAGGAGTACGTCTTTTCCAAATTGTTCGGCGCGCAGATCCTTGGACGCATCCACCGACGCCCAGTGATTTCCCGCTTGAAGAAACAAAAATAAAATAACCACCAGGCTTATTCCTGATTCAAACTTTCGAAATCGTTGATGGAACATATTCATCAACCCGCTTACTCCCAAACCGATCCAAATTGCAAAACAGGAAAAGGCTGGAATAAGATACATATAAGAGTCGGTCGTGGAGTATCCGATTGCAAAGAAAGTAAATATGGAAACAGTCCAAATTGTATTTATATATAAACGTGAAGGCTTATAAAAAACGAACAACCCGATCAATCCAATCACCAAGCCGAGGATGCCAAATTGTTCGATCAACATTCCCGCCGCTGCACGAGCTCGTAACAGGCCAAGGTCAAGCGTCAAACCAAAGAACTGTTCCTGATACAGTTTCCCTGAAACCAGCCAGAAAAAGCCATCCAGTGTAACGGGGTTTCCCCAATTAACTTTCGGTTGAGATAAAGCTCGCAAAGGCAGAGATAGATAAGCCAGCAAGCCCATACCCATCCAAAGTAATCGGCGAAATAATGATTGAGTATCCAATCTCCATTTCGCGGTGGACGGAACAGAATCAGCATGAAAAAATGTCGGAAGGATAAAAACTGGAAAAAGTAAAATTGTTGTAATGTGATTCCCCATCCCCAACCCAAAGGCAAGCCCGATCAGAACATCCAATCGTTTCTGTGGGAAATAGAATGCTGCCTGATCAGATGCCAAATACAGAATAACGGTTACGGACAGGGCATGTAAAGCATACACTTCCGTTATCACTGACTGTGACCAGACCAACGGAGCGAGTCCAAATGCGAATGCCGAAGTCAACCCAGCGTATTTGGTTCTCGTGGTGGGTGGCAGAGATTGAATCACAAGCGCATATATAAATATTGCCGCGCAAACAGAGGCGAATGCGGACAATAAATTAGTGCGAAATGCCAGTGAGCCGATTGGCAGCAGTTGAAATAAACGCGCAAGAAAAAGATAAACTGGATACCCTGTTGGATGCGCCACCCCGCCAACAGCCGCCGATGTAACCAGGTCTCCCCCATCCGAGCCTTGATTCGCCCAGGTCAACCCAGGCGCCATGGTCATTAAGTAAACAACAAATAAGGATACAGCCATTCCCCCGGGAAGAATATATTTACGGAGTGAAGAAGTGTTAGGCATAAGTGAAATTTGGATGAGCCACAATCATCCCCCGGCCGCAGATGCCATTAGTATCACCTTGTCATCTTCTTTCAGGATTGTCTCCATTCCACTCAATTCACGAAGATGAATGCCGTTCACAAAAATATTAAAATGTCGGCGCAAGATTCTATTCGAATCAAACAAGTGCGCTTTTAATGCAGGATAGCGCACAATAATATTTTCAAGCACTTCCGCGACAGTTGAGCCTTCAACTGAAAACTCATTCTGGTTGTCAACATAATATTTCATAAGGGCAGGAAAGCGGACGATAGGCATGGAAGCATTTTAACGTATTGCAGGATACAAGTACACAAGTGGACAATAAAAGTCCCGAAGTTTTCAACTTCGGGACTCTCACTAATTACTGATTACGGCTATATTCCGCCCTGCTCTTCCTTCTTCGCTTCCATTTCCTTCTTATGCGCTTCGATGATCGGACCTGTGATGTGAGAAGGAACAGTATCGTAATGATCGAAATCCATCGTGAAGTACCCGCGCCCGCCAGTGATGGAGCGGAGCTGCGTGGTGTAGCGCAGTAATTCAGCCAACGGCACATTTGCCACAATGACCGTATTGCCGCGATCTGAATCCGTCCCCTGTACGCGTCCACGGCGTGTGCTGAGGTCGCTCATCACATCGCCCATGTTCGCATCTGGAACAGTGACACGAATGGTCATGATCGGCTCAAACAAGACAGGGCCTGCATCATGAACTGCAAGTTTGAAGGCTTCGCGGCCTGCAATTTCGAACGCAAGCGGCTTGGAATCCACTTCGTGTTCCTTGCCATCATACACGATCACTTTAACGTTGCTCATGGGGTATCCCGCAAAAGCGCCGCGTTCCATGGTGGCCTTAATGCCTTTTTCAATTGGAGGCAGATAAGATTTCGACAAGTTCATTCCCACGAGTTCATCGGTAAATTCAAAGTCCGCTGTGGGCAAAGGCTCAATCCGAAGATGTACTTCACCAAATTGACCTGAACCGCCGCTTTGCTTCTTGTGGCGATATTGACCGCTGGCTTTGCGCGTAATTCCTTCACGATACGGGACACGCGGTTCATGCGTAGCAAGTCCCACCTGGAACTTGGTCTGCGCGCGATGGAGCGCCACATCAATATGCTGGTCGCCCATACCCTGCAAAACTGTCTCATGTGTAATGGGATCGTTCTGCCAGATGAGGGTCATATCCTCTTCACACAAGCGCGCAAGTGTCGGCGAGATCTTTGCCGCATCAGCCTGACTCTTCGGGGTAATTGCCACACGATATAAAGCGGCAGGGAATTTCGGTTTTGCGATTGTAAGCGGGTGCCCTTTATCGCAGAAAGTATCTCCAGTCACAGTTACCGTCAATTTGGATACGACAGCAATATCACCAGCATGGATAACTTTTGCAGGGATCGTTTCCTTGCCGCGTTGGAAATGCAAACCTGAAACGCGTTCGTCTGCGCCCTTGACTTGATTCCATACATGCCCTTCAGCCTGAACAGAGCCTGAATAGATTCGGAAGTAAGTCATCTTGCCCACAAAGGGATCAGCGGTTGTCTTCCAAACATAAGCGGCCAAAGGTTCGGTATCCGATGGCTTCAATGTTTCTTCGCCATTCTTTCCTTGAGCAACACGTTTGATCGCCTGCAAAGGAGAAGGCATCAGATCAATAATATCGTTGAGCAATGCAATGGCGCCAATTTCCTGTCCGCCTGCGGCACAGAACACAGGGACAAATGCTCCAGCGTAGACTACATCTTCCAGTCCACGCACCATTTCTGCGTCAGTGAGAGAACCGTTCTCGAGATACTTTTCCATCAACTCGTCTTCCCCTTCCGCTGCGGCTTCCACCAGCGCGAAGTGGGCTTTCTCCGCCGCATCTTGCAATTCGGCTGGGATCTCGGCAGTCGTCTTGCCGTCACCCAAATAGGATTTCATGCCGATGATATCCACCACGCCTTTGAAACTGGCCTTCTCGCCAATCGGCAAATGGACTTTGATGGCGCGTTTTCCATGCGCCTTCACAAAGGCTTCAATGGCATCATAGGTTTCTTCAAAATTCGCGTTATCGCGATTCATTTTGTTAATAACAAAAAAGCGCGGCAGATTGAATTCATCCGCATAGCGCCATGCAAGTTCAGTACCGACCTCAATACCCGAGACAGCGTCAACTAAAATAATAGCGCCATCAGCAACACTCAGGGCGGAAATGATCTCACCCACAAAATCGGTGTAGCCTGGCGCATCAATAATATTTATTTTATGATCGCGGTGCTCTATTGGAATTACGCTTGAATAGATGGAAATTTTTCGGCGGTGTTCCTCGTCATCATAATCAGAAGCCGTGGTACCGTCCTCAACCTTACCCAAACGGGTGGTTGCCCCAGTAGCATGTAGAAATGCCTCCGCCAACATTGTTTTACCCGCGCCGCCATGCGATACTAGCGCGATGTTGCGAAGAAACTCGGTGGTATACTCTTTCATCGAAAAAGCCCTCTCAAGTTATAGGATATAAAACAAATCTTTTTCCTCACCATGACCTTTGACCCTTTTTTTGGGGTCTGGCCAGAGAGCAAGTTGTCCGATTGTAAAAGAACTCAATTGAATTGTCAAAGTGTGAACGTCACAGACAAAGTATGACATTTACCGCCAAATGAGATTCCTCCGCCGCATTACATTTAACCTTTGGTATTTCCGCAAACCCTCATGGGACAGCGGCATCACCCCGCCTGAACTATTTCAATTTATTCAATCTCATCCCGCGGGCCGCGCCATCGATCTCGGATGCGGCACGGGCACAAACCTCATCACGCTGGCAAAAACAGGCTGGCAAGTGACAGGTATAGATTTTGCCTCACGCGCCATCCAAATTGCAAGGCGCAAACTCAAAAAACAAAACATCAACGCAAAACTGCTTGTCGGCGATGTGACCAATTTCAAAGTCGATTCGCAATTTGAGCTTGCCCTCGATATTGGCTGTTTTCACGGCGTCGAAAATAAAGCGGATTATCTGACTCAGTTGGATAAAATCCTCGCCCCAAATGGATTCTGGTTAATGTACGGATTCTTCAAACCAGACACGCTTCAAACTGGACCCGGGCTTGTTGACTCGGACCTGGACATGATCTCAGCCCAAACATTAACCCTTATCTCCCGCCGCGATGGCTTCGATAAAAAAGAACGGCATTCCGCATGGTTCTTATTTCAGAAAACCGTGCCACCCCTTCGGGGTTTGGGATAACTCACAACTTACATTCTATAATCATTTCATCCCCTCGGGATTTGAACAATAAAATTTAAGCTCTCGGCGGCGTCCCCGCCGCCGAGGACGGCGGCTTGAGCAATCAGAATAATTACTGGTATTTTATGAAACTTCTTTTCCTCTTCCTTGATGGCATTGGGCTCGGCGAAAACGACCCCGAAAAAAATCCCTTCACGCGCGCGAAGATGCCGTATTTAAATTCCCTGCTTGGCGGGCAGACTCTCATTCAGGAATCCGCATTTTTTGAAGGTGAGCGCGCCACATTACTTTCAGTTGACCCCAACCTCGGCGTAAAAGGCTTACCCCAATCCGCAACGGGACAGAGTGTTCTGCTGACAGGCATCAACATCCCTGCCGAGCTGGGATATCACTACGGCCCCAAACCAAACCCTGAAGTGGCTCAATATTTGGATGGAAAAACCATCTTCGCAAAAACTGTAAATGCGGGTAAAAAAGCCGCGTTACTCAACGCCTATCCCCCACGCTATTTCGATGGGATCGATTCTGGCAAACGGCTCTACTCCGCAATTCCACAGGCTGTGACCAATGCAGGTCTGCCCCTTTTTACGCAGGCTGATTTTTATTCAGGCCGCGCCCTCTCCGCTGATTTCACAGGAGAAGGCTGGCGCGAATTCATGAAGCTGGACGATTCTCCACTATACGAATCAGAAGAAGCGGGGAGAAAACTGGCCGAACTTGCCGGCCAATATGACTTTTCCTTCTTCGAATATTGGGCCAGCGATTATGCCGGTCATAAACAGGATATGGACTGGGCGATACGCCAATTGGAGACTTTTGATTCAGTGTTGAAAGGGCTCCTCGAAGCGTGGCAGGCCGAAGACGGGTTGATCGTGCTCACATCCGATCATGGCAACATGGAAGACCTATCCACCAGAAAACATACAGCCGCCAATGTGCCGCTGCTTTTATTTGGAGAAAAAAATATTCGCCGCGAATTCCAAAAGGATATTAGCGATCTCACAGGGATTGCACCAGCGATCTTCAAATTTTTGGAAATCTAGCAAAACATAAACCCGCCCCGAAAAAATTCGAGGCGGGTTGCTATTAATTCAAATCCTGATATTTCTAAGGCTGATAATGAACGTTGACCGTCACAGCATCCAGCGAGAAATCACGGGAGTTTGAAGAGGATACGCTCACGATGCGCACACGGAAACTGGTGTTGCCAGTTTCAGCGGCGGTCCACACATGCCCCCAGGTATCAATGGATGTGCCAAGCGTGTAGACTACATCCGTTGTACCAAGGTTGGCTGTGGACTTCGCTGTAGTCCAAGTGGTGCCGCCATTCCATGAAAGTTCCACACAGAATTTGGGTGCGCTGGCTGTACTATCTGCCTTGCCTTCCACTCTTACTTCAACACCCTTCACAACTGCGCTGACAGGCAAATTGAAATTGAAATTATTGTAAATGTGCCTGTCTTTTCTGTTGTTCGTGCAGGATGTGGAAGTTCCGTTACCGCTGTTCGTGTCCACAGCATAAAGATTATCGCTCAAATAAGCATTCGCCGGGGTCGTCTGGAATCCGTTGTTATCGCCGCTGCCAGATGTCACTGGAGAATTAGCAGAAGGTGAACGGAAGCCAGTACTGGTCACAGGGGCTGGCGTATTTGTCGGCGTGGGAGGAAGCGGAGTATTGGTCGGTGTCGGCGGGACTGGCGTATTGGTTGGAGTGTTGGTGGGTCCCACTGTCGGCGTGGGGCCAGTACCGAATGTTCCACCGGTAACAACAAGCGCAAATTTCTGCGGTCCGCTGGGAACGTTGAAGCCGCGCACCGTCACAGTGTAAGTACCTGCTGTGGGAGATGAAAGATAAACATTCTCAACATTGTTGCGGCGATCGGCTGTTCCGCCGGCTGCGCTCCAACCGCCAGCAAAGACATTGCCAAGGAATGTGCCGCTGGGGCCAGCAACGGTTAAGTCCAAATCGTTGACCAATGTCACTGTCGCTGAAGCAGTTGACGGGAAGTCTGACCAGACCACAGACACCTTGAGCGGGCCGCCAGTTGGGGTCACGCTAAAAGTTTGGGTGGCATTGGTGGTGAGTCCAGTCGCTTCATCCACAAAGACCACAGAACCATTGGTGGCCGCATCGAGATTGATTCGCCCCCAGCCTTCATGAACATTTGGAATGGGGAAATCGTTATCGTTCAGGCCATCGTTATTCTCGTCGGCCATATCAACTGCCGTATTAATGAGAACGCCTTTGACAAGCGCAGCACTCGCATTAAGTGCATGGGCCTTCTGGAAATAATCTTTGACAACCGCCGCCCCGCCCGCAGTCAGCGGATTGGACATGGATGTGCCGCTCAAGTATTTATAATATTGATCATAAGGGAAACCATAGCCATCATACTGCCAGGCGTTGTTGCGCGGATTGGGCGAAGCATCATAGCCTTGTTGATACATGTCCGAGTAAGCGGAAAGAATCCACGAGCCGGGCGCGACAACATCGGGCTTGATGCGGCCATCGTCAGTGGGCCCGCGGCTGGAGAATGCCGCCATCTGTTGAGCGTTGTTGGCAGAAACATCATCCCTGATGGGGTTGGTTGGGTAATCTGCCGGCCAAGCTGAACCCCATGTGAAGATGCTGTTGAAACCACCCTGTGCGGCGCAGGTGGTGTAAGTCAAACCGCTGTCGCAAAGGTAATTATCAGAGCGTTGATTTTCGCTGGCACCCACTGTAATTACATTCTTGGAAGTACCTGGCGCGCCAATCGAATCATTATCGATCACGCCGTTGGCATTGGCGTCAGTACCCTCATTGCCAGCAGAGAATGTGATCACCATATCGCGGTTATTCCAAATGAAAGTGTCTGTGCTGACGCTGTTTGCGGTATACGCGCCGGCTGATGCAGAGCCCCATGAATTGGAATGGATGCGCGCGCCCGCAGTATACGCCTGTTGATACAACTGGTTCAAGTCTGTCGGCAGGCCAGTCAGGTAATAGCCGTCAGGATATCCGAATAAGGCCTTGCAAAGGGAAGATATAACAACATAATTCTCAGTTGCCTGGAAAACCAAATGGGCGGCCGGGGCAGAGCCTTTGCCAATGCCATTCGGCGCTCCGCTGCTCAACACAGAACCTGTCGTATGCGTGCCATGACCAGAATCAACATCCACAGCGCCGTCGTTGAAAATAGTTTGGAAGCAGCTATCGGTGACGCCGGGCCAATTGAAGATCGATGTAATGCGGCTGGCTTGCATATCGCGATGCGCAGTCGCTGCTGTTCCGCCGCCCAGGCCTGTATCAGCCACTGCGACAGTTTGTGTGGACCCGTCATATCCGCGCGCATTGGCAGCCGCCGCCCCAATAATGGAAGCGGAGGAATAATCATTTCGCTTTGGCCCCGCTTCAGCAGTGAACGTCTCGTTCAAATAGTAATTGCTGATCGAAGCCACATCCAAAATATTCGCCATGGCCGCAACGGTGGACGGGGTGGCAGACACCACCATCAAATCGCCATCGTTTGACAACACTTCCGCGCCTGTTTGAGCAACAGCCGCCTGCGTCAGGCCAAAATCCGCGCCACGCTCGACCCGCAAAATATAAAGAGCTGCTTCGCCGCCAAGAACCACATCTGATGAAAGTTTGAATGCCGGCTGAAATAGTCCCACATAGGAAACAAACGATAGCGACTGAACCTTTGCCGCCTGTGCGGAATTCATGCGGACCTTGAAGGCAAAATCTGGCTGGTAATTGAGCACTTCCGCGCCTTGCGCAATAAGCGCATCCTTCCAGGCCTGTTCAATTGGACCGGCAAATTGAACAATATAATAACCACGCTTTCCAACCTGATAATTTTTAAGGGTTAGTTCAGCGGGAAGGTTTAGCGCGCTTCGACCAGGAACAAAAACACCCGCGCTTGTATAAAGCGGGGCGGCTTGACGGGCGAAACTTGCTGGCGCTATTGCCAGGGTACCCAAAACCAGGGTTAACAAGACAATAACCGTGAGAAAGTGACGTACAGTGTTTTTCATATTCAACTCTCCTCCAATGGCGTATGATGATATATAACTATTGCCGGTTGCTGATTCCGGCGTTATCAACTATGGATGAATATTTTTACTGTTCTATTTTAAATTCTGCGCTAGTATATAACCTTTTCTCTATAAATACAATCCATTAAGTC
>JABFSL010000127.1 GCA_013140605.1 Anaerolineales bacterium
TGTATTCATCCACCACCCGCAGCAACTCATGGATACAGGCATATTCAGGCGCATTCTTGTCTGTGCTGGTGCTTTCCAATGCGATCTTGGCTGACCCGCGCACGATCGGGGTGGTGTCGCCGGGGAATCCCTGGGCACTCAACAGTTCGCGCAGTTCAAGTTCCACCAATTCGAGCAATTCCGGATCATCCATCATGTCCACTTTGTTCAAGAAGACCACGATGGAAGGTACTTCCACCTGACGAGCGAGCAAGACGTGCTCACGGGTCTGAGGCATCGGACCATCGGGAGCTGCCACTACCAGAATGGCTCCATCCACCTGTGCCGCACCGGTAATCATGTTTTTGATGTAGTCGCGGTGACCCGGCATGTCCACGTGCGCATAATGGCGCTTGTCGGTTTGGTATTCCACGTGCGCGATGTTGATCGTGATCCCGCGCGCTTTTTCTTCCGGCGCGTTGTCGATCTGATCGTAGGCTCGGAAATCCGCCTGACCGGAAAAGCCGGCCACCTTGGTGATCGCCGCTGTCAATGTCGTCTTCCCATGATCGATGTGTCCCATCGTCCCAACGTTCAGATGCGGTTTATTGCGGTCAAATTTTACTTTCGCCATTATTCCTACTCCTTGAATTAGAAAAAAAAGAGGTTATGCTTTCAAAATTTCTTCAGCCACTGACTGCGATACTGGCGCGTAGTGGTCAAATTCCATGTTAAAGACACCGCGTCCCTGAGTTGCTGAACGCAACTGAGTTGCGTAACCAAACATTTCAGCCAATGGAACCATGGCGCGGACTGCCTGGGCATTTCCAGGACGAACATCCATACCCTGGATCAAACCGCGGCGGCTATTAATCTGTCCCATAACATCGCCAAGATACTCTTCTGGTACTACGACTTCAACCTTCATCATAGGCTCAAGCAAAATAGGGTGACCTTTTTGCACGCCTTCTTTGAAGCCGAGAATAGCGGCCATCTTGAATGCCATTTCATTCGAGTCGACTTCATGAAAAGAGCCGTCGATCAATGTGACCTTCAAGTCAACAACCGGGTATCCCGCAAGCACGCCGCCATCGGAGGCTTCTTTAACACCTTTTTCAATTGGGCCAATAAATTCTTTGGGAATAGCCCCGCCAACAATCTTATTTACAAATACAATACCGCTTCCGCGTTCGCCTGGCTCCATGGAAAATACCACATGGCCGTATTGACCCTTACCACCAGATTGCTTGGCGTACTTGTAATTAACTTCCTTAACCGCTTTGGTAATCGACTCGCGAAATGCAACGCGCGGAGCACCAACATTTGCCTGCACTCTAAACTCGCGCAACAAACGGTCTACAATAATATCAAGATGCAACTCGCCCATTCCTCTAAGAATGGTCTGGCCAGAGTCTAAATCTGTATTTACATGAAGAGTGGGATCTTCTTCAGACAACTTACGTAAAGCCTCACCCATCTTTTCCTGATCAGAAGAACTCTTGGGTTCAATAGCAATGGAAATAACCGGTTCCGGGAACGAAATATTCTCAAGTACAAGAGCCTTTGTGTCACAAAGGGTATCGCCGGTAAAACTTTCCTTGAAGCCCAATACCGCACCAATATCACCGGAACGTATTTCAGACACATCTTCGCGATGATCAGCATGCATACGAATCAAACGTCCAATGCGTTCTTTTTTGCCTTTTTTAGTGGTATTCTGTACGGTTTGCCCCTGACTCAAAACTCCGGAATAAACGCGAACATAAGCGAGACGACCAACATAGGGGTCAGTTACGATCTTGAAAACCAATGCGCCTAAAGGAGCATCATCCTGCGCAGCAATATCAAAAGTACTCTCTGGATCACCTGGTTCGGATACCGTAATGGTTGGTTTATCTGCAGGGGACGGAAGATAATCAATTACCGCATCAAGCAAAACCTGTACGCCCTTATTCTTTAAGGAAGAGCCACAGAATACAGGAGCAGCTTTCGTGGCAAGTACGCCCTTACGAAGCGCCAGCTTTAGTTCATCAATGCTGATTTCCTGAGCTTCAAGGAACTTCATGGTCAGCTCGTCATCAAGCTCTGCGATCTTTTCCACCATCTTGGCGCGAGCTTCGATTGCTTTTTCTTTTAGTTCTTCTGGAATCTCAACAATATGGGGATCTTTACCGAGATCATCTTCCCAAATAACAGCTTTCATAGTTAATAGGTCGACAACACCTTTAAAGGTTGACTCAAAACCAATGGGAACTTGCATCGGGATCGGATTTGCACCGAGACGGTCAATAATGGATTCGATGGTACGCTCATAAGAAGCGCCAACACGATCCATTTTATTAACAAAACAAATACGCGGAACGCCATAGCGGTCGGCCTGGCGCCAGACAGTTTCAGACTGCGGCTCCACACCTTGCACGGCATCAAAAACCACAACGCCACCATCCAAAACGCGAAGGGAACGCTGCACTTCAGCAGTGAAGTCAATATGTCCTGGCGTATCAATGATATTGACTTGATAGCCTTTCCATTCCGCTGATACAGCGGCCGAAACGATGGTAATACCACGTTCGCGTTCCTGAACCATCCAGTCGGTTACTGTTGTGCCGTCATCTACAGAACCAATCCGATGCGTCATGCCGGTATAGAACATGATGCGCTCGGTGGTTGTTGTTTTCCCGGCGTCAATGTGGGCAATAATGCCTATATTTCTGTATTTATCCAGCGGATGCTCGCGTGCCATACTAACTACTTCCTTAAAAATTATTTAAAATTAGACTCGATAATGGGAGAAAGCGCGGTTTGCCTCTGCCATCTTGTGTGTTTCATCGCGCTTACGAATAGCTGAACCAGTTTCGTTAAAAGCGTCAATCAATTCTGAAGCCAGTTTGTCTGAAAACGACTTGCCAGAACGGTCATTAGCCGCAGAAAGAATCCAGCGAAGCGCCAAAGTGGTGCGTCGATCTTGTGAAACTTCCATTGGCACCTGATAGGTCGCCCCACCCACGCGGCGTGGGCGAACTTCCATCGCGGGACCGACATTTTTAAGTGCGCCATCAAAGACATCCAAAGGATTCTTCTCTGTGCGCTCTTTGATCAAATCCATGGCATCATAGATCAAACGAACAGCGGTGCTCTTCTTTCCACTTTTGAGCACATGCTGAACCATGGTCTGCACATTGATGCTATTAAAACGGATATCGGGAAGAATTTCCCGTTTCTCAGGTTTTGCTCTACGCATGCTTTTACTCCATCTAATGATTACTTCGGACGCTTCGCGCCATACTTTGAACGGCCCTGCTTACGATTGGCAACACCGGTGGTGTCGAGAGAACCGCGCACGATGTGATAACGCACACCAGGCAGATCCTTCACGCGGCCGCCACGGACCAAAACCACAGAGTGCTCCTGCAACTGGTGACCTTCACCAGGGATGTAGGCTGTGACTTCAATGCCGTTTGTCAAACGCACGCGAGCGATCTTGCGCAACGCTGAGTTCGGTTTCTTGGGTGTCATCGTACGGACAACGGTACATACACCGCGCTTTTGCGGAGCGCCCTTGTCCTGTCGTACGCGGCGCTGCTTGAAGCTGTTCAATGTGAACTGCAGAGCTGGGGCCTTGCTTTTTGTCTTTTTATTCTTGCGGCCCTGGCGGACCATTTGATTTACTGTCGGCACATTCGCCTCCGATTAAAAATTCTTTCAGGATTACATTTCAATATTCGCAAGAAATGAGACCATCAACAACGTTTTCTGATGGCCTCATTTGTAGTTACCAATTGAGTCGAGTGGGGGATGTAAAGCCACTCTTGCTTTCATGGGCAACGGCTGATTAGTTTATCACGCCACATGAGCCAAGTCAATAGAAAACCTTTACTTCTTTCTACTTTGATTCTCTCCGAGACTCAACAGACCTGTGTCATGCTTGGGCGGATGAGTCTTCTCCTCATCCTTGCCAAACTTAACCACTTCGCCACCTTCGTTGATCGCTTCCACGGCAAGGCCGAGAGACTGCAACTCCTTGACAAGTACTCGGAAAGATGCGGGAATGCTTGGCTCTTCAATCGACTCACCTTTTACGATGGCCTCGTATGTGTTTACACGACCCTGAACATCATCCGATTTAACTGTGAGCATTTCCTGAAGAGTATGCGCCGCGCCATAAGCTTCGAGCGCCCACACTTCCATTTCGCCGAAGCGCTGACCACCGAATTGCGCCTTACCACCAAGGGGCTGTTGTGTCACCAAACTGTATGGGCCCGTTGAGCGTGCGTGAACTTTATCTTCAACAAGGTGATGAAGTTTAAGAATTGTCATTACGCCAACCGTCACTGGCTGGTCATAAGGAATACCTGTTTTACCATCGCGCAAAGTTTGCTTGCCCAGAATAGGTAAAGGAATACCTTTTTCTTTGGCTAATTCCTGGGCCGTTTCAAGCACTTTGTCTTCAGCAACGCGGCGCGTAATTCCATTGACTTCCATCCACAAACGCAGACAGGCGTTGACGGTCATTTCGTCAACCTTGGGATCAGGGTTCGCTACATCGCGATCGTCGAGCAGGATCTCTTCAGGGTTGGCATACCCCTTTTCGCGCAACCATTCCTTGGCTGCGGCATGATGCGCATAATCTGAGTCAACAAGGCTGTAAACATCGTATTTACGTTTGCCCAACCAATGTTCAAGATACAAACGTCGAACCTCATCATCATCTTGAATGGAGTTTGCATCATACTCCTGTTCTTTGAGCCATTCCCAGGCACGTTCAGCAGATTCTTTCCATGCTTGATCCATGATCCAGGCGCGTGCGAGTTCAGCTTCGATCTGTTCCTCAGTAGCACCGTCAAACACCGGAGTGATCGCACGGAAGCCCATGCGTTTCGCGGCCCAGCCAAGATGCACTTCCAATACCTGACCGATATTCATACGACCAGGCACGCCGAGCGGATTCAAGATCAAATCTACTGGAGTGCCATCTTCGAGATATGGCATGTCTTCGACTGGAACAACCTTGGAAACCACACCTTTGTTACCATGTCGACCCGCCATCTTATCGCCAGCAGTGATCTTGCGGCGTTGCGCAACAGAAACGCGCACCATCATATCCACACCGGCGGAGAGGTCAGAATTTTCTTCGCGGGTAAATACTTTTACATCAACAACTTTGCCGCGCTCGCCGTGAGGCATGCGCAACGAAGTATCTTTTACATCACGGGACTTCTCGCCGAAGATGGCGCGCAACAAACGTTCTTCAGGGGTAAGTTCTTTCTCGCCCTTCGGAGTGATCTTACCAACGAGAATATCGTTCGGACCAACTTCCGCGCCGATGCGAATTATACCGTTCTCATCAAGATCCTTGATCGCATCATCGCCCACATTGGGAATATCACGGGTAATCTCTTCCGGGCCAAGTTTTGTATCACGCGCTTCCACTTCATGTTTTTCAATATGAACTGAGGTGAAGCGATCTTCCTGAACCAGGCGTTCTGAAAGCAAAATGGCGTCTTCGAAATTGCCGCCTTCCCATGAAAGGAATGCAACAACTACGTTTTGACCAAGAGCCAACTGACCGCTGTCAGTAGATGAAGAGTCGGCGATAATATCGCCTTTTTTGATCAACTGACCTTTTACAACAGATGGGCGCTGATCAATACATGTGCTTTGATTGGAACGCTGATATTTGCGGAGCTGATAAACACGGTTTCCGCTCTTCTTTTCTTTGACCGTGATGATTGATCCAGTTACCGACACAACTTCACCATCAGCCTCAGCCACCACAACCTGACCAGAGTCAAGCGCGGCATGACCTTCCATACCGGTGGACACAAGCGGAATCTCAGGGCGGACCAATGGAACAGCCTGCGCCATCATGTTCGAGCCCATCAACGCGCGGTTGGCATCATCATGTTCAAGGAATGGAATCAAGGCGGCGCTGATACCGACCACCTGATGCGGCGCCACATCCATGTAATCAATTGCTTCTGAAGTTGAGAATAAAAAGCCAGAGTGGTATCGGCAGGAAATACGCTCTCGAGAAAACTCTTTGTTCTCGGTCAACTGAGCGTTTGCCTGAGCGATGGTGTATTTATCTTCCGCATCTGCTGAAAGGTAAACGATCTCTTCAGATACATAAGGAACAATGCTGACCTCAGCGCCAATTTTCGTAATTCTCTTTAGTGCCTTGGCGTCAATGGTCGCGCCTGATTTGAAGAGCAATTCCTCAGACTTGGGATCATAAACATCCTCACGAAGTGTGAGGCCTTCCAAACGCTCATCATCCGCAGGAAGTGTCTTATACACTTTGCGGTAGGGCGTTTCAATGAAACCATATTCATTTACGCGAGCAAAGGAGGCCAAACGGCCAATAAGGCCGATATTTGGACCTTCAGGCGTCTCAATCGGGCAGATACGTCCATAATGGGAGTGATGGACATCGCGCACATCAAAGCCTGCGCGTTCACGTCGAAGACCGCCAGGTCCCAAAGCTGAAAGTGTGCGCTTGTGACGCAACTCAGCCAACGGATTGGTCTGATCCATGAACTGTGAAAGCTGTGATGAACCGAAAAACTCGCGCAACGCAGCTACAACCGGGCGAATGTTGACCAATGTCACTGGTGACAACTGCTCCTGGTCACGAATGGACATGCGCTCTTTGATCACACGTTCCATACGTCGCAGGCCGATACGCAACTTGTTCTGGATCAACTCACCCACAGTCTTGACGCGGCGGTTGCCGAGATGATCGATATCGTCAGCTCGCTCTGCGCCATTATTGATCTGAATCATACGCCGAATCAGGCGAATAATATCGCTCTTTGAGACAGTGCGATGAGGAATTGGAATAGTTAAGTCGAGTTTTTGATTTAACTTATAGCGACCAACTCGTTCCAAATCATAGTGTCTCTGATCGAACAACTGCTCTTCAAGGAACTGACGAGCATTCTCCAACGTAGCAGGATCGCCCGGGCGCATCTTTTTGAAGAATTCGATCAATGACGCTTCAGCGATTGAATGATGGGAGAGATCCCAATCAGGCTCCTGCTTGATCGTTGATGCAATGAACATGCGCTCAGGATTGTTATCCACATCCTTCAAAATGGACAGGATCTCTTCATCTGAACCAAGCTTGATGGGTGACTCTTTAATTCCATCGCTGACTGCGGCGAGGGCACGCAGAAAGACCGTAATTGGGACGGTGCGTTTGCGGTTAAACTTTAAGATAATGTAATCGGATTTGCGTGTTTCGAATTCCATCCACGCTCCGCGATCAGGGATCAACTTCGCCATCGCGAGCGGACGGCCCGTGGCTCGATCAGCGGGCGCTTCAAAATAAACGCCAGGGGAACGAATCAACTGTGAAACCACAACGCGTTCAGTGCCATTGACAATGAACGTGCCTTTATCGGTCATCTCAGGAAAGTCGCCGAGGAAAATATCCTGTTTGATCGGCTCCGGAACATCCGGGCCAGCCAGAAGAACAGAAACATATAATGGGCACGAATATGTCAGATCACGCTCAACACATTCTTCAATACTATGTTTGGGCTCGCCAAACCAGTATTTGAGTCCCCATTGCTGTGATTCAGGACCGCGGCTCGGGAAGAATAATTTCATTCCCTTGTTGTAAGACTCAATCGGCGAAATCTCATGGAAGAGATCGCCTAATCCTTCTTTCTTAAGTCTTTCGAATGAATCAAGTTGTACTTCTATTAAATTGGGGAGGTCTAACTTTACGGGAATCCGTGCGTAACTTTTTTGGGGCAAAGAAGATGCCATTCTTCTCTCCTGTCTCTACTTGGGCTGGGTGAACAAACACGTTTAACTGCCACTCTTGGACAGCGACCTAGCAGTATACCGAAGTAAACACAAAAAGTCAATAAAAAGCTGGATGAATTTTAAAGTACGGAAGCCGATTCCCTTATTTTGCGTTCCTGATCTCATCCACCGCCAGCGGGTTTACCAGCGACGATGTATCACCCAAGTCCAAGCCTAAATATGCCGAGCGGATCACACGCCGCATCACTTTGGCATTGCGCGTCTTCGGCAGGTCAGTCACAAACAGGATGGCCTTCGGCGCGAGCGGCTTACCCATTTCAGCGATGACCATCTCTTTTAATTCCTGATTAAGAACAGCGGTCGGACTTAGCCCGGGCCTGGTCACTGCAAAAATGATCAGTTCACTCCCTTTGACATCGTGCGGCACGCCAATCGCCGCCGCTTCCACAATATCCTTATGCCCCACAAGAATCGACTCAACCTCCGCTGGCCCTAATCTCTTGCCCGCGATCTTGATCGTATCATCTGAACGCCCAAGGATATACCAAAGTCCCTCATTATCAATTGCGGCGAAATCACCATGCACCCAAACATTTTCCCAACGCGACCAATACGTATCAAAGTAACGCTGTCTATCATTCCAAAATCCGCGCGTCATCCCGATCCACGGTGCTCTGATGACCAGCTCACCCACAGCATTACGAACAGACCTTCCATTTTCATCCACCACATCCGCATCCATGCCGGGGCAGGCCGCTGAAAAAGAACATGGCTTCAACGGCAGCAGAAAATTGCCCATCACAATTCCGCCCGAGATTTCAGTGCCGCCAGAATAATTGATGATCGGACGTCTGCCTTCACCCACTTTTTCAAATAACCACATCCACGGGTCTGGATTCCACGGCTCGCCAGTGGACGCAAAACACTTAAGCGAAGACAGATCATGTTTCTTGAAATGTTCATCACCCTGCGGAATCAACGAGCGGATCAGAGTCGGCGATACTCCCATTTGATTGATTCCATGCTTCTCGACCAAATTCCACAACCGATCAGGTGCAGGGAAATCTGGTGCGCCATCGTAGAGAAACATCGTCGCCCCAAGCAGGAGACTCCCAAAGACCTGCCACGGCCCCATCATCCAGCCCATATCGGTCATCCAATAAATGACATCTGGTCTCGATACGCTATCGCTACTCGACCGCCACCCATGCACATCTGTCCCAAAAGCCATATCCTGCGCCGCTTTGACAGGAAATCCGCAATGCGTATGGACTGCACCTTTCGGCTTGCCTGTTGTCCCCGAAGTGTAGATGATCATCAGCGGGTCTTCAGCAGAGGTTACTTCTGTTTCCGATTTATCACTTTGAGGATCAACTAATTCATGCCACCAATAATCTCTTCCCTCTTTCATCTTTATTACTTGACCCGTCCGATTCAAAACGATCATGTGTTTCAATGAAGAGACTTGTTCCGCCGCTTCATCCGCAACTGATTTCATTTCCACTGCCTTGCCGCGCCGATACGCGCCGTCAGCGGCGAAGAGCGCTTTTGCATTCGCATCCTGCAAACGGGAAACAATTGCGCCCGCGCCATAGCCTGAGAACAACGGCAAAATGATGCCGCCGATCTTCGCAATCGCAAGCAAAGCGATCACGATCTCAGGGGTCATCGGCATGAAGATACCAATTGCATCGCCTTTGCCAAGCCCAAGTGACCGCAACGCATTGGCGGCTTTATTCACTTCTTTATATAGCTCTTCATAAGTAAGTGTTTTCGTAATTCCTTCTTCCCCCTCAAACACAACCGCCTTCTGCTTTCCGCCTTCCGTGCCCTGCCACTTATCCACACAGTTATGGACAATATTCATCTTCCCACCCACACACCATTTTGGGAATTGAATACCATCGGTTAGATCAACAACATTTGTGTATGGTTCGTAAAATTGAATATCAAGGAATTTCAAAACCGCATCTGTGAACCACGCCACATCGCTCGTGGATCTTTGCATGAGTTCATCAAAGTCTTTAATTCCATGAGTACGCATGAATGCGGTTAAATTTGCATGTTCAATATGCCCTGGGGTTGGTCTCCAGACAATATCACCACCGAACGTAAATTGTTCTGTCATGGGTCTGCTCCTCTTGAATTGGCTTTTTCGATTTTATCGCTTGTCTCATAATTAAGGTAACTATTTGTTGAAAATTGCGAGGGAATGTCAAATTTTTTATTTGCCAAATTAGGCGATACTCTGTAACATCAAAGACTATAATCGCCATACACTGGAGAAAACAATGACCAAATCATCATCCATTAACTGCCCCGCGTGCGGAGCGCCCAACGAACCTGAAGCAGGGACAACTTACATGGCCTGCACATATTGTGGGACAAACTTAACCATCCCCAGCCACTTGCGAACGAAGGCAATACCAAAAGTGGAGAAAACATCATCGAAGGCCAAACCAGTTATCAGTCCAGAAATTGATGCGCCTGATCTGATACGGAAGGCTCAACCCGTAGCCATCAAAGCCTTTAATCTTTACGCCTACTGGACCTGGCTCCGCTGGCTGCTACCCGCCTGCCTGACCATTCTTGTTCTCGGATTTATCCTGTGCATTGTATTGGGCGCGTTGCCATTTGTGTTTGGATTATTCCAATAATTTGATCTTTACGAACAACCTATCCTTTGCAATATTTGCAACATCCCGCGGATTGGGTTTGCCGTTCTCAATACGAACCTTCATCGGCTTGGCCGCCTGAGGAACATGGCGCAGATATTCAGCCATACGCGCCTCCACGGAATTTTCGTCTAAATCTGTATCTGCAAATCCTTGTACGGGTTTGCGCTTCAACAGCAAATCCACTTTTGCGCCGCCTTGCAGATTTTTCCACCATGTCCGATCGCGGCTGGTGAGGACCCAGAGCGCGCCGTTTTCTTCGTAATAACCAACAGGGGTTGTGAATGTTTTTCCAGATTTGCGTCCCGTGATGGTGATGAGCATCATGCCGTTGCTCAACATGCGATGAAATGGAGAACGCAAGACCCAGGCCATAAAATCATTTCCTTTCATATTATTCTCCTTACAATATCTCTGGTGATTTAAATTAGTATATCAAAGTCATGGGACTAAAACATCTTCGAGGCTATAATTGCGTTATCCATCTCAGGAGGTTCCGCATGTCCACTGTCCACTCATCCAACCACCCGCTCGTTGCTCATAAACTTTCACGATTAAGAGACAAGAACACTGAACCCAAGAAGTTCCGAGAACTGGTAAGAGAGATCGCAGGGCTGCTTGCCTACGAGGCCACTGCGGATCTGCAAACTGCGCCGATTGAAATAGAGACTCCGCTCACAAAAATGACCGCGCATCAATTGAAAGAGAAGATCGGGCTCATCCCTGTTTTACGGGCAGGGCTCGGCATGGTGGAAGGCATCTGGGAATTAATGCCTTCTTCAGAAGTCTGGCACATTGGTCTGTATCGTGATGAACATACTCTCCAGCCTGTGGAGTATTACAACAAACTCCCCGTTGACCCACGTGTCTCTGTCTGTTTAATTCTTGACCCGATGCTTGCGACAGGCGGCTCAGCCACAGCAACAGCGGATATTCTCAAACGCTGGGGCGTTAAGAAAATTAAATTTGTCGGCCTGATTGGCGCGCCAGAGGGAATCAAAGCCATGCAGACCGCGCATCCTGATATTGATATTTATCTCGCGGCGATTGACGATCATTTAAATGAACGCGCCTATATCGTGCCTGGCCTTGGAGACGCGGGCGACAGACAATTTGGAACGGGGTAGGCAGTAATCAGTGAGGCAAAATGGCATACGATCTCAAATTTGCAGAACGAGTACGCGCCGAGTTACAGGGACTGCCCTTCGTGGAAAAGAAAATGTTCGGTGGACTGGGATATCTGGTTAACGGCAACATGGCCTGTGGTTGGTATAAGAACGATATGGTTGTAAGAATTGATCCTGCAAAACACGATGCATTTCTTAAAAAGAAATATGTCAAGCCTTTCTCATTAAGAGGCAAACCCATGAAAGGCTGGCTGCTCGTGGAACCCGATGGATACAAAACCGCAAAACAGCTCAGCGCATGGGTGAAGCTGGGCGTTGAATACGCGCTGACCCTTCCACCAAAATGAAAGAGACGTCATACTGATCTAAATGAAGCAAGGTAAAATTCGTGGATCAAAGGTGTTGAGGATATGAGGAGCCATGGAAAATAAAAATGTATATGATCTGAAATCTGTCAAACTGCCTTATCTGGCGGGCGGACTGTTGCGCTTTTTCGTTTCACTTGTCGAAGGGCCTCTTGGCGGGTTGTTGATTCCCAGTTTATTTGAAAGCGCTGGCATCAACTGGCTGCGCAAACAAGTCATTGACGAAGCGCCGACCACCCAACCGATCCACTACACCGATTCACTAGCCGACAAAGACTCGGCCGTCCCTGAAAAAGAATGGCCGAGAGCCTCTGCGATCTATTCACAGGGATTTCAATTTGCAACTGTTTTCGATTATGCCAAAGCCTATCGCGATGGAAAGACCACGCCTGAAGAGGTCGCTGTCAAATTATTGGATACGATTGAAGCGAGCAATTCATCCACGCCGCCACTGCGCGCAATGATCGCCGTTGACCGCAATGATGTGATGAAGCAGGCGCGCGAAGCAACGGAACGAATCAAAGCGGGGCGACCTCTCAGCATTTTTGACGGCGTGCCAGTCGCGGTTAAAGATGAAGTGGACATGCTTCCCTACCCAACGACCGTCGGCACATCATTTCTTGGCAAGTCACCAGTAACAGAAGATGCGACCATCGTGGCGCGGATGCGCGCGGCGGGCGCGCTGTTGATCGGCAAGGCCAACATGCATGAGATCGGCATCAACGTGACGGGATTGAATCCGCATCACGGCACGACTCGCAACCCATACAACACGGATCATTTCACAGGCGGCAGTTCGAGCGGATCCGCCACAGCGGTCGCGGCTGGACTCGTGCCCGTTGCCATCAGCGCGGACGGCGGCGGCTCGATCCGCATCCCTGCGGCATTCTGCGGGGTCTTCGGATTGAAGTCCACCTTTGGACGAGTCAGCGAACACGGCGCGGCGCCCTTATGCTGGAGCGTCGCTCATCTCGGGCCGATAGCTGGTACAGCCACCGATACAGCTTTAGCCTACGCTGTGATGGCTGGCCCCGACCTGCATGACCCCAACACATTACATCAACCCCTGCCCTCGCTTGAGAATTGGGATCAGCTTAATTTAAATGGAATGAAGCTCGGCGTATACAAACAATGGTTCCAACACGCGGACTCTGAAGTGGTGGCCGCTTGCGAAACCATGCTCAAGCGCTTTGCAGACATGGGCGCGGAGATCGTCGAGATCACCATCCCCGGTCTGGAACTGAATCGCATCGCACATTCCGTGACCATTCTGGCGGAAATGGCTCAGGCCATGAGCTACACATACGATGCGCATCACAAGGAACACGGTTTGGATGTACGCCTCAACCTGGCATTGGCGCGCAAAACCAGTTCACAGGATTATCTACTAGCACAGCGCGCACGGACTCGCATCATTAACAATTTCAACCGTGTCCTTGAGCAAGTGGATTTGATCCTCACGCCCAGCACAGCCATCGTCGCGCCTGCCATTCCAAAGGATGCGCTGCCCGATGGCAATTCTGATTTGAGTACCACGATCGAGATCATGCGCTTCGTCACCGCTGGCAATATGACTGGCCTGCCCGCGATCACCTTCCCTGTTGGCTACACCAGGAGCGGATTACCCATCGGTATGCAAGCCATGGGACGCGCCTGGGAAGAACATCAGTTATTGCGTCTCGCGGTCAATGCAGAGAAGGTTGTGGAGCGCAAAGCGCCGAAAGTACATTATAGGTTTTTGCCTGAGTAGCCGTCATGTCGTTGCGAGGGTGTTTTTCCCGACACTTGCGCCGCACTGCGTTTGTTGCAGTGCAGGTGAGCAACCCCCAATTATGAGGAGGCTGCTTCGGCTACGATCAAGAACGCCTCGCAACGACATGTTTTATTAACTCACCTTACGCAGATTTACTCAAAGACCCCGAAGGGGTCAAATGATTATAGCTATTGGATATGGCAAATTCAACCCCGCAGGGGTGTCAGAGCTCGTAAAGTCAATATCATCCCTACGGGATTTGGAGTTCTTTCGCGCAATTTTCTATAATCCTACCATCCCTTCGGGATTGAACTGCGTAAGGTGAGTTATTAATAGGAGAACCCCATATGGCTGAGCTAAAGACAAAACTTAACGATGCGAGCGTTGAAGATTTCCTAAATAAAGTTGAAGACGATCAGAAGCGCAAGGATTGCTTTGAGATCGTCGAAATGATGAAGCAGGTTACGAAAAAAGAACCAAAAATGTGGGGGACCGCCATTATCGGTTTTGGTTCTTATCATTACAAGTACGAAAGCGGACGCGAAGGCGATATGCCGATCATAGCATTCTCTCCCCGCAAACAGAACCTCACGCTTTATGTTGGGCTGGGCGATAACAGTGAGAACCCATTACTTGAAAAACTTGGTAAATTCACAACAGGCAAGGGATGCCTGTATATTAAAAGACTCGCAGATGTTGACAGGAAGGCTCTGCAGAAATTGATCGAGGGTTCATTTAAAAAGGCTCATCAATCTGGATAAGTCTGTTGAATAGCTTTATAAATTGGAGGCTGACATGGCAAAGAAGACTGAATTAAAGACGAAAGTCAACGAGGCAAGTGTGGAAGGATTTCTCAATTCCGTCGCAGATGAGCAGGCACGCAAGGATTGTTTTGAGATCCTCAAAATGATGAAGCAGGTTACAAAGGAAGAGCCAAAGATGTGGGGCGCAAGTATTGTCGGGTTTGGAAGCTATCACTACAAAGGCGCCAGTGGACGCGAAGGCGATTGGTTCATCACGGGTTTTTCGCCTCGCAAACAAAACCTGACGTTGTATCTGATGGGAGGTTTTAATCTGCATGAAGACCTGCTCAAAAAACTTGGAAAATATAAAACCAGTGTAGGGTGTTTATATATCAAGAAGCTGGACGATGTGGATAAAAAAGTCTTGAAAGAACTGGTTACTGCGTCTGTGAAAACGATGTAGAAGCTTGCGAAATAAATGGATATTTATATTAGCAGCGGCGAGGACGCCGCCGAGAGCAGATCATAATCATGCAAAAAGACCCCGAGGGATTCGAGCGCAAGTCACTGCATAAATTTGCAGACTTTGCCAATCAACGCGTTTTGGAAGTTGGATGCGGCGAGGGACGGCTGACTTGGAAGTACGCCGCCGATTCCAGCCTGACCGTTGGCTTTGACCCTGACCATGATTCGCTGCGCGTGGCCCGCGCGGACGCGCCCTACGATATGCAAAAGAATGTCCATTTTGCAGAAGCGAGCGCGAGACAGATTCCCTTTGTGAACGAGACATTTGATATTGCCATCCTCGCCTGGTCGTTGTGATGAGTGGAGCACGAGAGCATGGTTCATGCTCTGGATGAAATTCGAAGAACGCTCAAGCCAAACGGAGTCTTGATCGACATCCGCCCGGTCGAAGAGAATTGGCCAGTGGAAGTTAATGCCTCAACTGGCTACCAAGTTGCGGGTAGGTTGACCGATCTGCCCGTTGCGGTGGCGGATGATGAAGCGGCGTTCCGTGCCATGCGTGAAGCCGAATCCCGCAGGTGGTATATCAAAGAAAAAGAAGAGGAATTCGCGTTCTTCTATTATTGGGACACGCCCTCAGAAATGAAGGAATTCATGGATGAGGAATGGGAAGATTTTGAGAAATTGGAAGAGAGCGTTTTCAGCGCGGTGAAATCGGCATGGACAATGGCGAATGCCGATGCGCGCGTGCGTGTGCGGGTGAAAATGCTGATCACTAGATGGAGAAAGTTATAAATGTCGTTGCGAGGCGATGCACTTTCGCCGAAGCAATCTCCAAATTAATAAGGGGATTGCTTCGGGAAAAGCACCCTCGCAACGACATGCACAAAGTCTATGCTATACTTTGAAAAAAGCGAGGTGACCCATGTGTGATACTCTGATCGCAACAAAGTTAGCCACCACAAATAATATCGCCGTCTTCGGGAAGAACTCAGACCGACCACCAAACGAAGGCCAGCACCTTGCTTATTTCCCTGCGGCTACTCACGCCGCAGGCAGTTCCCTGAAATGCACCTACATCGAAATACCGCAGGTCCAAAAGACCAACGCTGTTCTACTCTCCAAGCCGTTCTGGATGTGGGGCGCGGAAATTGGCGTGAACGAACACGGACTTGTGATCGGCAACGAAGCGGTCTTCTCGAAGATCCCCGCCAACAAGAAGCCCGCCCTGCTCGGCATGGACATGCTGCGCGCAGCGTTGGAACGTGCCAACGAGCCGAAGGAAGCGCTGCACATCATCATTGACCTGCTTGAGAAATATGGTCAGGGCGGCAACTGCACACAGGGCGAGGAACTGTATTATCACAACAGTTTTATCATCGCCAATGCAGACGATGCCTGGGTGCTCGAAACCGTGGACAAGCAATGGGCGGCGCGTCAGATCAAGGATGTGTATTCCATCTCCAACTGCCTGACCCTCGGCAACAATTACGACATCGCCTCCCCCAACCTGGTTGACCTCGCCATCCAAAAAGGCTTTTCAAAATCGCAGGGGCAATTCCATCTCGCAAAAGATTATTCCGATTTTATTTACACCACCTTCGGCAAGGGACGTTCGCGGCGCGAGACGACCATCTGCGTACTCGAAGAGCAAAAGGGCAAGGTCAGCATCGAGTCGATGATGGCCACACTGCGCAGTCACAAGAGCGAGCACTTCGACCCGCAATCGAGCATCACCGAAGTGGATGTGTGCATGCACGCGGGCTTCGGTCCGATCCGCGTCAGCCAAAGCACCGCATCCATGGTCGTTTATTTGGATAAAACCAACCCGATCATTTTCGCCACTGGAACATCGGCCCCATGCACGAGCATATTCAAACCCTTCTGGATGGACGCCGCTTCATCTCTTAATCTGGGAATTGCTCCAACATCCCAAACAGATTCTTCCCTATACTGGACTCACGAAAAACTACACCGCGCCACATTGCTGAACTATCCCGAACGGATTAAAACCTACGCCGCCGACCGCGACGAAATGGAGAAACGCTTCATCGAAGGCGCGCTCAACCTGAGCGAAGCCTCGCCCAAAATCCGCGCGGACTATAGCAATCAATGCCTCGCCGAAAGCCTCGCCACCGAAGCAGACTGGCTCAAACGCGTGGAAACTGTCCCCGCCAGGAAAACCTTCCTGCATAGCACAGCATGGAATGGGTTTAATAAGAGAGCCGGGATGACAGTGAATGTATAATGCTGTTATGGAACATAGAAGGTGTTAGGCGGCATTCTGAACTCGACCTATAAAGGAAGCATTAATGAACATATCCGAATACTGGATTGGCAAAGACATTGACTACGAGTCAGTTTGGCAAGCTTATGAAGAGGGCGCTGTTCCTTATATCGACAAATTTCGTTCAATGCGCGTGCATCTACTGAGGATTGAGCTAAAGGAGTTTCCATCGGACCTACCTCTTTTCAATCATGAAGCCGTGTATAAAACTATTAAAGGTTATTTCCATGATCTCAAGCGGTATGGACTCTCTGAGGATGAGTATTGGTCTACTGGGCCCCTGTTCTTATACAGCGTAGATCGCGGTTCAGGTATTTGGAATTTCCTAGGAGAGCTTCAGCCGCTCATAGCTTTGGCCGTTACAGTAGTAGGAGGGATGGACCTCAATCAGGAACTGGCAAACATCGATAAAAAGCTTCAAATGATTCAGAAGTATTTTCCTGATGCTAATCCAAACGATATTAAGATGGTTTTGCGGGCCAACTCTCGGCAAGAATTGCGATTTGCCCTTAGCAAGTTGGCCGCTCAAGGAATTCGTGGCGTGCAGATTTCTCAAAAACCCTTCGAAGGAAATTTTGAAGAGGCAGTGAAATCACTCATCGACTTCATGAAACCTACCGTGCACCAATACTTCGGGTCCCCGAGCTCAGTCACTGGCGTCAAAGTCCAGGAAACTACCATCCAGGCAAATGGAGCCGGCTTTGTCACTGTTGGAGATAATAATGATCTAAGCGGGGCAATCGCTAAAACGCAAGTGACAACATACGATGGAACAGATAACCTGGGAAGGCTCGTACATGAACTATCTCAACTCCGTGAAATACTGCATAGGCAGGCCATTAGGCCAGAGCGAGACGTTGAGGTTGGGCAAATAGCCGCCGCTGAGATAGCCGCGAGATCTGGCGACAAGAGAGGGGCATTGCTACACTTGAAAAACGTTGGTTCATGGACGCTTGATTTTGCGACGAAAGTGGGTGCCAGCCTCACAGCAGAACTCATAAAGCGAGGAATGGGCATTTAGATCGTTCAAGCCGCCTAACACAGCATGCACCCGACTGGTGGGAGTCTGCGCGTTTTTAGGCAGTTTGCGTGGGTTGAAGCTGGTTCCGTCAAAGTGGCGTTGTCTCAGCCCGCCCAACAATAAAAAGGAGAGTTGAAAAATGGGACATATTCTTTGTCCAATATGTGAAAAAGATGATCGTATTCAAAAAATCACATCCATAGTTACAAGCTCTACCATACAATCAACCCATAGCAGCGCAACAACGGCAACAACAAATTTAGCCACAAAGTTGAGTCTGCCCGATGCGCCAGATTCTTTTGGTATTGCCATTCTTTTTGTGTGCGGAGTTGCCCTCCTTCCATTAGGTGCTGGTCTTTTCATTCACACAATATCGTTGTTGGTACAACAAAAATTAAACACCAATGAACTGGTTTTTAATGGAGCAGGCGTGTTAATATGTGGTTTTTTCGCACTACATTGTTTCCGCCAGATCAAACAAATACCCCTGACGAAACGCAAAAAATTGAATTGGGCAACACTTTATTATTGTCATCGTGATGATTGTGTGTTTGACCCAAAAACCAACAAACACACATCACCTGAAGGTATGAACAGTTTGTTGTAATAGCAAAGTTGCAGGTATTGTGAAATTTTACGTTGAGTAAAAAATGCTCATCAAAAAACATGTAGTCTTGCGGTCAAAGAGCGGGCTAACAAATCGTGCACTGGCCCCACCCGTCCTTTGGACACCCTACCACTCGCTACACTTCGGGTACGATGTCCCCAAATGCGACATTTAAATCTGGGAAGGGACTCAAAGTACACAAGTCGTATTTGGAGAGGGATTGGCTTTGAGATTTTTCTGCTCCCAAGCAGAGTCCACGCCCGCCCGAAGTCAACGCAAATTGTTGGGCATTTATCTTACAATACAAAGTAATCAAACAAATAAAAGTGGAGCGTTGAAATGACTGACAACAAGCCAGACGAGATCAAGAAACGGAAAAGCTGGATTTACTTATTAGGGCAAGGCATAATCGCTGGCATTATTTTTGTACTTTTGGCAATCGTTCTTTTCCAATTATTTTTAGGGGGGATGGACTTGATGATTCCAAACTTTTTGTTTGATGTACTTGTTGCGGCAATTATAGGTTTGCCAGCTGGTGGAATTGGCGGACTGATAGTGGGGAGCATCTGGAAACATCCTAGAGCATCAATTGTAGGAGGGATTATCTTTGCATTCATCTTATCGGTTATTGTATATGTAATAGTCGACATCATCGCAATGTGAGGGTATTAGAATGTCATTTACTTACTTCGGCATCGGTCATGGTTAGGAATAGCTTTTGATTATCAAGTGTTTTTGCAAGTTGTAATTGTTGGTAATTGCTAAAGTGGAAAATGGTTTGAATTATTTTGTTAGTTGAATGTGTAGTCTCTTATCCAATGTCGAGTCTGGTGTTCCGTGAAATGCCCAACAAAGCGTGCACCTGACGCTGGGGATTCTGCGCACATCTCAGGCAGTTTTCCACGCCTTATCATTTTCCCAGTTGGACGGCTTCGCCGTCCCCACCCCAGCGCAGGTAACGCAAACCGTTAGGTGGCTTTGCCCAGGCAAAGAATATCAAAACATAAAGTAAAATGTTGATATGGAAAAAATTTGGCAGGCTATAAAAGATTGGTGGGAAGTTGCGGTTGCCTTCGGGGGTGCAATATACAGCGCTTATGATATTGCATCTCAGTTACAAACCTTCGGTGTTTTCAAGCCTGATATGTTATTTGCGGTTGGTCTATTGCTCTTTTTGTTATTCGGGTCAATAGCGATTCTTAAAGCAGTGAAAAAGAGTCGAGAGAAAAAGAAACCAAGCGTACCTAATGTACCTAATGAACAAAATATTGGTGTTCAATCAAAAAATCAGCAGGGAGGCTTAACGGCACACACGATAAACATTCATGCTACCTCACCCCAACGAAATGAAAATATTTCAAAAGAAGTTGATTTAACCATTGTCCCGCAGGAAAAAAATCTTGATGGCAATTCTTACATCATTATCGGTATAACGAACGATGAAAACAAAGCAGTAACTTGCAGAGTAGAAATTCGTGGGATATACAATAAAGCCAGCGAAAACATAAAGAGAGAAATCTCGCAGTATGCAAATCTTTTCTCTTGGTCAGGCGGCTCTCAAAACGGCACAAAGGAAATCCTTGCTGGACTTGATGGAACAGTCAATCTTATTGTGAGACGAACCAATGCTTATGGTATTTATTTCTTATTTCATGAAAACCCTGATACGAACTGGAATAAATCAGGGATTTACAAATTAGATTTAGTAGTTAAAGGAACAATTGGAGAGACTGAATTCATTGGTAAAAGAATTACGATAAACTTTGAATATATTGAAAAAGAAGAGCGTGATAGTTATGGCGGCTTCTTCAATAGAGGCGTATTGAAATTATTGGAATGGAACGTGGAGAAAATTACGTAGCAAAAAAACGCCACCTAACACAGCGCGCAGCGGATTTTTGGGAGTCTGCGCGATTTACATGCATTTTTCTAGCTTCGAGATTTTTCTACTCTTAAGCAAAGTCCACGCCCGCCTTAGCCGAAGTCAACGCAAACTGTTGGGCGGCAAGACCGAATACATTCGAAGATGTTTTAAATAGACAATAGCAGCAAGATTTCGATATATCACAGAGGTAGCTAATGACTAACGGAGATGCTCCTCCCGACTTTCATTTCTTCACGAAAATTGATGATAGAAAAGCTGAACTTACTCGACAACATGAAACAACACGACAATCCAAAGAATTCCAAGACCAAGTAAGGTATCTTCGAAGAATAACTCGGGATTTCCTAAAGTCCACCCAAATCTGTTGGTTTGCAGCTACCCGATATAAGCCATTTGTTGATAATTCACTAGTTTTCCGTTCAATTGACGATCTTAATCAATCAGTAGTTGCACTGCAAACTCTCATTGAAGAGGGTATGCTTACACCTGCACATCGAGAGATGAGATATATTCTTGAGTCTTCAATAAAAAACTTGTTTGTGGATCAAAAAGCCCCAACAAGAAATTTTGAAGAAAAGGTCATGTTTCTGCATGAGCAAGTACCACGATCTTCTATCTCAGTCGTTGATGACCTGTATATGCCTTTTGATGATGAACTCAAGACAACCTTTATTGCTGACATAAAAGGAATATATTCAAGAGCCTGCGCATATGTTCATCCATCCAAAATACAGGTAGATGAACGTGTAAGCCTCGCATCTATTGATGTATACATTGGCTTTGAGAGACCTAAAGATTTAGAACGCATAAACAAGGAGCTATTCCGCCTGTATGAAGCAACTCTGGTTCTCGTATTTTCTGCATTGGATAGAAGCTCTTTGGGAGATATATTTATACAATGGCTCGATGATGAGCAAAACTGGCGTTTTCATAAAGGCAAGTATATAAAGGCTATCTCTTCTATTTTCGACTATAAGATGGAGAGAAAAGAACGCAAAACCATCAATAAATCCAACTCTGGAAACGCCGCCTAACACAGCGTCCCGCACGATCACCGGGATAATACACTGGCCCCACCCATCCTTCGGACACCCTACCACTCGCTACACTTCGGGTACGATGTCCCCAACGACATTGAAATTTGAGAAGGGACTTAATATGCACAGGTCGTATTTGGAGAGGGATTTGGCTTCGAGTTTTTCTGCTCCCAAGCAGAGTCCACGCCCACCCGAAGTCAACGCAAACTGTTGGGTGCTTGTCAGCAATAAAAATAAATGATGTTATGTAAAAGGGATAAAAATGAGCGACAACAATTCACCAACTAGTTCATTTCCTTGGGCTGCATTTTTTGGTTTTCTTGGAGTAGTTATCGCTGCGTATATTGGTTATTTAGGCATACGCGCTCCAATTGAAATTCCAATACATGCAACACAAACAGCAGTAGCAGAAGCAAAACAAACAGCGGCTGCACAATTATTTGGATTAACTCCATCTGATAATTCAATTGAAACTACTCCCACGCCCGAAATTCCTACAAGTTTACAACCCACTGAAATCCCAAGTGATTACGCCGACCCTGTTCTTTTTGTCCAAGATTATTTTGCTTTATTGAATCAGAGAAATTATCAAGAAGCTTGGGCAAAATTATCTGATAAATTTATAGATAATTTTGCCGAAAGAGGCGCAGGTGGATACAATGAATATATTGCATTTTGGGATACAGTCGAGCAAGTTGAAATAGCGTCAATTGAAATTGTTGCCCAAACCGATAGCGAAACACAAATTTATGTTGCAATAATTTATTCTTATAAAGCAGGTTATTCAACGACAGGTCATACAACTTACAAAGTGGTCAAGGATTCGTCTGGGGTGTCGTGGTTATTCGATCCAAATTAATATGTGTTTAAAAACTGCATCCAACAAAGCGTGCACTGGACGCTGGGGATTCTGCGACACGCTTCGCGTCAAGTATTTTTCTGGCTTCGAGTTTTATCTGCTCCCAAGCAGAGTCCACGCCCGCCCACACGCAGGTAACGCAAACCGTTAGCCCGCTACAGACCAATTCAAAAGGAAAAATAATCTATGGCAAAGAATTATGACATCTTCATTAGCTACGCCAAAGAGGATCGTGATTTAGCGAATAAAATTTATGATGAACTGTCTAATAATGGTGTGTCGCTATGGTTTGATGCAATTAATCTCTTGCCAGGGCAAAACTGGAAAACCGCTATCCCAGTAGCAATTAAAGAAAGTTCATATTTTCTATTACTATTCTCCTCTCACTCTGTTTCAAAGGTTGGCTATGTTCAAAAAGAGCAGAAATTTGCTCTAGAAATATTGGACGAATTTCCAACAAATGAAATATTCATTATTCCTGCTCGTTTAGATGACTGCCAGCCAACTGATGAAAGGCTAAAAGATATCCATTGGGTTGACCTTTATCCTACCTTTGAAGATGGAATTGATAGAATACTGCGAGTATTAGGCAAATCCAAGAATCCTTCCACAAGTACGATTAGTCATTCTGACAAAGTAATAAAACAACCAATATCGGAGACAAACAAAGAAGATAATTTGACAGATTTTGAGGCTTATTATCTAGGTCACGCGATAAAAAACAGATCATTCTTTCTTAAAAAAAACCACTGGACTCGGTGGGCAACCAGTATTATCCTGCTATATTTTCTATCAATTGACGCTATTGGCAAACGTGAATCGACTGATGTTAAACCATATGAGCCAGTTATAATCGGAGGGCACAAATTATCTTTAAATAAAAATTACGAGGAATATGAAAAAATAGACTTGCACATCCGTATGACTTTGACAAGGTTTATTCGAGAAAAACTTCAAAGGATTTCAAAATGTTTTGAATCCGATTTTATATTTGTAAACCAATATGGTAAGGAGAAACTGAAGAATGACCATCCTGAAATTTATTCAGAGATGGAATTATAGAAAGCAACACGCGGGCTAACAAAGCGTGCACCTGACGTGTGGGATTCTGCGGCATTTTCGAGCATTTTTCTGGCTTCGAGTTTTTTCTGCTTCCAAGCAGAGTCCACGTCCGCCCACACGCAGGTAACGCAAACCGTTAGGCGCTTCGCTGTGAAAATGTCGTAAAATGAAATTGAATAAAGGGTAACATGGAAAAAAATGACAAACCGTCACAGAACAATATTTTATTATTGCAAATTCTTCTTGGATTTGCGGCAACAGTGATTGTTGCCTATTTAGGGTTTCGGGGGGTTCTTGTGACAGTTGAAACTCCAATTCATGCTACACAAACAGCCGAAGCAAAACTGACATCAACGGCTCAAATTCAATTTACAGTGGAATCCACTCTCGCTTGGCAAGATACAGGGGTGAAGATTTCTGCTGGCGATAATGTTCAAATTGAATATCTATCAGGTTCTTGGACAACTTGGGCTGACGGTCATCCTTCAGTTGGACCAACGGGAAATATAAATATCAGCGACCCTAAAAACCCAAATCATCCATTGCCAAGTGCCTACCCAGGTGTATTAATTGGAAAAATAGAAAAGAGTGACGAAATCCAAGAAATTGGAATGGGTATATTGTTTATAGCAAAATCATCTGGAAATCTTTATCTTCAAATAAACGATGATAATTTATCAGACAATGAAGGAAACATAAGGGTAAGAATTTCAATAAATCCATAAGCAAAGAGCGCCTAACACCGCGTGCACCTGACGCTGGGGAGTCTGCGGCAATCTCAAGCAGTTTCCTACGCCTTATCATTTTTCTGGTTGGACGGCTTCGCCATCCCCGCCCCAGCGCAGGTAACGCAAACCGTTGGCACGCCCCTTGCAAAATTAGTCAGGAGTTCAAAGGGAAATTTTGAATGGATATTTTCTCAATGCTAGACTCAATTCAAGCAATTGCAAGAAATGGTTTACGGTATCCAA